>JBBJMD010000320.1:0-3120 GCA_037719925.1 Ferruginibacter sp.
GAGGAGATGAATGCAACATAAATTTTATTATTGCGCCTTTCAGGGCTATTTCCGGTTGCTATTTTAAAATATGGATTCCCTGGTTTAAACCGCTTAAATTAAAACGATTGTTGAAAAGGAAGCATTCGGAAACAGCACGGTTTTATATCTTAACCTTAATTACCAATTTCCTGATTACTTCTTCGCCAATCATAGGGGCATGTACATCTTCCGGGTAAAAGATGGCAAATTGACCGTCTGTTAAACTAAAATAAGTATCCGGAACATCATTGTAATAGGATACATCTTTTTCTGGGTTATAGGTACCCTTTTGCGCAAGGCAGCTGGCTCTTGGCTTCCAGCCGATCGTTTCTTTTCCTTTCACGCAAAACTGGATATCGATATGCTGATCATGGCATTCAAATTTTAAGATGGATTCAGCCGCAGACATCCCTGGTTTACCGGAAAAAATGCCTCTGAGGTTATCGCCGTCGATATCATATTTTCCGGGTTCGGTGTTTGCAAAATCCATCCGGCTGATATAGGCAAAGGCTTTTGCAAAATATGGATGTAACCCGGTATATTTTTGTGCATTTTCTATTGAATCGATGATCATATCTTAATTTTTGTTGTAAGGCAATTGTATAAAGTGCGCTACCGTTGTACCCTTCCACTACCATCGCCCTTCATTAATTCCTTTACTTCTGAAAGGGTAGCATGATTGAGATCGCCAGGAATGGTGTGCTTCAGCGCAGATGCTGCCACACCGAATTCGGCGGCTTCCGATAGCGGCATGCCGGTAACAAGCCCGAAAATAAATCCACTGGCAAAACTGTCACCGCTGCCTACGCGATCTACGATGCGGACCTCGTAATTTTTTGTATGATAAAATTCCTTGCCATCATATACCAGCGCGCTCCAGCCGTTATCACTCGCACTAAAACTTTCTCTTAGGGTGGAGGCAATATATTTGAAACCGAATTTCTCTTTCATCTGTTGGAAAACACTTTTGTATCCCTCCAGGTTTAATTCTCCTTTTGTTACATCGGTGCCCTCGGCTTTGAATCCAAGCGTTGTATCGGCATCTTCTTCATTGCCGATGCAAACATCCACATACCGGCATAACCTTGTCATCACCTCTCTTGCCTTTTCTTTGGTCCATAATTTTTTTCGATAATTCAAATCAATACTGGTTGTGATCCCTTTAGCTTTTGCGGCTTGTAAAGCGGCCTCGGCAACGGCAGCTGCTTTGTCACTTAAAGCCGGTGTAATACCTGTTGTATGGAACCAATCCGCTCCCTCCAGGATTTTATCAAAGTCAAATTCGGCCACCTCGATCTCAGCAATAGAGGCACCGGACCGGTCATATATTACCTGGGACGCCCTCATGGACGCGCCGGTCTCCAGGAAATATATTCCTAGCCTGTCGCCACCTTTTACTATAAATTGTGTGTCTACTCCAAAACGGCGTAAATGATTTATCGCAGACTGGCCGATAGGGTTGTTGGGTACTTTTGTAACAAACGTGCCGTTTAATCCATAATTGGAAAGAGCCGCAGCTACATTGGCTTCGCCACCGCCATACGTTACATCAAATGAGTCAGATTGTACAAAGCGTTTATATTCAGGGGTGGATAAACGCAGCATTATTTCACCAAGAGTAACAACTTTTTTAGACATGAACGCAATGGTTTAAATGAGTGGTAGTGAATAAAATTAATTAATAATATTATTTCCAAAGGTGCTTATAAATTTGGAAAGAAGCAAGGATAAAAAAGTAATTTAGACGAATATTTACCTGCCCCGTTTTTTATAAAACAAACGGATAATGCACGTAATCAAATAACATTGCTTAATAAAAAATTAAATGTTCATATGAAAAAAGAAACATTGCTGTCACTTATACCTCAACAGGGAATTTTACCGCTTTATTTTTACAAGGATACACAGGTTAGCATTGACATTATGAAAGCATTGTACAGTGCTGGTATACGAACCATCGAATATACCAACCGGGGTGAAGCTGCATTGTCAAACTTTAAGGCAATGCGCATGGTCTGCGATATTGAGTTTAAGGATATGTACCTCGGAATTGGTACCATCAAGAATGGCGAAATGGCGCAGACATTTATTGATGCAGGATGTGATTTCATTGTTTGCCCCGGCCTGGTGGAATCCGTAGCCAGGGTTGCCGATGCCAGCAATGTGCTGTGGGTACCTGGTTGTATGACCCCTACTGAAGTGATCACTGCGGAGAACCTGGGTGCTAAACTGATTAAACTTTTTCCTGGAAATATTATAGGAATGGCTTTCATGCAGGCTATAAAAGAGTTGTTCCCCGGACTGTTATTTATGCCCACAGGCGGGGTAGACACCACCAGGGAAAATATTGAAGGCTGGTTTAAATCAGGCGTATGCGCAGTAGGTATGGGCAGCAAACTGGTTACCAAATCGATCCTGGATAATAAAGAGTATGATGAACTGGTTCAGGCTACAAAAAATGTAGTGGCCATGATTGGGGAGCTTAAAAAATAACCACGCACTATATGAGCCATGAAAAGACCGGTACCTACAGGTGGACGATATGCTGCCTGCTGTTTTTTGCGACAACCGTCAATTACCTCGACAGGCAGGTGTTGAGCCTTTTGCAGCCACACCTTTCAGAATTATTTAAATGGACAAACACCGATTATGCCAATATCACTTCGGTTTTTCAATTTGTGTATGCGCTTTCCATGTTATTTGCGGGACGCATCATTGATAAATTAGGGACAAAAAAAGGATATACCCTCGCGATTATTATCTGGTCCGTAGCAGCTATAATCCATGCAATGGCGATCCCGATCGGGGAGGCCGCCACTGCAGTTTTGGGATGGCTCGGCATTAGTGTTTTTACAGTATCAGTTGCAGGGTTTATGGTTTCAAGGGCACTACTTGCTGTTGGTGAAGCAGGTAATTTTCCCGCGGCGATTAAAGCAACTGCTGAATATTTCCCCAAGAAGGAACGCTCATTTGCTACGGGCATTTTTAATTCGGGTGCAAATGTAGGAGCGATACTGGCTCCGCTTAGTGTACCCTGGATCAGGTTAAACTGGGGATGGGAAGCAACCTTCATTATTATCGGCGGGATCGGGATTTTCT
>JBBJMD010000321.1:0-3052 GCA_037719925.1 Ferruginibacter sp.
CCGGTGGCCTGCTTTTAATTGGGCCCAAATAGCGATATGAATAGACTGATTAGTGATGGTACGAGAAAGCTACAACTAATTTTCGTATAATTATTATTGTTGGGAATTGTTTAGCAAATTCATTGTTATTGCTTAATTGAAATACTATCGATGTATTTCAACAGCTTGCCATCGGCTTTCCCTTCATCTATCAGTTTACGCCAAATCGCATAAATGGCTACATTCCAGCCCATGTTTGGTTTCCAGGCTTCCCCGGTTTTGGTATTCAAGCATTCGTAGGTAGTGCCGCCCAAGGTGAAGTCTATTGCAACGCGGTTCAGCAATTCACCTTCGGCTTCCTTTATTCCATGGAGGTAAGCGTCTATCAAAAAAAGATTGTCATAAAGGAAAAAAGAGCCTCCCCTGCAATACTGGCCATCCTGCAAATTACCACGTGTTACCTGGGATAGATAACCTTTCACATTGTACATGGCGACCGGCAGATATTTCCCGTCGGGTAAGCTGACCACTTTAAATCCATAGTCTGTTTTAGAAAATTTTATCATTCTGTTGTAATGAAGCTTTACATTTTTTGTGTCCAGCATTTTTTTATTAAAATATAATTGCGATAGCAGATCGGGTACGAGCGGATCGGGTCCCAGTATGAAATTCTTCTTTTTGCTGATCGGATAGAAACCTGATGCTGAATTGAACATCGACCGGTAATGCTGCAATGCTGCAGCAGGGTCAGACCTGGTTGTAAGGCCCATTTCTTTTGCCGCCGCAATGGCCAGTGCATACAACCCCTGGTTATAGGTTACCACATCAGTAGTGTCAAAAGCTATCAGGTCGTTCCAATATTGAAAATCGAGCCTTCCGTCGTAGCTATTGTAACTGTAATAATAATTATCCTTTGCATGCCCGTCCACGGCGTTTAAATATTGCTGTAACTTATCCTTGTCAACCTCGTTCTTTTCCTTCCATGCCTTGTATGCCCAGATGATCGTGATCAGCGGGTATTCCGCATATTGATTTACAGAATCCAGCTCATTTTTCAGGCAGTCGGAAGCGATGCCGGGAGGCAACATAGTTGCCAGCCAAAATGCGTCCCTGCAATATTGTGTATTGTTATACTCAACTGACGGAACCACCCAATACTTACTTTTTCCTGTTTCATTGGTCCGAAGGTTCATGTAGGCGGTAGTAAAGGAAAGTGCCCCAAAGTAGTCCTTGTATTTTCCGTTGGAAAAATGCCGGGCTGCCAGTTGGTTGATGTCTTTTCTTAATTGCTGTTGACTATTGGCTTTACTGGTAAAAATAATCCCTTCAAACAAGTGTGGTTTTGAGGAAAAAACAGCCGGATAAAAAGGCAGAACTTTTCCGGGGGCAAAGCGTTGTGTTTTATCGGCATTGTAATTCGTCGTATGAAGGAATTGCGCTGTATCCGGTTTCAATCCGGGGCTTTCGCCATTATCACCCGAACGAGTTCTACTATTTTTTGACCCGTATAAAATGCCTGGCTTGTGAAATTATTATATAAAGCCGGAGTGCCATTCAAAGCTACCTCAAAACCGCCATCATATTTTAAGGCAATCACCGGAACAGCTTGTTCAGCTATTCCCTTTACAACCCAGGCATTTACATCATGCCTGCTTTGTCGATATATTTCCGGGGCCTTTACTTCGCCGTCAAAATTATAGGGCAGTTGGTTTGTGTACAAATTTCGCAGGGAAAAATAAAGATTTGCCTGGCCATTTTCTTTAGTGGCAACTGCTTTGAATACCGTGTAATTATCCTTTGGTTCCAGTGAAAAACTAATGTGAATGCCATTTTCATCTTTAGCATAGCTGAAGGGCTTTGATAGGTCGGCAGGCAGTTGTACAATTTCAACTGCTTCCTTGCCGGATTGATGGACCATTAAGGACCATCGGTGAGACGGGCTGTTTTGACCGGCATACCCGGCCGGTACGATTACGCCAAAAAGGAACATGAATAAAAACCTCATATTATTTGAAAATTAATTGTGATAGGCATCGCTTAGATCGTTGTTTAAATGCTAAAGTACATAGCGGCCACGGGTTAATATACCAGGATTGTATTATAAAATGATACTTTTGTAACATCACTGATTTACATTCAATTTATTTAGATGAAACCAGCTCTGGAGTTTTTGCCAAAAGGATCGGAAGAAAGTTTCGTAGTTGTTTCCTTTGAATATAATTACTATCCTACTCCATGGCATTTTCATCCCGAGTATGAAATCGTTCTTGTAACAGAAAGCACAGGCAAGCGTTTTATCGGTGACAACATTTCCAATTTTAAGCCGGGTAACCTGGTATTGCTAGGTTCCAACCTACCACACCTTTATCGGAACGATGCCAAATATTACGACCCAAAATCCACGCTGCGTGCTAAATCAATTGTAGTGCATTTTTCAGAGGCTTCTTTTGGTGAAGTTTTCTTTTTGATGCCGGAGCTAAAAAAGGTAAAACAGTTATTGAAAAAAAGCCTGCAGGGCATAGAAATTACGGGGCATACAAATGGAGTGGTAAGTAAGCAATTATTCGAGCTGACCAATTTAAAAGGATTACAAAAATGCCTTAAATTATTGGAAATCCTGGAAGTAATTTCGGAAATAAAAAAATTTCGGTTTATATCAAAGGCCGGTATCAGAGGTATTAATGAACAAGAAAGCGATCGAATGGGCAGGGTACTTGATTTTTTATTGAAAAACTTTTGCGCTAATATTAACCGGTCTAGTGCAGCCAAAGTATCCAATATGTCTGAAAACGCTTTTTCAAGATATTTTAAGCAGCGGACAAGAAAAACATTTGCAGCTTTTTTAATTGAATTGCGTTTAAACCATGCCGCCAAACTGCTGATTGAAAAAAACATGTCAATAGTGTCGGTCTGTTACGAATGTGGTTTTAATAACATCTCCAACTTTAACAGGCATTTCAAAACGATGTACCAAACCAATCCTTTAAATTATCGCAGATTATACCTCGATAAAATTAAATAATACGTCAGCTCTTTTCTAAATAAAAATATTAATAAAATTATTTTAAATAGG
>JBBJMD010000322.1:0-3047 GCA_037719925.1 Ferruginibacter sp.
ATATTGTTGTTTTCAGATTTTAATATAAAATACCAGGTGCCCGGTATAAGTGTAAAAAAAGATTTTATAGAAATGATCAGGCTTTTGAAAAGACCCCTGGTGCTGCTCTTTGCAATCGCCGCTTTTATGTATGTTATGACGGAGCAGGGCATTATGAGCTGGTTGCCTACTTTTAATGAAAAGGTGCTTCACCTCCCGGAAAAAATGAGTGTATACATGGCCGTTATACTGATGTTGTCCATAGCCCTTGGCAGGTATATTTCTTCCATTCTTGTTAAGAAGATAATGTGGATCTATATGTTGGCTTTTTGCCTGCTAGGCGCGGCTTTAATGGTCATTTTTATAATGCCGCAGATCCGGCATATTAAGCCAGGTGAGATCAACGCTATGAGAGATATTCCTGTTATCGCTTTTGTTTTTCCCCTGATCGGTTTTTTTCTTGCCCCTATTTACCCGCTGATCAATTCGTTTGTATTGAGCGCTACTGAAAAAATGTTTCATAGCCCGATGGCTTCCCTGCTGGTTTTTTTCTCCGCCATTGGGGGAACGCTGGGTTCGCGCCTCGTAGGTTATTTGTTTAAGCATATCGGTGGCGGCAACGCTTTTTATTTTTCCTTGATACCCATGGCGGTTTTGATGATCTGTTTATTTTTCTTTTACAGGTTACAAAACAAAGGCGGCGGCGAGGTGGCAGTTGATTAATTGCAATTGACGAAGTATTTTTTCCCCGTTAACTAAACAGCATTTATGGCCAAAAAAGAAATATATGATCTGCAGGTTTTCGAAGCTGTTCAGTTAAATTCAATAATGGCGGATAGTAAAACCTTCGTGGATTGCATTCCAAAGTTCAGCCTGGAAGAGATCGATGAAAAATTCCAGTTTCAAAAGGACAGCCAGCAGTTTGATCTTAAAACCTTTGTTGATGATCATTTTATAATGCCCCCGGTATTTGGTGCCGCCTACGAAAGTATCAGGGAACTGACGGTCGAAGAGAATATCCGGCGTCTCTGGGATTTTCTTACCCGCATGCCGGGGGCTGAAGTTAGCTCCCTTATCAACCTGCCTTTCACCTATATCGTTCCCGGTGGGCGATTCCGCGAGATCTATTACTGGGATTCTTATTTTACCATGCTTGGCCTTCAGCAGCACAACCGGGTAGACCTTATCGAAAGCATGATCAATAATTTTGCCTTCCTCGTCCGTACTTACGGCCATATCCCAAACGGCAATCGCCGGTATTACCTGAGCCGCAGCCAGCCACCTTTTTTTGCTTTAATGGTGACCTTGCTTGCTGGTATTAAAAGTGATGATTCCATATACTTAAATTATAAAAATGAACTGGAACAGGAATATGATTTCTGGCAACAAGGCGTTGCTGATGCAATTGTTGGCGAAGGTAAATACAGGGCAGTAAAAATGCCCGGAGGAGAGTTGGTAAACAGGTATTACGATAACTGCCCTCGGCCAAGAGAGGAGAGTTACGCAGAAGACGTACATGTCAGTAAAACGAGCCGGCAACCGGAGGATACAATATTTACACACCTCAGGGCAGGCGCCGAAAGCGGATGGGATTTTAGCGGCCGTTGGTTTGCCGATGAAATAAACATTAGTACGATACAAACAACCGATATTGTTCCGGTAGATTTGAATAGCCTGCTATTTTTCCTGGAACAAACTATTTCAAAAACAAATGTAATGGCCGGGGATAAAGTCAAAGCAAAGGAATTTGATATCAAAGCCGCTAAAAGAAGGGGTGCAATTCAAAAATACTGCTGGAATGATGAAACAGGTTTTTTTTGTGATTATAACCTGGTGACTCAACAACAGCAAAGCAATATTACCGCCGCCGGTTTGTTCCCCTTGTTTGTAAACATAGCCACGCCTGCACAGGCCAAGCTTGTCGCGCGGGTAACAAGGGAGCAGTTATTAAAAGATGGCGGCATCGTAACTACCACCAATCATACCGGGCAGCAATGGGATGCCCCCAATGGCTGGGCACCATTGCAATGGATAGCTTATATTGGCCTGAGTAATTATGAACAGTACGAACTTGCAAAAGAAATCGCAACACGCTGGCTTTCATTAAATGAAAAAGTATTTCTTGAAACCGGTAAGCTGATGGAAAAATACAATGTGGAAGATCTTAGTAAAACAGCGGGCGGCGGCGAGTACCCCGGGCAGGACGGTTTTGGCTGGACAAATGGCATTTATGTAGCCTTAAAGAAGCGTTTGGAAGAAGCAGGCTAGCCTGTTCACTTAAGACACATGTAACGGTTTATTATCCTGTTAACCTTAATATATTTTCAATACATGAAAATTCTCTGTGTGGGCGAGGCCCTGATCGATATGATTTGCATTGATAAAGGCAAATCGCTTTCTGAAGGAAATAATTTCCTAAAGAAAACAGGAGGTGCCCCTACCAATGTTGCGGCTGCAATTGCAGCCCTTGGCGGTAGCGTGGAATTAGCTGCCAAAGTAGGGTCCGATCCTTTTGGCAAACAACTGGTAGAAGAGATGCAGCACTTTGGCGTATCAACCAAATGGATGCTGCAGGATAATAAGTTCTTTACGACTTTTGCATTTGTGTCATTGATGGAAGACGGTGAAAGGGATTTTTATTTTAACCGCGGAGCCGACGGGCAGTTAACACGCGAAGAAGTAGAACGTATTGACCTGGACGAAATTTCCATTATTCATTTTGGCTCCGCCACCGCTTTCCTGCCCGGGCCATTACAGGGCGCCTACCAGAACCTGTTACAAAACGCCCTACTCAAAAATATATTTATCAGCTTTGATCCGAATTACAGGCAATTGCTTTTTAAAAATGATTTGCAGAATTTTATAGACCAGTCATGGAATTTTTTAGTATGCTGCCATTTTTTTAAGCTAAGCGATGAGGAAGCGCTGCTTATTACCGGCGGGTCAACTTTACAGGACGCAGCATCGATTTTACTGGAGAAAACATCGGCAACCTTTGCCATCACATTAGGTAAAGAAGGGACCATGTTGGGATTTAATAAATCCACTACTATTATCCCCAGTATACC
>JBBJMD010000323.1:0-3040 GCA_037719925.1 Ferruginibacter sp.
ATACCTCTAAAGTGTCTATCCTTACAAAGGTAACGGTAACGAATATGGGCACAAAGAAGAAGGCTACCTACCAGATCGTTTCTGAAAAAGAAGCAGACCTTAAACTTGGAAAAATATCAGTAACCTCGCCAATTGGTAAAGGATTGTTAGGCAAAGCTATCGGGGATGTTACAGAAGTGGAGGTTCCTGCCGGTGTATTAAAGTTTAAAATAGAAAACATTACTTTATAAAAAATCTTTAAAATGTAGCCGCCCGTTTGCCAATGACAAACGGGTTTTTTGTTCGTATTTTTATTGAAATTAATTATATGACCATTTTTTCAAAAATAATTGCGGGCCAGGTGCCGTCTTACCGAATTACGGAAAATGAAAAGTTTTTCGCTTTCCTGGATATTTCGCCGATTGTGCGCGGGCATGTGTTGGTAGTGCCTAAAATAGAAACGGATAAATTTTTTGATATGCCTGATGATTATTTAAGTGAAATCCTATTGTTCGCAAAGCCGGTAGCCCGGGCAATCGAAAAATCATTTGATTGTAACAGGTGCGGGATTACAGTAATGGGAATGGAGGTGCCCCATGCCCATCTGCATCTCGTTCCGATTAACTCAGCCGATGACCTGAATTTCACCCGGCAAAAAATGAACCTGGCCTCAGATGAATTAATTGAAATCCAAAACCATATCGTGCTTGCACTTGGGAGTGAATGATACACAACAATTAACAGTTTATGGACTTTAACCTGTAATCTTTTCAGCTTTACCCCTTCAGTCTTCCGGGATTCTTTTTTAAAAATTCATCCCAACCATTGACTTTTGTACCCGGCGCACCAACCAATGTCTTTTCCTGGAAATAGTGGCAAACCGCTACCGCCAATGCATCAGAAGCATCATAAGATTTTGGGTCGTCTTTGAAATCTAAAAGGCGCTGCAACATTTTTAACACCTGTTCTTTACTTGCATTACCATTGCCGGTAATAGACTGCTTCACTTTTTTAGGTGAATATTCCGTTACATCCAGTCCATGCCTCATAGCAGCTGCTATGGCCACACCCTGTGCACGGCCAAGTTTTAACATACTCTGTACATTTTTCCCAAAAAAGGGGGCTTCCACAGCAAATACATCCGGCTTATATTTTATGATGAGCCCACTAACGGTATTGTAAATGAGCTGTAATTTTCTGTAGGGGTCTTCAACTTTACCAGGCTTTAATACATCGAATTCGAGCAATTTTATCGTGTTTCCGCTGATTTCTATAAGGCCATAACCCATTACCACCGTACCCGGATCTATGCCTAAAATGATTTTTGATTTCTTTTGCAATGAAAATCGGGGTTGATTGATAAACTGAATATTTAAACTATACTTGTACTTGAAACCAGCGCTGAAGCAGGGTGACGTTACCGTAATCTCAATAACTCACCTATAATGCCGAATTGCCGGCAGTCCTGGGAAAGCGTAACATGTTGATGACAAAAGTAAGTAAACATAATCTTCCGCACCCCCAAGGGGAGCCGGGACAAATTAAACGAAGCGCTTGAGTAAAAGTATTAAGATATTTATCAACTATTTTTTTGGCCCCGCGTTGTTCCTGGTAATCTCGTGGAGTCTTTACAAGCAAATATCCAATCAACCAGATCTGCAGCAAAGATGGGAACAAATCAGGGTAGGCTGGAAAAACTGGAAATTGTGGCTTGTTATGTTGTTACTGTTCGTCAACTGGGGGATAGAATCAAAAAAATGGCAGTTACTGATCAGTCACTTGCAGCGATTTTCTTTCCTCCGGGCCTTTAAATCAGTATTAACAGGTTGCAGTGTAACAATGCTTACCCCTAACCGTATTGGGGAGTATGGCGGAAGGATTCTATATGTGGAAGATGAAAAAAAGGTAAAAGCAATCTCGCTCAGCCTTGTCGGAAGTATAAGCCAGCTGCTGATCACAATGGTGATGGGTTGCACCGGGTTATTATATTTAAGGTACCTTTCACACAATAATCAGGGTGGGGTTGCTGTTTTACCTGTATTTTGGGGAGATGTTTTAATTTACCTCAGTATCGGGTTAACGTTGGTACTGCTGTTGTTTTATTTACGCCTGGGCTGGTTGGTGCGAACAATGGAAAGGCTGCCTTCCCTGCAAAAAATAGTAAACCATATCAGGGTGTTGGATGAGTTCAACGATTACCACCTGGTACAGATCTTATTTTTATCCTTTGTCCGCTACCTGGTATTTGTTTTGCAATACGTGCTGATGCTGCAGGTAATGCAGGTTGAAATACCGGTGTGGCTGTGTTTTTGGCTGATAACGGTATTTTACCTTGTGATGGCCGTCGCGCCATCAATAGGGTTTATAGAATTACCTGTGAGGGTAACGGCAAGCTGGGTAATTTTAAAATTACATACCGCAAATGAATTAGGTGTAGGAACGGCATCTTTCGCCATCTGGCTCATTAACCTTGTGATACCTGCGGTTATTGGAAGTTTATTGATCTTAAGTATCAAAATTGTTAAAGAAAAATGAATATAATAATTAAGGCGGGCATTTTTTTACTGTTAATTTTCTCGGAGGACACTTATAAACCTAAAGCGCAGACAGAAATCTTCTGTGGTATAAAAAATAAGGCATTCAAGGAAGGCGAAACCATCACCATGAAGGTATTTTATAATTCATTGGGCCTGTATATTGGTGCAGGTGAAGCAACTTTTACATCTGTGCTGGAAAGATTTAACGGTAAGGCTGTTTATCATTGCGTTGGAGAAGGCAAAACTTATTCTTTCTTTGATAACTTCTTCAAGGTAAGGGATCGTTATGAAACTTATATCGATACGGCCAGTATGCTTCCTTTAAAATTTATACGCAATGTAGATGAAGGCGGGTACAAAATTTATAACAACGTAACTTTTAATCATTCAGCCGGTACTGCCATCAGCACGAAGGGCGTATTTAAAACGCCTCATTGCATACAGGATGTCATCAGCGCCATTTATTATGCCCGCAATATTGATTTTGACGCTTACAAGCCGGGTGATAAAATACCATTCGATAT
>JBBJMD010000118.1:0-12844 GCA_037719925.1 Ferruginibacter sp.
ACCACCAGGTCATCCAGAATGGCGGTTTGATGGTAAGGTGAATACTCGTTATATTCGGCGACCATTTGCCTTCACTATTAACTCCGCGTACTTTAAAAATGTATTTTCCGGGATCGAGATTGGTATAAGTTGCCATGCGGGAGGTTCCTGCATCATTCCATTGCTTGTCAAAATTTTCGAGGGTATATTGGTAGTGTTCTCCCCCCCTGGTATAACTAAGCGTTGCAAATTCAAATGAAAAAACTGTACTTGAGTAGGGTAACTCAATGGCCTTCGTCTCGCTGATACTACGCGATAAGGGTGACGGGTCATTTGGACCGGTTGCAATAGGCACTTCTTTATTGAATATCTTGAAATTTGTAATTACCAGCGGAGATTCAAAAGCTATGGATCGGATACTGTTGGGAAAGAACTGGTTGAACCCATTGTTGCCTCCAAAATACATCACCCCGGTGCTGCTCTTGCAAAAAGCCTGGTCATAGAACTCGTTTGACTGTAAGCCATCTGCAACGGTATAATTTTTAAATTTATTCGTTGCAGGATTAAAACACGAAAGCCCGTAGTTGGTGCTGATCCAAAGATTTTTTTCACCGTCTTCGAGAATACCTTGAATGAAATTGCTGGGGAGGCCGTCTGCCATTGTGTAGACACTGAACAAGTTGGTTTTTTTATTATACCTGTTCAAACCTGAGTTGGTGCCGATCCATAAATTTTTATTACCGTCTTCAAAAAGTGAGCTCAGCGTATTATCACTGATGCTGTTTTTTAAATCCTCATGTAAAAATTGGTAAAACGTATTTGTTTTTTTATTGAAAAGATTTAAACCCGCACCATCAGTGCCTACCCATATCAGGCCGTCACTGTCTTCGAGGGTACTTGAAACAAAATTACCTGAGATGCCATCACTACGGTTTATATCATATTGATAATGCGTAAAGGTACCTTTGCCTGGATTGAAGCTTTCTAATCCTCCGTATGTTCCTATCCATATAATATTATCCTTGTCTTCATATATGGACATTACATTGTTATTGCTCAGACTTGAGCTATCAGCGGGATCATTCCTGAAATGTTTAAAGGTATTACGAACAGGGTCAAAAACGGTTATCCCCTGGGTCCAGGTGCCCATCCAGATTTTACCTTGGCTATCTTCACATAAGCTTAAAACATAATCGCCGCAAATACTCTGCTGATTATTTTTTTCATGGCGGAAATGAGTAAAATTGTTGCTTTTCGGATCAAATAAATTTAAACCGCCCCCATCTGTACCTATCCAAATATTTTTTCTCCTATCCTCCATGATAGCCCATACCTGGTTTTTACTGAGGCTATTTTTTTGCAGGGTGTGCCTGAAATGCGCAAACTTTCGCTTATCGCTGTTTGCGATATCGATCCCGTCCGTAAAATTACCCAGCCACATGTTGTTCTCATTATCCCTGTAGATGGAATAAATAGATATACTTCCTATACTGCTTCTGTCGATTTCGTCATGGGTAAGGGTTGTGAATTTACCGGCGGCATAATTAAAGATAGATAAGCCGCCACTCTCGGTGCCGATCCACAGGTTATTTTCAGCATCTTCCTTTATTGTATATACAATATCAGAGGATATAGAATTGGTATTATTTTCATCGTGCTTAAAATGTTTGAACTTACCAGTTGCCCGGTCAAAAAGGTCCATACCCGCTCCATCCGTGCTTACCCACAAACGATGTTTGCTGTCTTCAAAAATGGCATTAATATTATCCGTGCCGATAGACTGGTTATTATTTTCATCGTGCCGGAAACGTGTAAACGTTTTATTATTCCGGTTAAATAAGTTGATCCCTCCGCCGAAGGTGCCGATCCAGAGCTCATCCTGATCCGTCTCAAAAACAGAGTTCACATGTGAATTACTCAAACTGTTAAGATTTCCGGGGATATTCGTAAAATGCTCAAATTTGTTGGTAACGGGATCAAGGAGATCGAGCCCGGCCTTTGTTCCTATCCACAACTTGCCCTGCGAATCTTCCATTATGCTATGAACAACATCGCTGCAGAGGCTGTTAGTATTCTTCGGATTGTGCCTGAACCTGGTGAAGAGTTCCTTGTTACGGTCATAACGGCAAATGCCTCCGGCGAGTGTGGCTACCCAGATGTCGCCATTTTTAGCTTCAACCATGTCCATCACATAATTATTGGGAATGGTGTTGTGGTTTTTTGCATCAGTTTTAAATACAGTAAATCTATAGCCGTCGTATTTATTTAACCCATCCTTGGTGCCAAACCACATGAAACCCCGACTGTCCCTGATTATACAGTTGACAGTACTTTGGGAGAGTCCTTCAGCGGTGCCAATATGATCAAACTGAACCTGTTGATTTTGCGGGTAGGCAAAAAAACAGCAAGCCTGGAACATTAAAAAAAATAGTGCCCGCAAATTGTTCATGGTATTAGTATCATATGCAAAAAAGGCTGTTACCGGTTTAGTAGTTGAAATGATATCGTTGATCAGCTTAAAGGATACGCCGCATAATAGGTAAAGATTAATATTATAAAAAACAAAAACTGTAGGAAAGGTATATATGGGTGTGTAGAAAACCGTCTATATTACAGGTTATTAACCTGGGGTGGAATTTATTCTTGCTCTTGCCCTAAATAAAATGACAGGCAGCGATGCCGGAGATTTAATTGAAAATTGGTTTTATGAATTACCTTTAGGTATTATTCCTTTCAATGTTAATGAAAAAAGCCCCTCTTTTTTTCCTGGCTGTTGATGATGAAGATGACCGCATGCTATTTACGGAGGCGCTCAACGAAATAGACCCGGACATAAAATGTATAATGGCCAGGAACGGGAAGGAGGCATTGATCCTTTTGCAGAATGAACTTTTTGAAGTACCGGATTATATTTTCCTCGATTTGAACATGCCAATTATGAACGGGCTTAAATGCCTGGCGGAAATTAAAGATATAGATTTTCTAAAAAACATCCCGGTAGTCATTTATTCTACATCTTCGGAAAAGGAGTTTATCGAACAAAGTAAAAATCTTGGAGCAATCAACTTTTTTATAAAGCCTTCTGATTTTAACAGCCTTTCAAGATATCTGAAAGAAATGATTGAAGGGCGTTCACGGCCATAGTTATACTTCTGCATTCTCACGGAATTTTTCCACTTCGTTCTGTTGTACCGGCAGCGACACAATAAATGTGGTGCCTTCGTTTATCTTGCTCAGGGCAGATATAAACCCCCGGTGCTTCTCAACTATGCGTTTACAAAGGGCCAGCCCGATACCAGTACCTTCATAATCGGTTTCCGAATGAAGCCGTTGAAACATTTCGAAAATCTGCTCCGCATATTGTTGATCAAAGCCGATCCCGTTATCTTTTATGTATATCCGGCAATAGTTGGCAACCGAGGAATTGGGAGACCCCTTTTCAAGATGACTGCTGCCTGGATAGATCTTTATAACCGGGGGTTCATTCTTCCTGGAATATTTAAGCGCGTTGGAAATAAGGTTGGCAAAAAGCGGCTTAATCAAGCCCGGGTTTACGAACAATGTTGGCAGGGCTCCCAGTTCAACCTGCGCTTGTTTTTCCGTGACAGTAAGCTGAAGGTCTTCCAATACTTCCTGCACCAATACTTTAAGGTCGGCTTTTACGAATGAATCTTTTTGAACTGAAAGTTTTGAAAAAGTAAGGATATCTTTAATCAGCCCTTGCATCCTGCCTGCCGCTTTTTGAATACGGTTGATATTCAGCAAACCGTCGTTGCTGAGCTGGTCCTTATGCCGGACGTACAACCTGTCGCTGAACGTAAGTATTTTTCTTAAAGGCTCCTGCAGGTCATGAGAGGCCATAAAAGCAAACCTGTCCAGTTCTTTATTAGCCTTTTCAAGGCCATCAATCGTAATTAATAATTGTCTATTAAGCTGGATGATCTTTTCTTCAGAAACTTTGCGGTCATTGATCTCGTTCTGAAGGTTTTTATTAATGGCAATGAGTTTTTTTTCGTGTAAAAGCAATTGCTGATTTTTTTCATAAAGATCCACAAATACACTTACTTTGGCCCGGAGCAATTCGGGATTGATGGGTTTATAAATATAGTCAACAGCGCCCGTGCGGTAACCCTTAAAAATATTTTCTTCTCCATAAGTATTTGCCGTGATGAAAATGATGGGAATATGTTTCAATTTCTCCCGCTCATAGATCAATGCGGCAGTCTCAAATCCATTCAACCCGGGCATTTTTACATCCATCAGTATCAGTGCAAAATCAATCTGTGCCAGTAATACCTTTAAAGCCTGCCTGCCCGAATTTGCTTTTACAAAAAAGTACCCATCAGCTTCAAGGATAGTTTCCATTGAAAACAGGTTGTCTTCCCGGTCATCTACTAAAAGAATTTTTTTCAGCATGGTGAATAGAATTTTTGGATAAGATTTAATTTTTCATATATCCATATTTCCGGTGATGTGTGTAGTTCGGGATTTATAGCATAAAAATTAATAGTGTTAATCATAAGAATGCAACATCTGTTTTTCACTTTGCTTTCCTCCAACACAACTCCGCGTGTTCTTCCTTTAGCTGCTTCCAAATAAATACTGCCAGCCGGATTATGGCGCTGTGCACAATCAAATTGCAGTAATTAAATTTTTTAATTATTTATTTATAGAACCAAACGCGCATCAGGGATAGCAACTGATCAATTTTTAACGGTTTGGTAATATAATCGGAGGCACCGGCCTCAATACATTTCTGCCGGTCGCCCTTCATTGCCTTGGCGGTAACAGCAATGATCGGCAATGTACTGTTTTTATGTTCGCGTCTTATCTTTTCCGTAGTTTCATAACCGTCCATTTCCGGCATCATGATATCCATCAGCACCATATCTGTTTTTATTTTATCGTCGTTAATGATCTCAATGGCTTCTTTGCCACTCTCTGCTGTTATTACATTAATATTATACCGTTCAAATACAGTTGTTAGCGCGAACAGATTCCGAACATCATCATCAACAACGAGAATATTTTTACCTGTCAGAATATCTTCTTTTATTCTTACATTTTCGATTATCCTGCGCTTTTCCGGGGCCAGCGCATTATGATTTACGTGAAGGTGCAATATGGTTTCCTCCAGCAAGTGTTCCAGGGAGTTAACCCCTTTCAGCAAAACAGTATTGGATGCCCGGCTCAATAGCACCTGTTCCTTTTTATTAAAATCCCGGGCAGAATAAACAATGACCGGTGTAAGCTTTTGCTTGTTTTCGGCCACTTTGCCGACAAGATCCTCACCATGTATATCGGGCAAGGTATAATCAAGGATGATGCAATCGTAGCCAACGTTATTTATTTGTTCGAGTGCTTTTTTACCGGTGCCGGCAATATCCACTTTCATCGTTTCACTTCCCAGGATTTTTGCGATCTGTGAAGATTCCAATTCATTATCCTCCACCACCAGTATCCTTTTAACGACTTTTTTATGAAAGGAGATTATGTCATCGAATAATTCAATAAGCGCATTGTTGTCGAGGGGCTTCAGCAGGAAGCTGCGGGCACCACGTTTGAGCGCAAGAGAATTGTTTTCTTCTCCGGAGATCAGGTGAATCGGGATATGCCTGTAATTAAGGTCATTCCTTAACAGATCAAGCACCTTCCAGCCGCTTGTATCAGGCAGTTTTACATCGAGTGTAATCGCTATCGGAGTAAACCTGTTTATAAAATCGAAGACTTCAATATAACTTACCGCTACTATGGCTTTGAGATTATTTTCATGAGCCTTTTCCACGATGATCTTTCCGAAGCGAAGGTCATCCTCCACTATCAATACTATTTTATCACCGGGTTGAATATTTGTCCGGTCATCGCCGGATTCATTGATCATTTCGTTTACTATCGCAAGGTTTTTGGATTCTCCTGCTTCATTGGTAACGCGGATAGAATTTAAGAGGGAATCTATTTCACTGGGGTCTGCGCCTAACTCGTAATGCTGGTAAGGCATATTTTCCGACGAAGATTTTGTAACAGCACCTGAAATGCTGTCTACAACCGGAAGGTACAAGGTAAAGGTGCTCCCCTGCGACAAATTACTTTCCAGTTCGATAGTACCACCCAACAGTTCCGCGAGGCCGCGGCTGATCGACAACCCGAGGCCGGTTCCGCCGTACTTGCGACTGGTGGAACCTTCTGCCTGCTGAAATGCCTCAAAGATGATATTTTGTTTTTCCTGCGGGATACCGATCCCGGTATCGCTGATTGCAAAGGCTACTACCTTTTTCGCATTGTCTAAATTGGGATTAGTGGTTTTCCAGTTTTTTTGTGCTTCATATATCCCCAGTTTCACTTCGCCTTTTTCTGTAAATTTGAACGAGTTGGATAAGAGATTTTTAAGTACCTGGTTGAGGCGCTGCACATCTGTTTCCATTGAAGCCGGTAAGGTTGCATCCGTTTCAATTGTAAAGCGTAAATGCCGTGCTTCGGAGATCGGCTTGAAAGTGGTTTCAACAAATGCTGCGATTTCTGCAAAGCGCACTGTAGAAATATTGGCGGTAATAAATCCAGATTCAATCTTGGAAAGATCCAGGATATCGTTGATTAACTGTATAAGGTCATCCCCGCAGGAATGTATTGTTTTCGCATAGCGAATCTGCTTATCATTCAGGTTGCCTTCCGCATTCTCATATAATTGCTGTGCCAGTATCAGCAAACTGTTCAGCGGTGTCCGGAGTTCGTGCGACATGTTTGCCAGGAATTCGGATTTATATTTTGAAGTAAGCGTTAGTTGTTCCGCTTTTTCCTCCAGCGACTTCCTCGCTTCCTCTACTTCCCTGTTTTTATCTTCCACCTCATTTTTTTGCTTCACCAGCAACAGGGCCTTATCCTGCAATTCATCATTGGTACGGCTCAGTTCTTCCTGCTGGATCTTTAATTCACCCGCCAGGGACTGCGATTGTGCCAGCAGTTCTTCCGTACGGGAATTGGCCTCAATTGTATTAATTACGATACCGATACTTTCAGTAAGCTGTTCCAGGAAGTCGATATGAGTTTCACTAAATGTATCCAGGGATGCCAGCTCAATAACGGCTTTTACCTTGTTCTCAAATAAAACAGGTAAAATGATAAGGTTGGTAGGTTTAGCCCTGCCCAGGCTTGAACTTATTTTGATATAATTACCGGGCACATTTGAAAGGATGATCCTTTCCTTTTCAAAAGCAACCTGCCCTACCAATCCTTCTCCAATTTTAAATTCTGTAGGAATATTTTTATCCGATCTGTACCCGTAAGCCGAAAAATTTTACTACCTGGGTATCTTCATTTTGTTTAAGGATAAAGAAAGCTCCGTGATGTGCAGTAACTACCTGCGCCAATTCCGACAGGATACGCTGTGTTACAGTTTTGAGGTCTTTTTGCCCCTGCAGCATTTGAGTAAATTTCGCAAGGTTAGATTTCAGCCAGTCCTGCTCCTGGTTGCGGAGCGTAGTTTCTTTAAGATTGGCGATCATCTGGTTAATGGTATCTTTCAATGCTTCTACTTCACCCTTGGCTTCCACCCGGATCGTACGCGTAAGGTCACCTTTTGTAACCGCCGAGGCAACTTCAGAAATGGAACGCACCTGTGTAGTAAGGTTTTGCGCAAGCTGATTTACATTTTCTGTAAGGTTTTTCCATATACCCGAAGCGCCCGGAACAGAGGCCTGCCCTCCGAGCCGCCCATCCACCCCTACTTCCCTGGCAACCGTTGTCACCTGGTCGGCAAATAAGGCGAGTGTATCGATCATTTCATTGATCGTATCAATCAGTTGTGCAACTTCACCCCGTGAAACGATGGCTAGTTTTTGTTTCAGGTTACCTGTAGCAACCGCGGTTACTACCTTGGCGATTCCCCGCACCTGGTTCGTGAGGTTCGAGGCCATCATATTCACACTATCGGTGAGGTCTTTCCAGGTACCCCCGACACCCCTAACTTCAGCCTGCCCGCCTAATTTGCCTTCCGTACCAACTTCGCGCGCCACCCGGGTAACCTCGAATGCAAATGAATTCAATTGTTCCACCATTGTATTGATGGTGTTTTTAAGATCGAGTATCTCCCCTTTAACATCGATGGCCACAGTTTTTGACAGGTCACCGCTTGCTACCGCTTTAGTCACTTCAGCAATATTCCTCACCTGGGCGGTAAGGTTACCGGTCATTTGGTTAACGGAATCGGTGAGGTCTTTCCAGGTGCCAGCTACACCGGGCACAAATGCCTGCCCGCCAAGTTTACCATCTGTTCCCACCTCACGGGCCACGCGCGTTACTTCCGATGCAAAGGCCCGTAACTGGTCAACCATTGTATTGAGCGTTTCTTTTAACTGCAGGATCTCCCCACGAACATCCACGGTGATCTTTTTTGACATATCGCCGTTAGCTACAGCGATGGCTACCTCGGCAATATTCCGCACCTGTGCCGTAAGGTTGCCCGCCATCTGGTTTACAGAATCGGTAAGGTCCTTCCAGGTACCGGCTACACCTGGTACATTTGCCTGCCCGCCCAATTTACCTTCAGTGCCTACTTCCCGGGCCACCCGGGTTACTTCAGATGCGAATCCCCTCAACTGATCCACCATCGTATTAATGGTGTTTTTAAGTTCAAGTATTTCTCCTTTTACATCCACGCCGATCTTCCTCGACAAGTCGCCATTGGCCACGGCAGTAGTTACCTCTGCAATATTTCTTACCTGGGAGGTCAGGTTACTGGCCATCTTATTAACGCTGTCTGTAAGATCCTTCCAGGTGCCGGCAACCCCGGGTACATCTGCCTGCCCGCCCAGTTTACCTTCGGAGCCTACCTCACGGGCTACCCGTGTTACTTCCGACCCGAATGAATTAAGCTGGTCCACCATCGTATTGATGGTATTCTTTAATTCCAGTATCTCACCTTTTACATCCACTGTAATTTTCCTTGAAAGATCACCTTTTGCCACAGCGGTAGTAACCTCCGCAATATTCCGTACCTGGCCGGTGAGGTTGGAAGCCATTCCATTCACAGAATCGGTAAGGTCCTTCCAAACACCCCCTACGCCTTCCACCGTGGCCTGTCCGCCGAGTTTACCTTCGGAGCCTACTTCTCTTGCCACGCGGGTTACTTCGGATGCAAATCCCCTCAACTGGTCCACCATGGTGTTGATGGTATTTTTTAATTCCAGGATCTCCCCTTTTACATCCACATCTATTTTTCTTGAGAGGTCACCTGTAGCCACAGCGGTGGTTACTTCAGCAATATTCCTCACCTGTGAGGTAAGGTTACCCGCCATGATATTTACCGAATCCGTAAGGTCCTTCCAGGTGCCGCCCACTCCGGGCACATCTGCCTGTCCACCGAGCCTTCCTTCCGATCCTACTTCCCTGGCCACCCTGGTTACTTCAGACCCAAAAGAATTTAACTGGTCAACCATCGTATTAATGGTATTTTTCAATTCGAGAATTTCCCCTTTTACATCCACGGTTATTTTACGGGAAAGATCACCTTTGGCAACGGCCGTTGTAACTTCGGCGATATTTCGCACCTGTCCTGTTAAGCTGCTGGCCATCCCGTTCACACTATCCGTAAGGTCTTTCCAGGTACCTGCCACACCTTTTACCTGTGCCTGTCCCCCCAACTTACCTTCCGTGCCCACTTCCAGTGCCACACGCGTTACCTCCGAGGAAAATGAATTTAACTGATCAACCATCGTATTGATGGTATTTTTTAATTCCAGTATTTCGCCTTTAACATCCACGGTGATCTTTCTCGACAAATCCCCTTTGGCCACGGCGGTTGTAACTTCCGCGATATTACGCACCTGCCCTGTCAGGTTACTGGCCATCTGGTTCACACTATCAGTGAGATCTTTCCAAACGCCGCCCACCCCTTTTACTTTTGCTTGTCCACCTAATTTTCCCTCTGATCCTACTTCGCGCGCCACCCTTGTTACTTCCCCGAAAATGAATTCAACTGATCCACCATGGTGTTAATGGTGTTTTTTAATTCGAGTATCTCCCCTTTTACATCCACGGTGATCTGGCGGGAGAGGTCGCCTTTGGCAAAGGCAGTTGTAACCTCGGCAATATTCCTCACCTGCCCGGTAAGGTTACTCGCCATTTGATTTACAGAATCGGTAAGGTCTTTCCAGGTACCTGCTACGCCTTTTACCTGCGCCTGGCCACCCAGTTTTCCCTCGGTACCAACTTCAAGCGCCACACGTGTTACCTCTGATGAGAATGAATTAAGCTGGTCCACCATGGTGTTAATGGTGTTCTTCAATTCCAATATCTCTCCTTTTACATCAACAGTTATTTTCTTTGAAAGGTCCCCTTTAGCAACGGCAGTAGTTACTTCAGCGATATTTCTCACCTGGGCCGTAAGGTTACTACCCATCTGGTTTACGGAATCCGTTAAATCTTTCCAAACGCCCCCTACCCCTTTTACTTTGGCCTGCCCGCCCAACTTTCCTTCCGATCCTACTTCACGCGCCACACGTGTTACCTCCATGGAGAACAGGTTCAGCTGCTTTACCATGTCATTAACTTCCTTCGCGATCCTTGAAAACTCGCCCTGTAAAGTATGGCCGCCTATTTCCAACGGCATTTCCTGCGACAGGTTTCCTTTGGCAACGGAGCTGATAACATGCGCGATTTCAATGGTGGGATGCACCAGGTCGGAGATAAGGGTATTCAGAGAATCAACACCCGTGCTCCAGGAGCCTTTGGCACTCGGTACTTCGAAACGCTGGGTGAGCTTACCTTGTTTGCCGATGGTATTTCCCGCCCGCGTGAATTCAAGCATCATCTTCTCATTAAGGGAAATAATTTCATTGAGGGTATCGCAAATTTTTCCACTCAATCCAACCTGGTCGATCGGCATGCGTACACTGAAATTCCCATTTTTGACATCCGTTAATACCTGTAACAGATCACGGGTATCCAGCTCATCATTTTGAGCGCTAACGATTTGCCGGGGTTTTTGACGGGGATACTTTTTTTTATAGGTGCCGCTTTCAGTGGCTAACAGGGCGGAATCGCCGTGTTCAACGGGCGGAGTGCCAGCAAGGGTATTTTCACCCTTGTTCATATTATCGGCCATTGGATAAGTTTTATGTATTTCTTACGATTAGTCTGATTTTTTGAAGGGGTGGTAAAAGTAAAGAGAAATTATAAAAAAGAAGGGATAAATAATCGTGTGCCCGGCCCTGCTCTCTACCTGCGCTCAACAATGCTGGTATTTATCCATATAAGTTAAAGGTGTTTTCATCCAGTCGGAATATGTACACAGGAAGGATAGTGTATTTAACACCATGCACATTTACATATGCCGGCGTTTACCAATGGGGAGTTAGCGGATACCGCTTGTGATGTTATTAGAGGTGGTATGTTGTTTTAGAAAAAAAACTGATGGGATAACGCAAACTGAATCAATATTTGTTGATCCAGAGATAATAAATTGATTGGTGCGGTGGATGAAGCAAACATTTTTCAGTATCTATAATAAATGATATAGGTAACCAGGGAACAAATGGAATACAAATGTTTTTAAAAAAGTACAGCGATATTCATTGCCTTTCAATTAACCATTTACGATCTCTCCCCCATTTGGATGTAATACCTGGCCTGTAATATAAGAAGCATCTGAACTCGCAAGGAATAAATAACTGGGGGCCACTTCTACCGGCTCACCGGCTCTTTTCATGGGCACATCACTGCCGTGTTTGGCAACTTTTTCCGGTTTAAAACTAGCGGCGATGAGGGGCGTCCATATTGGTCCGGGGGCCACTGCGTTAACCCGGATACCTTTTTCAACCAGGTTGGAAGCAAGGCTCCTGGTAAAAGATACGATAGCACCTTTAGTAGCTGCATAATCCATTAATTCCGGGCTTCCCCTATAGGCCGTTACTGACGTTGAATTAATAACCGCGCTACCTTTTTTCATAAAGGGCAAAGCAAATTTGGTTATCCAGAAAATAGCGAAAATATTGGTAGAAAATGTTTTTATCAACTGATCCGTCGAGATCGCACCGAGGTCTTTACTTTCATAATGGATAGCGGCATTATTAACCAGGATATCAATTCTGCCGAATTCTTTGATGGTTTTTGAAACAGCTTTCTGGCAAAATTTTTCTTTGGATATATCTCCCGGAATGAGGAGGCAATTCCTTTTATATTCCTCCATTATTATTTTTTGTGTTTCGCGGGCATCTTCATGTTCATTAAGATAAACAATGGATATATCCGCGCCTTCCTTGGCAAATAAAATGGCTACAGCCTTTCCTATCCCACTATCTCCTCCCGTGATCAGGGCTATTTTTCCTTTCAATTTATTACTACCTTTTATTTCAATACTATCGGTAACGGGTAAGGGTTGCATTTTATGTTCAAGTCCGGGCCGGGATTGCTGTTGCGTTGTGCGTAATTTTTTCTTGGGGTTTGCTTTTTGCATATAAGATAAATAAGGTTGAAGGATGTTATCCCTCCGGACAATAAATATGCCAGCGCCCTGGATAATTTGAATAAACATTGGTAATACTAAAAGGTGTATACATCATGGCTTGGTTTTTTGATATAATTACAAAAGCTATACGGAAATAATTGATGTTGTGATCGAAACGCCAAAAGGAAGTGCCCAGAAATATACTTATGATTCAACTACGAAGTTTTTCCGGCTCACAAAAATATTGCCTGCCGGTATGGTTTTTCCTTATGATTTCGGTTTTATTCCTGAAACAATGGGGGAAGACGGCGACCCGCTGGATAGTATGATTATCTCCGAGTTTCCAAGCTTCACCGGCTGTATGATTTCGTGCCGGGTGATCGGTGGAATAAAGGCCACCCAGTCCGAAAAAGGCGCGGGAAAAAT
>JBBJMD010000324.1:0-3017 GCA_037719925.1 Ferruginibacter sp.
ACAACAATTTTGAGGGTTTTAAAAATTTTTTGTTTCGTACTCTTCAAGGAAAAAGTGTTGAGTTGATAGTATTTTCAGCTCCGGCGGTAAAAGGTATTATGTTGTATCAAAACTTCAGTCAGCACATATTCCGCTTCCATTATTAACCGGTAAGCAAATGTCGGTAATAACTACCAAAGGTTGAATTAATTAATGCAAGGTATGTGAATCGCTAATTATTTATTGTACCCCTTTTTAATTGGCAGTATGGAGAATTAGTTACATCCCGGGGTTTGAGGAAGTCATTGCCCATTTGACCCCGGAAATGCTGATAAACTTGCAGAGCGTAATAATTTAGATACCTGCTTAGGAAGACGAGACGGGTATTTTGCAGGGGAAAATTAATGAACATCAATAAGGGTGGCGGTATTGAACCAGTAAGTGCATATTTCCCTGATGGTTGCTACCAATGTATCATAACTTACCGGCTTTACAATATAAGTATTGGCACCCAGGTCGTAACAACGTTTTACTTCCAACTGGTTTTTTGTAGTGCTAAAGACGATCACGGGTATTTTACGGTATGATTCATTTGTTTTCATCATTCTCAAAACTTCCCTGCCGTCCATTTTCGGCATATTCAGATCAAGTAAAATGAATTTTGGATAATTGATTTCTCCTTCCTCCTGACTTATGGAAGACAGGTAATCAATTACCTCCACCCCGTTTTCAACATACTTAACTTCTTCTGTGATTCCTGCCTCGAGTAATGCTGTCTTAAGAAGATACCTGTCGTCCGCGTCGTCCTCAGCTATTAAAATAAAACGCTTTTTCATTAGTTTCAAATTTTGTAAATATAACGCCGGGCCGATGGATCGAAATTTTTCCAGGAATTCTACAATGATAAGGTAAATAAAAATAAAGAAATGGGAAAATTACTATCTCAATAAACTAAAACTCAAACCAACTTTGACTAATCAGGAACATCATCCGGGTATTTGGCATGTTATTTTGTTAAATATGTAAAAAGCATACCAAAAAAAACAGAAAATGTCAAAATCCACAAATTCCGCCCAACCTGGTGAGGATAACACAAACGAAATAGATGAAACGCTAAAAGAGGGGAAAAAAGATCCTTCGGTGCAGGAAGCTTTAAAAAAGGAGCGGCAGCCAGGGAGGAGTGAAGATCTTTCTCCTTTACACAATACGCGCGAAATTGGAACTTCCGGGGGCGATCAGCGGGTAAAGGAAAGTGATAAAGATCAATAATGACTAAAATCGCGTAAGCTTAATCCCATTAAAAACATTATAACGATGGGGCCAGGTAGCTTATTATGTTGCTTAAATCAGGCAGCTGGAAAATGGGGATAAAACTTGCGCCTTTCTTTTTTTCACCCCTGGAAATTATATACCCTTTATGGTTGGCCATTATCCGCCTTGCGATGGACAAGCCAATACCTTCCCCGGGTATTCTGCGTTGGTATGAAGGCGCTGAAACAATCCAAAAATCTTCTCATTATACTGGTCATCAAAACCAATCCCGTTATCCGTAATGGTAACCTGGTGATATTTGGCCGAAGGCAGGTGTTCCCAAAAAAATTTGGATTCCTTTATTGGTTTCAACTCGTATGTTAATGATAAACTCAATTCCCGCTCAGGTGCTTTAAACTTTAACGCATTCTCCAGTATGTGCACTAACATGATACCCACCTGGTAGGATGAGCCTATAATAACAGGTACTTCAGGCGAAATCTGGAAAACAACATTTGTATTTTTAAAGACTTTATTATAAGCTTCTTTAACTGCATCATACAAATTTACTTCTGAATATTTTTCGTTTGGATTTAGCAGGTTAGTATATAGCACCAGGTCATTTAACAGGCCATGCATTTGTTCGGTTACCTTATTAATCCGGTACACCACTTCCAGATCATCTTCGGGAATTTTATTGGCAAATTTTTTAGTTATCAGGTTGCTTAATATTCTTACTTTTCGCATGGGCTCCTGTAAATCGTGGGAAGCAGCAAAAGTGATCTCTTCCAATTCTTTTTTACTGTTATGCAGTTCATTGATGTTTGCGCGCAGATTCTGTTGGATAGTTAATCGCATCCTCAGCTCACGGAAAAAAATTGCGATCGCAATGATACATATCAGGCATGCAGTAATAAATGTAGCCTTAAAGTAAGTCAGGTTCAAGCCCTGGTATTTGTTTTTCAGTTCAAGCCTTTTCTTTAACTCGCCCTCCTCCAACGCTCTCATCTTTCTCATATAGAACCTGCAATTCTCCATGGCATTAACGCCTTTACGTAAATTTTCAAAATAAAGCATAGCCCTGCCATTTGAAATTAAATCTTCTTTCAGGAATGAGATACGGAGGGTAACAAATTTAATTAACTGAAAAAAATATATCCGTTGCCCGTTATTATCTGCCGTAGATACTCCTACCAGTTTGAGGGAAGAATCAACCTGCGATATCATTAATTCCAATGTTTCCCTGTAAGTTGTTTCACCGGTAAGCAGGTAGCCCCGTTGTGCTGTTTCGGCTTCAATCAGTATTTTTTCGCAAAAGTCTATGGATGAAAGGACCCGGTAAGTGTGTTCTACCGCTTCAATATATTGAAACTGCTCACGGCTTTTTTCCATATAAAGCAGTCCAAGTATAACCAGTATAGCTACAGATATTCCTGATACAACATATACAAATCCTATGCGCTGGTAGATTTTCATAATGTCCGGAAGTGGTGTAGAAAAAATTCCCCGTGTGGGGAATAATTAATCAGAAAAGTTATTAAAAATAATTACTTAAAAAAATCAATGAGTTATGAATCAATGAGTTATAATTGTAAATGAACAGTTTAAAGTTGGAGTTGTTATTGTTTAATTGATTTTACCAATTTGTTAAACCCAATATGTTTTATCAATATCAACTGCTATGGCAAAATAATAAAATTTTACCACAGCTCCTACAATTCTTATTCATTTATTACCATGTTTCAGGTGGTAAACGATTTGGCGGATTTTTTCTGTATAAAAATCAT
>JBBJMD010000325.1:0-2985 GCA_037719925.1 Ferruginibacter sp.
GATCGGAACAAATATCAAACTAACAAAAGTTGACTGTAATACCATAATACAGAATATGCTGCTGGATATCACGGCAATAGTGCAGGAAACGAATGCGGTGATAGAATATCCGGAATTACCCGTGATTGACGGTTATCCTACAGAGATCAAGCAGCTTTTTCAAAACCTTGTAATCAACGCGATTAAATTCCGTAAAAAAGATATAGTCCCCCAGATAAAAATCTCTGTCCGGGAAATAAACGGGTACCAGGAATTTGCCATCAGCGATAATGGGATCGGCATAGAAAAACAGCATTTCGATAGGATATTCGTTATTTTTCAACGGCTGCATACAAGGCGGGATTATGCAGGATCGGGTATCGGGTTGTCGCATTGTAAAAAAATTGTGGAATTGCACCAGGGCAAAATCTGGGTAGAATCAAAACCAGGGGGTGGCAGCACCTTTTATTTCACCATACCTGTAAACGACATTCCATGAACACATCGCATACAATAACTAAATTTAATTATCCTTTCACCCGTATCGCTATTGAAAAATTCTTGCGGTACCTGCTCTTAATTTCCCTGCAGATTTTTTATTGTATAGCATTTTCTCAAAAGCAACCACTGCAATTTTACCGCCTGCCAACGAGCGCCGGCCTGTCTGAAAGTAATGTACTTTCTATCTTCCAGGACAGCCAGGGATTTATGTGGTTTGGTACAGCATACGGCTTAAATAAATATGACGGCTACACCTGCACGGTCTATAAAAATGACCCTAAAAACCCGAACAGCCTGGGAGATAATTTTGTCACCGCCATTACAGGAAGCAGAAATGGGGATCTCTGGCTTGCGACTTCCGGCGGCGGCCTTTGCAGGTACGACCGTGCAAAAGACCAGTTCATCCGTATTCGGAGCAAGCTTGATAACCCGAACTCTTTAACCATTGATGATGTACTCAGTGTGCTGGAGGATGCAAATGGAAAAGTATGGATTGGAACCACTAAAGGCCTTGACCTGTTTGACCCGGTCAATAATCACTTTACTCACTACAGGTATAATAAAGATGATAGCAATAGTATCGGGGATAATTATATTAAAAATATTTTTGAGGATAGTGAACATCAAATCTGGATAGGTACTTTGAGCGGGGGCCTGAATTTATTCGACAGGAAACGCAATAATTTCACCCGCTTCCGGCATCATGCAACGGATGTAACGAGCATTAGCGATAACAATATCACGGCCATCTATGAAGATAAAAAGAAGCGGTTATGGATCGGCACAAATGAAAACGGCCTGAGTATTTTTAAAAAAGAAACTAAAGGGTTTTACCATTTTAAACATACGGGGGCCGATGACAATAGCCTGGTTGATAATGCCGTAAGAACTATCGTAGCAGATAAGGATAATAAATTATGGATCGGTACGGAAAACAAGGGGATAAGCATTTTTGATGTTGATAAGGGAACGTTCAGTGTTAGTACGAACGATGAATTTGACAATGCCAGCGTGGCCAGTAATTCTATCAATTCAATCTACAGGGATAGAAAGGGCAATATGTGGGTCGGCACTTTTAACGCAGGTATCAACCTTTATAGTGTGGACGTAAATAAATTTGAAAACTTCCGGCAAATACTCTCAAGAAACAGCCTCAGTAATAATCATGTAGTATGCATGTACGACGATTCAAAGAAGAACCTCTGGATCGGAAAAGATGGTGGAGGGCTTAATTTGTTTGATCCTGCAACAGGCAGGTTTACATATTTCCGGCATGAAAAAAACAACAAGAACAGTATTTGCAGTAGTAACATATTAAGTCTTTTGGAAGACTCCCGGGGAAACATTTGGGTCGGTACCTGGAACGGTGGTATCACCGTTATTAACCCGGCCAGGAACACTTTCAAACATTATAAACATGATCCTGCGGATCCCGGCAGTTTAAGCAATAACAATGTGTGGGCGCTCTTTGAAGATAAAGAGAAGAATATATGGGTAGGTACCTATGGCGGCGGTGTAAATTTATTTAATGCCGCCACCCATACATTTACAAGTTTTCAATACGACATCAAAAACGCCGGCGGGATCAATGATAACTGGATCAACTGTTTCTATGATGATGACGAAGGACATATCCTGGTGGGCACCAGCGGAGGAGGGATAAACCTGTGGGATAAAAAAACAAGGAAATTCATTCCATCGCCTTACCGGAGTAATGAAAATATTGTAGGCAGTCATAGCATAGTCAACATTTTTAAGGCTGCCAATGGAAATTTGTGGGTAGGTACCCGCGCCGGCTTAAAGTTATATGATAAGAAATATAATGAAGTTGCCGTATACACTATTAATAATGGGCTTTCGGGAAATCTCGTGGCGGGCATAATGGAAGACCAGGCGGGAAATTTGTGGATCAGCACCAATAATGGCATTTCTTGTTTTGACCCTGTAAAAAAAGTATTCAAAAATTTTGGCCTGGCAGACGGCCTGCAGTCAAAAGAGTTTAAGGAAAAAGCTTTTTATAACACCGGCAACGGCGCCATGTATTTCGGAAGTAATGACGGTTTTACCCGGTTTTACCCTGCTGACATGAAAACAGTTCCGTTTGATCCGCCCCTGGTGATCACAGGTTTTTCCGTTTTTAATAACAAGATGGCGATAGCAATTAATGATGCCGACCCGTCGCCGCTGAAGCAAAATATCACCGTTGCGAAGTCAATTACCCTTTCTTATAAAAATTCAGTTTGGTCCTTTGATTTTGCTTCCCTGGATTTTACCCCCGTGGAAAGAAAGCAATATTGCTATATGCTGCAGGGATTTGATAAGGCCTGGAACAATGGAGGTACCCATCGCTCCGCCACCTACACCAATCTCGATCCCGGCAAATACGTGTTTAAAGTGCGCGGATTAAATAACGAAGGAAATTGGTCGGCTGCTTTCACCAGTATCGAAGTGATCATAACGCCTCCCTACTGGTTGACCTGGTGGTTCAAAATGGCCGTCATCTTA
>JBBJMD010000326.1:0-2959 GCA_037719925.1 Ferruginibacter sp.
AACGAATTGAAGGAACGGGTGCCATAAATAGCATCATAAGTATGATCGCTAAAACGATAATTTTTACCAAATATCCCTTCAAGTACCGTAGCGCTTGCCGCTGAAACAACGGAATGTGCCGCGGTGTACTCGGGGTAGGCGGGAGTAGGGATAACACTGTTCCAGCCAGGCTTTTGCATTACGTTACGGATGTAAGAAATAGGGCGCAGGAGATTGAATTTATACTTCGTTTTAATAACACTGATGGCGGCATCATTTAATGCTATGCCATGCAGGGCATATACTGAAGCGGCATCCACAAGATCCAAATGGTTGGATTGAATTAGTTGGTGAACAATATTCGTTGCATGTGCCGGCACATTAAAGTTACCTGGGATATCACCCCAGAAGCGGGCAATAAGGGTGTCTTCATGCGAAAGCGATTGTGAAATGGTGTACACTTCGTTTACCATTTGATAAAAGGGTGATTTCACGGATTCAGCATAAGGAATATGCGGACCCGGCTGAGTGCGTGCCGCGCTGTTTAAGATAAAACTGCGATTAGATCCCCAATGAGGATGCACGGGTGCGCTAAATGCGGGGGGAGTAGGTATCCAATAGCCTGGGCCGGTAGGTGGATGATAAGACGGATCAGTTATATGTTTATAGGCTTCATGCCCTCCGTCTGTTTTGGATAAATCAAAAATAACTGTAGCAACTTTTTGACCATAGGCTATTGCATTTTGTATTTTTTGTGGGTTTGCTTCCTGTTCAAATTTTCTGATAAATAGCGTTTCAAGTGAATCAATAGCATACTTATTGGCATCTGATGTACTTTCAAAAAACAACCTTGTGATCCTGGCCATTGCTGCATTCGCAGACGCCGGCCAAAAATAATGACTGGCATGCCGGTCGGCACTAAAAGGCCTTCCGCCTATTTCAGATATTAAAGACCCGCAACCGCGTTGGACAGGAAATAAAGACTCATACAGTGTAATCCCTGCATAACCCATGGACCTGAGTGTGACAACAGAGTTGTACCCTGTAGTGGCCCTTGAAAGCCGGATATGCAATTGCATCCATGCCTGTGCAACATCAGGTTTGTATTGTTCAGCAGGAGGGTTATCATGCTTTTTGCAACCAGGTAGCAGGGCAATGCCAAGTGTAAATAATACAACGAAAAATAATTTCATACATGAGTTTTTTAGTGATTAATTTTTTATGATCACTCAAAACTACATTCAGCCATACCTCAACACTGCAACTTTTAGTTCAAAGAATGGTAATTTTAAAGCATAGCCAAAATGATAAAGACTGGTATTGTCATCCCCATTTTGCGGGTAAATAATAAGAAGGTAAAACGCCATACTTTTTTCGGAAACATTTTGAAAAATAAGAGGGGCTTGTGAAACCGGTTTCAAATGCAATTTCAGAAACATTGCCGGATTGTTTGTTCAATAAGGCCAGTGCCTCATTTAAACGGTATTCCAAAATAAAAGTATTGGGAGATTTGCCAGTGAGGAAAATCATTTTTCGATACAGTTGGGACTTGCTGCACCGTACTGACTTGCTAAAATCATCCACACTTACTACTGTATCGCTCCACGTGGTATCTATATAATCCATTAACGAGGTTAAGAATGCTTCATCTGCCGGTGTGAGAAGGAGTATATTTTCTTCTTCACGCAGCGCCTTTACACTCTCATTATTATATAGTTCTTTAACCTCAGAGGAAACAATGATTTCACTTTCGATAAACATGCACATGCGCTCCGCTAATTTGATAGTGTCCTCGAAGAACATTTTCTTTTCAGTTACGGGAACGCCTGCATTCAGGCCAATTCTCAAGCCGGTCATTTCAACCTTCTTTTTACCACGTATTTTATTGAATGAAGATTTAATATCGAGTGCAGCCTGTATAGCTTTTGAAACTGATTTAAAGGACACCAGAAAACCGTTATGCGTTTGTTTCACCACCTGCCCCTCATAAATGTTTAATGAGTTGAGCGCTGCATGCATGTAATCCGGCAATGAAGATTCATATTGTTTTGAGTCACTTTGCGCACGTGACAATTGTTTTAATGTTAAGGCCATTATTGTCCGTAAGGCGGGTTCTGTAATGATGTTAAATTCATTATTTTCACCTTTTTCCGGGTCTTCAATCCTGCCTAAGAATGATTCAACAACGCCGGCGTCTACTTCGATGATCCTGTGTGGTATCTGCCCATGAGCTTCCTTGTGCATCATCCTTATGGCCTTTTCATCCGGTGCTTCAATTAAACAAAAAGCAGTCTTTCTTTTTTCATCAAACCAATAGGTCAATCCCCTGCAGCCAAACTTATGCTGTATTTTTAAGTCTTCGCGGTGTATGTGTGCCACATGGTCTGCAGTCACCATTTCGGCTACATCATGGCGGTCCATATAAATTGGCATACACTTATTATTAAATGGTTAAAACGATACATTAATTTATGCTGACCGCTGATCTTCAGGGGCATACAGGTAGAAGACAGCAAATAAATAGGGTTGAATAGGGTGATTCCGTAACTAAGGTATAAAAATGGCAGATACTATCTCAAAATATTAATGCCGGAAATCTATAAAAATTTAGAAAGGCAGTAATATTTCTATTACCTGGTTATTGATTTTTTGCTGCGCTGTATTTTGTAAGCGTGGTTGCCGGTGTTTAAATTGTTCTTAGAAAGACTTTCGGAAAGGAATCAATCATAGCAGGCAACACTTACATAAAAAAAATCCCGGCAAACCGGGATTTTGTATTCATAAAATTACTTCAGCCACAATTTATGCCGGGCTAGGTACCGGAGTTGAGGTTGTGGTGACTGTTCCATTTGGGGATACCACTGTTGTAATTGAATTACAGCCTGATTTTGTGTCTTTAGGGAAGCACTTGTCGACTAAATAATTAAAAATTTCTCCCAAAGATGGGAGCGACATAACCGCTACACCAGGCCCGCTTACA
>JBBJMD010000327.1:0-2955 GCA_037719925.1 Ferruginibacter sp.
AACGATGCCGCCATAATTCACTGCATCATCTGCCTTAAAATCAAAAAAAGGAAATTGAAGTATGCCTGCGGGAAAAGTGATCTCGTTCCTTAAAGGGCTGTAAGATGCATTGATGGTCGGTGGCGTCATGCGCCATTCCGTTTTATCCACGGGGTTTCCGAGTTTGCTGATCTGATCATTATAAGTCCATATTGCCGTATTCCTGATATTTTCAATAAAAGAATTTCTTATAACAACAACACCTTCGTAAGTTTTCCATTTATCAGTGTACCCTATCTTTTTACCAAAAGCCGACAGCTTCACGAGGGCCCTTTCTTTGGTATCTTTACTCATCCAGTCGAGCCCCTTTATTCTATCTTCAAAAGCCGACTGAAGATTGGTCACCAGTTCAGTCATCCGCTGTTTTGCTGCAGGTTTAAAATATTTTTCTACATATAACTGGCCAAGCAGGTCGCCGAGTGATCCATCAATCAATCCACTCATCCGTTGCCAGCGGGGTACAATTTCCTTTTGCCCCGTAAGTACCTTATTGAATTGAAAATTACGTTGCACGAAATTATTGCTCAGGTAATTGGCTGCGTTCTTAATGACGTACCATTGCAGGTAAGTTTTCCAATCGTCCACCGGTGTAGCACGCAAGAGGGTATCAGCAACACGCAAAAACCTGGGGTTAGTAACAATAATGCTATCCGCGTTTTTCACCAGCATTTTTTCCATCAGGAGCCGCCAGTCCACAGCAGGTGTTGTTTTGGTAAAATCATCCACAAAGAATTTATTGTATAACCTTTGTGGATCCCTTAATTCAACCCTGCTCAATTGAGCTTCCGCCAATTTTGTTTCCAGTGCTAAAATGACCGCAGCATGGTGGTGGGCTAAAGAATCACCGAGCCCGGTAAGTATAAACATATCCGTTATAAAGGATAGGTATTCCGATCTGATTTTTACGCTGCGGGCATCATTTTTAAGATAGTAGTCCCGGTCAGGTAATGTGGTTCCGCCCTGCCCGAACTGGGGAATGTATTCCGAAACTTTTTTAGAATCCTGCCCTATAAAAAAACCAAATAATGGTGCAGCGATCCCTTTAGTTCGCATGGTACCAATCTCGCTAATGACCTGGTCCAGGTTAGTAATTGCATAAATCCTTTCCAGGTCGGCCTTAAGAGGTGATAAGCCTGCATTTTCTATCGCAATGCTATCCATTGCGCTTGCGTAGAAATCTCCCGTCATCTGCATAATGCGGCTCTTCCCTGGCGCCGCCGCAGCTTCTTCCAACAATAGTTTTAATGAATTGGAGGCTTCTTCGGCTAATACACCGAAATTGCTCCAGCGGGTCTTTGAAGGAGGAACCGGGTTATTTTTTATCCATTTGCCATTGGCATACCGGTAAAAATCATCGCCGGGCCGGATGGAACTGTCTATGTTGGAAGGATCAATAAAATTCGCGATCTCTTTAGGTTGGGCATTAGCAACAACCGCCAGCAACAAGCATAAAAATGGGGTAAATATTCTTCTTTTGATCATCCAAGTATTGTTTTTTCAAATGTAGTACTTAACGAACTGATCGAAACCGTTTTTTGAAGAGTGGTTGGTTGAAACGTTTGCCTCATTTGCGATAGGATGGATCTATTATAGGTTAAATTTGAATATAAGCAGCAGTGCTCTAATTTGAACAGGTTCTGGAGCGATTTTTTGGATGATTGGAAAAATAGATACAGGTGCTTTTTGACTCCGCGAGGGGCGTTTTTTCGGACTACCCAAGTTATTGGAACGGAAGTATCTGTTTTTTCATTACCTTTGCCGCCCGAAAAAGAGATTTCTTTTTCCTTTTCCCACAAGGCTCAACAAGTGATCTCCGGTGAGGTCCGCCAGCAGGGAGTAACTATAATAGTTATCAAATGCCAAAAGTTAAAACCAACTCAAGCGCGAAAAAGCGCTTCAAAGTTACCGGAACAGGTTTAGTTACCTTCCAAAAACCCTTCAAACGCCACATCTTAACCAAGAAATCCACAAAGCGCAAACGCAATTTAAGAAATAAGGGAGTAGTTCATTCTACCAACCACGATTTCGTACTTCGTTTGCTACGCCTCAAAGGTTAGAACCGTCATAAACCCGGTTTACATTTCACATTAACATTTCAAAAATTAAGATATGCCACGTTCAAAAAATGCAGTTGCATCAAGGGCCAGGAGAAAAAGAGTTTTAAAAGCCGCCAAAGGTTATTATGGTAAACGTAAAAATGTTTATACCGTTGCGAAAAACGTAATGGAAAAAGGGTTAACGTACAGCTACGTTGGCCGTAAGTTGAAAAAACGCGAATACCGTACTTTATGGATCGCACGTATCAATGCAGCCGTAAGAGCCGAAGGTCTTACTTACAGTCAATTCATTCACCAATTAGCGGTAAAAAATATTGATATCAACAGGAAGGTGTTGGCTGATTTAGCCATGAATGAACCAGAAAGTTTCAAAAGCCTGGTAGCGCAGGTTAAATAGGTCAGCCTGTAAGTTTCCTCCAAAGAGTAACATTTTTATAGTTTAATAATTGAACCGGTTCGACGTTGTCGCATCCGGTTTTTTTTATTAATTGCATGTAGCATTGAATTACATTTGCACTGGAAATTTAAACCCATTGAAGGACATGAATAATTTGAACAATTCTTACGCCGATCTGGTGGACCAGACTTTTAACTTTCCCCAGGAAGATTTTAAAGTCGAAAATGAATATTTGCAATACAATGGGCAGGACATAAAAGCACTGATTGATAAGTATGGCACCCCGCTGAAACTTACCTATTTACCAAAGATCGGGATGCAGATCCAAAAGGCGAAGGAGATGTTCGACAAGGCTTTTAAAAAACATAAATACGAGGGCAAATACAATTACTGTTATTGTACTAAAAGCTCTCATTTTTCATTCATAGTAGAAGAGGCGCTAAAGAATGATATTCACATTGA
>JBBJMD010000328.1:0-2948 GCA_037719925.1 Ferruginibacter sp.
AAATCTCGTATAGCTCTAACGGCTGCCCGTTTGGATCATAAAAAAAAACAAAATCTTTTCCTGGTTAAATCATCGGTGCGGATACCTTGTACCTCCACACCTTTTGCAATTAATTCAGCAACCGAGCTTTCAATATCATCAACCGCGAAGGCCAGGTGCCTCAATCCTTTTTGTTCGGGGAAAGTTGAACGTTCCTTAAACTCAGGAAATGAAAATAATTCGACCTGGTAAGTCCCATTGATAGAAAGGTCAAGTTTATAGGACTGCCTTTCTTCGCGGTAAGTTTCCTCCACGACAACAAAGCCTAATACATCAATGTAAAAAAGCTTACTTCGCTCATAGTCGTCCGTTAATATCGCAACATGATGGATGCCTTTAATATTCATGAGGGCTTTACTTTAGTTTTAACTTCAAAATCTTTCATATTAAGTAATTTCCCCTGCACATCGAACTGGTCCTGCGCAATCATCACTTTTATGCGCCACAGCAGGTAGGCATCGCCGGTAGTGTGCTTTGATTTATTTAAATACTGGTGAATAATTTTAGCTGCTTTCTGCCAGTCGGGACCTATAAACTTCTTTAATTCCTGGTCATAGAAATCATAATCTTCCTGCACTAATTTTTTTCCACCTTCCAGTAAACGTACACCCCTGTTCTCTTCACATATCTTTGTCCATTCATCCGGGTCCACTTCAAATTCACTAAGTGTAATCTCCCTAGCTAATTTCTTGGCCTTTAAAAATTCTTTAGCAGGGATCTCATGTAGCCAATCGGGATAAAATATATTCCCTTTTTCATTAATAAAAGGAAGATTGTTTAAATAGAGAATAAAAACCCTGCCCTGGAATTCCTTCATGTATTTGATGAGCCAGTAATAACCACTCACATCATGTTTATTCTGCGCAGCCCATATCCAAACAGTTTGCATTTCATTTCTGCGCATATTACCTACCAGTTCAGCGACCGTTTTATAATCATCTACTTCACCGTTGTCTGCTTTGCCATCATAATCTCCTCCTGCTAACACTTCCCGCCACCACTTATTCCTGTTACTGATCCCCTCTCCTGTGTAAATACCAGGCAAAGGGCCAACCGCGTAATCATCCTTTACCTGGATTACATCGCCCTGCAGCGATTCATCCAATGCAATAGCCTGCTGCAGCACTTTTATATCACGTTCATTGAAAACTATGTGAATCATTCTTATTATAAATTTATGGGGGCCATCCCGTTTACCCGGCTTATTTACGGCAATTCCCGTGGTGCAAAAGTTATGGTCAAAACGAATCAATCAAATATAAATTTTGACGAAGGATTTTACACAGCCGCATTCTCTTCGACTAAATCAAGTTCTACCTTTAAATTTTCGATAATAAAATCCTGGCGGCTGGGTGTATTTTTTCCCATGTAATATTCTAGCAATTGCTGGATATGTGTATCGGGTAACATCATCACGGGCTGCAACTTCATGTCTGGGCCAATAAACCTTGCAAATTCATCAGGGCTGATCTCACCTAAGCCCTTAAATCTTGTAATCTCGGGCTTCGTACCGAGTTTTTTGATCGCCTGCTGCTTTTCCGTTTCATCATAACAATAGATAGTTTCCTGTTTGTTCCTCACACGGAATAAAGGGGTTTCTAAAATATACACGTGCCCATTTTTAACCAGTTCGGGAAAAAACTGCAGGAAAAAAGTCATCAGTAACAAGCGGATATGCAGGCCATCAACATCGGCATCTGTAGCAAAAACAATATTATTATAACGCAACGTTTCGTACCCGTCTTCAATATCCAGCGCATGCTGTAATAAATTAAATTCCTCATTTTCATAAACCACTTTTTTTGTCAGGCCAAAACAGTTAAGCGGTTTACCGCGCAGGCTGAAAACTGCCTGTGTATTTACATTTCTTGCCTTGGTAATACTTCCGCTTGCGCTATCCCCTTCGGTAATAAAAATGGTACTCTCCTTTTGTTTCTCCAGCACATTGTCCTTATCCTTTCCGGTTGCCTCATCATTATAATGGAACTTGCAATCCCTTAATTTTTTATTGTGCAGGTTGGCTTTTTTAGCTCTTTCGTTGGCAAGCTTGCGGATACCCGATAATTCCTTCCGCTCTCTTTCATTCTGTTCTATGCGTCTCTTCAACGCATCAGCAATGGCCGGATTTTTATGCAAATAATTATCCAGTTCCTTACCTAAAAAATCACCTATGAAATTTTTCATGCTTGGGCCCCCTTCGTAGATGGCAGCAGAGCCCAGCTTGGTTTTTGTCTGGCTCTCAAAAACCGGCTCCTGTACCCTTATGCTAAGCGCTGCGCAGATGCTGCCGCGGATATCCGAAGCGTCATAATCTTTTTTATAATATTCGCGGATGGTTTTTACATATCCTTCCCTGAAGGCTGCGAGATGGGTGCCCCCCTGGGTTGTAAACTGGCCGTTTACAAAACTATAATACTGTTCGCCATAAGTATTTCCATGAGTAAGAGCCAGTTCGATATCGTCTCCTTGCAGGTGGATAATCGGGTACCGGATCTCATCTTCGTTTGTCTTGCGTTGCAAGAGGTCAAGCAGCCCGTTTTTACTTACATAGCGTTTGCCATTGAGGTTCATGACGAGGCCCGCATTAAGATAACAATAATTCCAAAACTGGTTATCCAGGTACTCCTGTTCAAAGTGAAACTTTTTGAAGATCGATTCATCAGGGATAAATGTTACTAAAGTTCCATTCTCTTCGGTTGATACGGTTTCCTTATGTTCTTTTATTAATACGCCTTTTTGAAATTCCGCTGTCTTTGCCCTCCCCTCCCGGTAAGCGGTGACCTTAAAAAATTCACTCAGTGCATTCACTGCTTTTGTTCCAACGCCATTCAACCCTACACTTTTCTGGAAGGCTTTGCTGTCGTATTTTGCCCCGGTATTGATTTTACTCACTACATCTACCACTTTAC
>JBBJMD010000329.1:0-2914 GCA_037719925.1 Ferruginibacter sp.
TTAAACTCATCTTGCAGTATGGTGATGATCTTCCGGGTTTTTGTATCAATTACCTCCCCGGTGGAAGGATAAACAAAGGTGCCGTCAATACTAAAAGTTATCCAGCCGGGCATATCCTGCACGGGTATGGTAGTGAGTTGCTGGTAAGGCAGTGCGGCACTGAAAACATGAATGCGCATATTGTACCCATCAGCGAGCCACAATTCTTTTTCGTCTGGCGTAAGCCCAATACCATGACTCGGGTTTCCATGGCGCCTTACCGGCCCCATGTTCCAGCCTTTAACAATTATATTCGCAAGCTTTTTGCCGGTGGAGAGATCGCCTACCTCAAAACCCAGTAGACTGTCGACGGTTACGAACAACAATGATTCCTTGCCATTGATTGTAAAAGGGCGCACGAAATTGGAGAAAGGGCCGATCTTACTGACCAGCTCATTTGTTTTTGCATCCGCTACAAACAACCAGGGAGAGGCGATGTCATCCAAATAAACATGTTTGCCGGAAGGCGCATAAATAGTGTTGTGGGCACGTTTAAATACGTTCAGTTTTTTAATGATATCCCCGGTGGCGCAATCGACCACGTTCCAAAAACCCTTTTCCAAAGAAGGGAGGTACATGGTTTTACCATCGGGTGAAACAGCCATGCGGTCGCAGCCCCCTTCAAACTGCTTTTCCCATACCAGCTTATCAGTGGAAAGATCTATCCGTTGCAACGATTCAAGGGTGCTGATATAAATAGAATTTAAGGGGATACTTACCGCGATCCCTTTAACGTTCGAAGGTGTTTTATCCGGATGTAACCCGCCGGTAGCTATCCTTTTAACAAAGCGGTGATGATCATCCATATCAAAAACAAGAATGCCATGGCCACCATAACCAAGATAGTCACGTATGCCAGGTACGGCAACATACAGGTACCGGTGTACAGGAGGCTTCGTTGAAATCCCGGGTGTATTATGGAACAATGGGGCTCCTGCTGATGCAGAAATGGTAAATAATAAAAAAAGTAATGAACCAATTACAGCTGCTGCTTTCATAGACTGGTATTTTTAATGTTTAACGCGTTCCGGAATGTTGCCCGTTCGCCGGCTGATAAACGTGTATGTACTATTCACTGCTAACCGGGAAGTAGAGATTTACTTCCGGGTGCATGGTATAGAGCCTGTACCGGGCACCATCGTTAACCAGGATGCCACTGGATCTGTCATTACCAATGATTGGGTTGCCGGCATATTTTTTCCAGTGAATTAAATCCTCCGACACTGCCACATTTGTTGACCATTCATGCCAGTCGGCGAAAGCTGAAGCGTGGTAATAGCCGTAATAAAGCCCTTTGTATTTGATCACCTGGTTCATAGCAACTGCGTGTTGATCGTATTGTGCCGGCCCTTTGTCCAATACCGGCTCATCCTGGATATTCGTCCATATCTTCAGGTCGCGCGATGTGGCGAGCCATACGGCAGAATCGGAGCGTTCATAAAAAAGGTACCACAACCCATTCTCTTTCCACACGGCGGGGGTTCCAAATGCGCCCTGTTTTATAGGATGGCCATTTACGTTCCTGATATCCAGGTTACCTTTATCTGTCCAATTGATACGGTCAGCAGAGGTAAGGAGGTGTGCCGTATCCCCCTTTCCTTCTGCAAACATATAATAAGTGACGCCGGATTTTACAATGCACATATCTTCCACCCAGGTTGTTGTATCAACAGGATTGTTTTTGTAACGGTTCCATTGAATGCCATCAGGTGAGGTGGCGTACCCCAGGTATTTAGTATCATTTATATCAGTATAACCGGTATACCAGAGATACCAATTAGTACCTTCCCTTAAAATATACCCGCGTTCACGGATCTGGTTATCCCAGGTTGCCTTCCCGGTTGCGGCAAATACGGGATTATTTTTATAAGGCTTAAAATGAACAAGTTCATCTGGGAAACTATCTCTAATACTTCCGGGATTATGCTGTGCAAATACGAGCTGCAGCGCAAACTGGGCTAATACCACCATCAATGCTTTTTGCATACTAACAATTATTTTACCTAATGTAAGAATTTTTCTGCAGTGTTACATTTCAACTGACCTGGCAATGCTTTAAAGATGGGTTGCGGTGTAACTATGTTTAAATTTTTTGTATTGCCATCAGTTATAACTTTTCACCACGCAATGAAATGTAAGTATTTTCCCTGGATCTTTTCCCTTCTCTACTTGGAGTAATACAAGCAGGTACTTCCTTTATTTTGACAACTATTTTACCGATGAAAAGATTTACCCTCTATAATCAAAGCACATCGACTATATTATTTAAATTAGACGACTTATTTAAAATACAGGTAATTTTTATAGCAATAACAAATGAATTAAACGGAGCTTTTATTAAATATTGATCATCTTAACAAAGCATCTTTCTTCTTCATTATTTAAAAATCAATTATGCAAACAAAACGCAGATCTTTTATCACAAAACTGGCAACCTCTGTAGTGGGACTAATGGGATTTGGTTTGGTTACTAAAGCCAACGCTGATACCCCTGATGAAAAACAGGTTTTTAATGTGGTCAATGACCAGGATGTACCATTGTTTGCGGGTTCTACGAGGTATGGCGGCCTTGTTTTTATAGCCGGAAAGGGAGCTCATTTTGAAGGTGATATTAAATCCCACACAGATCATGTGCTGAAAGAACTGGAAGCAGAACTGAAAAAAGCTGGCTCGTCAATGGATAAAGTTCTTAAAGTAAATGTGTACCTGAATGATATTGCCGACTACAAGGGAATGAATGAAGTTTACAAGGGCCGTTTTGGAAAAAATCCCCCAGTAAGAACTACTGTAGCTGTTGCAAAAGGCGGTGTTCCGGGAGATTCCCTTGTTGAAATTGATTGCATTGCGGGACTATAACCCAAGGTTGTTACTGAAG
>JBBJMD010000330.1:0-2902 GCA_037719925.1 Ferruginibacter sp.
TCCGCAGCTCGGGGATGTGAGCACAGAAATAAATTCATCCATGCATGCAGGTTCATTGGAACTGGTTTATAAAACATATATCCAGGCAACAATCGGCGTAGCTGAAAATGGCGCCGTCTGGATTTATGAAAGCCAGATGAAAAACAGGTTGTTACCATTTATTTGCCAGCACCTTGTTATTTACCTGGATGTTAAAAATATCGTGCCCACCATGCATGAAGCGTACGAACTCATTGATGTAGCAAAAGAAGGCTATGGGGTTTTTTTAGCGGGGCCTTCCAAAACCGCGGACATTGAACAGTCCCTGGTGATCGGTGCACATGGCGCCAGGAGCTTGTTGGTTTATTTAATCAAAGCCGGAGACAACTAAATAGTCATGGTATAAAAGTTCATGATGGAAATATACAAGACCTGGGAAAAGTATTTTGACAAACCAGTTAACAGGAAGCCTGGAAAAAATTAACAGGACCAGGCAGTTAAGGCACAATCAAGGGTTGGTGCGGCTCAAATCAAAGTGCCGGTAAAATTTCAATATGATTCCTAAGGAAATCCAGGCTGTTTGAGCGCGAAGTCTTTTTAAATCAATCTATCCGAACCAGGAGAGCTCTTTATTTTTAGAGGCCTGGTGAAGTTTATCCATTTTATTAGCCATGGTTTTTTTATTAGTTGTTATTAAGAAAAAAATTAACAGCGTCTCACGTTTGCCAGCATGTAGTTGCCGATTGAAAATACTCATCCCTAAAATTAATTTCAAACATATTATTGCAGCATGAAAAATTTATTGCTACTATTACTCTCTTTCTTTGTCGTAAGCATTGTATCTGCGCAGAACAGCAAGGTAATGCCTTTGTATCCAAACGCTGTTCCCAATGCTATTGCAGCACCCGATAAGGAGAACTCCACTTTTACAGGCAATATTACCAGGATAGCTAAGGTAAGCGTGCCATCCCTTACAATATACAAGCCGCAAAATCCAAACGGCAAAGCAGTGATAATTTGTCCTGGTGGCGGCTACGGTATTTTGGCCTTTGATCTGGAAGGCACCCGGGTTGCGGAAGTATTGAATGAATGGGGAATTACGGCTTTTATATTAAAGTATCGGCTGCCTGATGATACCACCATGGTTGACCGAAGCCTGGGCCCGCTGCAGGACGCCCAACAGGCAATACGCCTGGTAAGAACAAATGCTGCCCAATGGGGAATAAAAACAAATCAGGTAGGCATTATGGGATTTTCAGCGGGTGGCCACCTGGCTGCAACAGCTACCACACATTTTGATTTTAAAGCGGATGCCGGTAATACAGATACTACTAGCGTCCGCCCGGATTTTTCAATATTGATCTACCCGGTAATAAGTTTTGATAGTGTGATAACCCATCGTGGTTCAAGGAATACCTTGGCAGGAGCCGATGCATCCGCCGAAAAGCTACGCTTTTTTTCAAATGAATTACAGGTAACACCCCGTACTCCACCGGCCTTTTTAGTGCATGCGGGAGATGATGCTGCCGTACCCGTGGAAAACAGCATCCGCTTTTACCAGGCCTGTGTTAAGAACAAGGTGAGAGCCGAACTTCATTTATATCCTGGTGGTGGCCATGGTTTTGGCATGTATAATAAAACTACGGAGGACAGGTGGATGGAACGTTTAAAGAACTGGATAAACCGTTTGTAGAAAGTGGATACCACCGAAAAATCCGTGCCTGAAAGTATTAGAACGTTTTTCCTTTTTATTTAATATTTTCATTCCCCGTAATTGGATCATCTTATTAATATTGATGTATGAAAAAGTATTGTCTTGCCTGCGATCTTAAAGACGATGACGATCTTATAAAAGAATATGAAGCCCACCACCTGGATGTATGGCCTGAAATCCTGGAAAGTATCCGAAGCGCTGGTATTGAACAAATGGAAATATACAGGTTGGGTAACCGGCTTTTTATGATCATGGAAGTGGATGATACTTTTAGTTTTGAACGGAAGGCAACGGCCGATCAATCCAATAAAACAGTGGTTGAATGGGAACAGATGTTGTGGAAATACCAGCAGGCATTGCCGGTTGCCAAACCGGGTGAAAAATGGGTTTTGATGGACAAAATATTCGCATTAAAATAGCACGTATAAATCATGTTTGATCTTACAAATAAAACAGCAGTGATTACCGGGTCTGCAAGCGGGATAGGAAAAGCAGTGGCCGAAGTTTTCGCAAAGCAGGGTGCCACGGTAGAGTTATTGGATATGAATGAAGCCGGCCTGGTAACAACGGTTACCGGTATCCAGGAGCAGGGTGGAAGTGCACGTTATCACCTTGCAGATGTTACCAACCAGCCTGCTATCAGATCCCTCTTTGAAAAAATCGGGCGTATTGATCTCCTGGTAAATTGCGCCGGCATTTCAAATATTGGCAAAGCCGACAATACTTCTGAATCAGATTTTGACCGTGTGTACACGGTAAACGTAAAAGGGATATACAATTGCCTGCATGAAGCGATCCCGGCGATGAAAAATAATAAAAGTGGTGTGATCATCAACCTGTCATCTGTTGCCAGCAGCGTAGGCCTCACCGAAAGGTTTGCCTACAGCATGAGCAAGGGTGCCGTTCTTGGTATGACACTCTCCGTGGCCAAAGACTATATAAATGACGGCATCCGGTGTAATTGCATTTCCCCGGGAAGGGTGCATACCCCGTTTGTTGATAATTTCCTGGCAAAAAATTATGCGGGTAAAGAGCAGGAAATGTTTGATAAACTTTCAAAAACGCAACCCATCGGTCGCATGGCCAAACCCGTAGAAATAGCGCACCTTGTGCTGTACCTTTGTTCAGACGAAGTGGCTTTCATAACGGGTTGCGATTATCCGATTGATGGTGGTTTTATAAAATTAAATACCCCATAAATTTCTTCGA
>JBBJMD010000017.1:0-35226 GCA_037719925.1 Ferruginibacter sp.
TTAATAATTTTCTTGCCTGCAGAGCTGCCCAAAGGGTATCCGCCACTACTGCCACACCCTCCCGTATAAAACCAAAAACGGGCATCTCTACTCTAAATACATGTTTTACTCCCGCAATGGTTCTCGCAACAGTATCGTCAAAACTTTTCACTTTACCCCTAAACCTTGAATTACGTTCAACGACAGCGTATAACATCCCGGGAATTTTTTTATCCAGGCCGAATACTGCCTTGCCATTTATTTTTTGTGGTGTATCCTGCCTGGGCAATGGTTTCCCGATGATCTTGTAATCTTTCCTTTCCTTTAAGGTTACCTGTTTTGGCACGGGCAATTTAGCAGCGTCCTCAACCAGATCGCCATAACTTGTTTTTTTACCGGAAGGGCGGTGGATCACCAGGCCATTTTCAGCGTAGCATGTTGCAGCGCGAACATTCCATTTTTTTGCCGCTGAGGCGATCAGCATTTCCCTGGCTGTGGCCCCTGTACGCAACAATGTCTTGTAGGCGCCCCTCACGGTTGAACTGCCCCCCGTAATCTGGCTGCCGTATTTGCTCTGATTGCCGGGGGCAAATAGGATCTTTACCTTATCGAGGTCGACCTCCAGTTCTTCTGCAATGATCTGTGGTACAGCCTGGAAGGATCCTTGTCCCATTTCCGACCGATGGTTCATTAATGTAACCACGCCCAGTTTATTGATCGAGACCCAGGAGGTAAGTTCTATTCCTTTTTCATCTGCTTCCGTTCCGGTAAGAATTGTTCCCAGCCCTTTTGCCGCAGCAGGAAAATAGCATCCGATGGTAAATGCTGCCCCGGACATCGAGGAAAGGCTGATAAATTTCCGGCGGGAAATATTCTTATTAACGGGATTCATACAAATGTTTTTAATGATTTTGAACCATGATAAGCCGTTGAAACCAGGTACTGCCGGCTCACTCCATTATACTGACTTTGACCGGGTGCGGGCTATGGTTAATTTGATAAGAAGACAAGTTACGGAATTCACTAAATAGCTGCAAGGAATTTTACAAGTATAACCCTTTCACCATCCAGGATGCTAAAATGAATGAGTAAGAGTAACTTTGTGTCTTAAACACATAATATCAAAACAAAAGAAGACCATATTACCGGTAATATTGGTGTTGTTATACTTGCTGCCGGCTCATCGAAGCGTTTAGGCAAACCTAAACAGTTGTTGTTGTATAATGGCAAAACTTTATTGAATCATGGGGTAGAGGTAGCAACAGCCGCCGGCACGAACCCAATAGTAGTACTGGGGGCTAACGGAGACTTGTTACAAGCTACTATTTCCAATACGAACACCATTGTTATTGTTAACGAAGGCTGGGAGGAAGGAATGGCGGCCTCCATCAGGTGTGGGTTGCAAAAATTGGTAATGATCTCGCCATCAGTAGAAGCCACCATACTGATGGTTTGTGACCAACCCCTTGTTACAACAGCGTTGCTGATCTCACTGGCACAACAATACCGGGAAACCGGCAAGCCCATCATTGCCAGCAGTTATGCAAATAGTATGGGTACCCCTGCGTTATTTGATAAAACTTTCTTTGCCCCCTTACTTGCTTTAAAAGGTGATGAAGGCGCCAAAGCGATCATTAAAAAAAACACTTCGCTGGTGGCTATAGTGGATTTTCCCCCAGGGAATATAGATATCGATACAAGGGAGGAGTATGAAGCATTGTTAAATAATACACCAACAGGTATTTAGTCAACATCATCGTTAAGAAATCATTACATTACCGAAAAAGACATTTCGGGAATAGTTTAAAAAGTAACCGGTACAGGAACTAAGTTTAAATATATTATTCATGTTGGTAGATTCTTTCGGGCGCGATCATAATTATTTACGGATATCCCTTACGGATAACTGCAACCTGCGTTGCTTTTACTGTATGCCTGAGGAAGATTATGAATTTTCCCCTGCATCAAAACTGATGCAATTAGAGGAGATCACCGCCATTTCGAAAATATTTGTATCCCAGGGTGTAAATAAAATAAGACTGACCGGGGGGGAGCCGCTGGTTAGAAAGGACGCTGCCAAAATAATATTATCGCTATCGGAACTGCCGGTAGCGCTCACACTCACTACCAATGGTACTCGCCTGCATGAGTTTTTAGACGTATTGAAACAGGCAAATATCAAAACGCTTAATATCAGCTTGGATACTTTACAGCAGGATAAATTCCTGCTGCTGACACGGAGGGACCAGTTCCGGCAGGTGTATGATAATATTCACCTGTTAATGAATCATGGATTTCATGTAAAAGTGAATGCAGTGGTAATGAAAGGATTGAACGATACGGAAATCAATGATTTTATTGAATGGACAAAATACGAACCTGTACATGTCCGCTTCATTGAGTTCATGCCCTTTAGCGGTAACAAATGGACAAGCAACAAAGTGTTTACCTGGCAGCAAATAATTGAAGTGGTGGAATCAAAATACCCGGTTACCCGCTTGCAGGATGAAAAAAATGATACTGCAAAAAAGTATACCGTTCCAGGGCATGCCGGAACATTTGCAGTAATCAGTACTATGACTTCCCCTTTTTGCAGTGGCTGCAACCGCATGCGCCTTACGGCTGATGGTAAGATTAAGAATTGCCTGTTTTCAAAAGAAGAAACCGATCTGCTGGCTGCTTTCCGGAAAGGGCAGGATATATTACCGCTCATACGGCAAAATATTGGCAGCAAAGCGAAAGAATTAGGCGGGCAGTTTACGCCCGATGTTGAACAGGTACATGCGGAAGATATACATAACAGGAGCATGATCACGATTGGCGGATAGAACGAATACTAACTATGATCACTGTATCAGCAGCAAAGGAAATAATTAAGTCGAAGGTGAAGCCATTAAAACCTGTGGAAGCTCGCCTGTCGCAGTCGGCAGGCCTTGTACTCGCAAAGGGTGTATATGCTTCCATGGATATTCCGGGCTTCCGGCAATCCTCCATGGATGGTTATGCATTTTCCCACGCCGGATGGAAACAGCATACAACGCTGCAAATAAGTGGAGAAATCGCGGCAGGTTATTATCAGGCAAACCCGGTTTTACCACACCAGGTTGTGCGCATTTTTACGGGTGCCCCCCTACCCGACGGCACAGATACCGTAGTAATGCAGGAAAAGGTAACCACGGCAAATGGAGAATTGACCATCCTTGATGAGCATTTACCGGCCGGGCTAAATGTGCGGCCAAAAGGGTCGGAAATTAAAGCTGGCGCCCTTGCGCTGCCTGCGGAATCAATCCTTTCACCGGCGGCGGTTGGCTTTTTAACGGGAATGGGCATCACGGAAGTGAATGTTTATCCACCACCGGTTGTCAGCATTATCGTTACCGGCAAGGAATTGCAGCAACCCGGCAACTTGTTGCAGCTAGGACAGGTGTATGAATCCAATTCAGCCACCCTTATTGCCGCGTTGCAACAATTAAATATCCGAAACGTAATCACTCACCGGGCTGATGATGACCTGGCTATCCTGACAGACGTGCTCGAGCGCGCAATGAAGGAGAGTGACGTGATCTTGCTAACCGGGGGGATTAGCGTGGGCGATTATGATTTTGTACTGGAAGCGGCTACGCAAAGCGGCGTGGAAAAATTATTTCACTGCATAAAACAACGGCCGGGAAAGCCGCTCTATTTCGGCATAAAAAATGACCAGCTCGTATTTGGATTACCGGGCAACCCTTCCTCGGTACTTACCTGTTTTTATGAATATGTTACCCCCGCCCTGCAAAAATTAAGCAATTACAAAAACGAAGGACTGAAAATATTGCAGGTGCCGCTCTCAAAAAAAATAGAAAAAAATGCCGGCCTCACCCAATTTTTAAAAGGTTGGTATGATGGCGAAACGGTGATGCCACTGGAGGCGCAGGAAAGCTACCGGCTTAGCTCTTTTGCAAAAGCAAATTGCCTGGTAAAAATCGACCAGGAAGTCGTTGTTTGTGACTATGGGGAACTGGTGGAAATACATTTATTCCCGGATAATTAAAAACATGCAGGATTACCTTATTTTATTTTATGCATTGTTATTTTTAGTGGCATTTTTATATGCTTCGGTGGGGCATGGTGGAGCAAGCGGGTATCTTGCCTTGATGGCTGTCTTCAGCATTACGCCGGAGGTAATGAAACCAACGGCACTGTTGTTAAATCTTTTTGTATCCCTTACTATATCCGTTTTACAGGGGCAGGCATTTTCTCTGGAAAGTATTTTTACCCTTCGCAGTTGCATCTGTACCGCTCGCCTTTGTGGGAGGAATGGTAATGGTGGATGGGTCTGTTTATAAAAAAATGCTGGGCGCACTGCTCCTTATCCCGGCTGCCCGGTTTTTATTATTCAGCAATACCCCTGCGGGTGAATTAAAAAAATCAAAGACGTTGTTATCATTATTTTACGGGGCAGCAATCGGATTTCTTTCGGGGCTTATCGGTATCGGTGGCGGAATAATTTTATCTCCCTTATTGCTGATCCACAAATGGACCGATCAAAAACAAACAGCCGCGATCAGCGCATTATTTATATTTGTAAATTCATTATCAGGACTAGCAGGGCAATTAACCAAGGGAATTCAGTTTAATACCGATATGGCCTGGTATGTAGCGGTAGCCTTCGCCGGAGGATTATGTGGTGCATACTTCGGGGCATTAAGATTTAAACAAACGATTTTAAAAAATATACTGGCTGTTGTACTGATACTGGCGGCTTGTAAATTGTTGTTGACGCAGGCGTAAAAATTTAATTTGCAGTTTCGGTCACCGAACAGGATGGAATCAAGACCGCAGCAATGCATGACCGCATTGCAATGATCTCTCCCGGCGATGAAGCTACCGGAAGAAGATTTGTAAAGCGGCTCCAAAAAATAATAGTTGGAAGAATACCATAATTAATACACCTGGCTAACCCGGTATAACTCCGGCATGAAGAAACCGATCAAATATAACCGACTACCATTATTATGAAAGTAACGATTTTATTATTTGGCCAGCTAACCGATATTGCCGGAACGGATACCATTACAATGGAGGATATTGGCGATACGGATAGTGTGCTGGCATCGCTGCAAAAACGTTATCCCGCATTGGCCGCATCAAAATATGTGACCGCGGTTGACAAAAATATTATCTCCAGAAATACACTTTTACAGGATAATAGTACTATAGCTTTACTACCACCATTTTCCGGAGGATAAACATGAAGACAGGCAATTCATCTTACGAAAGATACCAACGGCAGGTGATCTTAAAAGAATTTGGCGAGGCGGGGCAGCAAAAATTACTACAATCAAAAGTATTGGTGATTGGCGCCGGGGGCCTGGGCTGCCCTGCATTGCAATACCTTGCGGGGGCCGGCATTGGCAATATCGGTATTGCTGACGATGACATCGTTTCAATCACAGACCTTCACCGGCAGATTTTATACTCCACATTTGACATCGGTTTTTCAAAAGCAGAGAAAGCGAAACATGTTCTTACAAGGGCAAACCCGGAGATTAATATTATCGCATACCGGGAGCGGGTAACGCCGCAAAATGCCCTGAACATTATTGGCGCCTATGATATTGTGATTGACGGAACTGATAATTTTTCATCGCGTTACCTGATTAATGATGCCTGTGCATTGCTGGGCAAGCCCCTGGTATACGGGGCAGTTTCGCAATTTGAAGGGCAGGTAGCTATCTTTAATTATAAGAAAGATCAGGGTGATATTCCCGTAAATTATCGTGATCTTTTCCCCGTGCCACCTGTTGAAGGGGAAGTGCGAAATTGTGCCGAGGCGGGCGTGCTTGGCGTTTTGCCGGGTATCATCGGCACAATGCAGGCAAATGAAACCATCAAACTGATAACAGGGATCGGAACGGCGCTGGTCAATTCCCTGCTCACTTACAACGCATTGAGTAACCGTGTTTATGAAATATTAATATCGGCAAAAGAAGAGACCCGGCTGCTGATCCCGGCGTCGATCGAGGCATTTAAGCAAATGGATTACGAGTTGCTTTGTTCTTCGGTAAAGCAGCCCTTCGAAATTGATGGGGAGACATTTGATAAACTATGTAACACCACGGGGGTTACGATTATTGATGTACGTGAACCAGGCGAGCTGCCCAAACCGGGAGGATTCAATTATCAGCAACTACCTTTATCGGGATTCAACGAGAAGGCAAATGCCATTACCGGCCATACGGTGGTGTTATTCTGCCAGTCAGGGCAACGAAGTTTGCAGGCGGCTCAGTGGCTGTATGATTCCCTTGGTGGATCAAAAAAAATATTCAGTTTACAGGGTGGTATGCTTACATGGATAAAAAATAAATCAACGGTAAAACCATGATGGAAAGAAAACCAAAAAATGTATTTATTGATGGACCAGTGACGGCGGTATTTATTGCAGAAAAGGTACAGCAACACAGTACAAAAACAGGCATAGGCGGGCACAGTATTTTCCTGGGCCAGGTACGTGCGGATGTGGTTGATGGAAAAAAAGTGACTGCTATTGAATACACCACTTACCAGGAAATGGCGCTTGAGAAAATGCATGAAATACGGGAGGCAATTTTAAAGAAATACGATCTTGCCTGCATACATGTGTACCATAGCTCCGGCAAGGTCGCCGCCGGCGAAATATCCTTGTTCGTTATTACTTCTTCAGCGCACCGGAGGGCTGCAATCGAAGCCTGTGAGGAAACCGTGGAAAGAATAAAATCTGAATTGCCGGTTTGGGGCAAGGAATTATTTGACGATGAAGCCTATCAATGGAAACAAAATAATTAAATCATGGTTAATATTACTCATAAAAATAACAGCTTGAGAAAAGCTGTCGCCACAGCCGTTATTTCCGTGTCGCGGCCTGAAACCATTACTGCCATAAAAGATAAAAAAGTTCCAAAGGCGATGTATTCGAATTTTCACGCGCGGCTGGTTTACTGGGGATAAAAAAAACAAGCGACGTTATCCCGGATTGTCATCCTTTACCGGTAGAGTATGCAGCCATTACCTACGACATTGAAGGAATGAAGATCACGGTAACGGTAGAAGTACATACCATTTACAAAACAGGAGTGGAAGTGGAAGCCATGCATGGCGCTGCAGTAACTGCACTGACAATCTACGACATGCTGAAGCCCCTCGATAAAGAGGTGGAAATTTCTGCGATCCGCCTTCAAAATAAAGAAGGGGGAAAATCCGGTATTAAAAATGAATGGCCAACCGGCCTTCGATGTGCAGTAGTGGTATGCTCTGATCGTGTGTCTGCAGGCCTAAAGGAAGATAGCTCAGGAAAGCTCATCACAGAACGATTAAGGCAATATCAATTGTCAGCAATAGAATACAAAATAATTCCGGATGAGCTCACTGTTATCCAACATACAGCCAAACAGTTAAGTACAGAAGGGCTAAACCTGGTTATTTTTACAGGGGGCACAGGGCTGTCCCCGCGTGATGTAACAACGGAAGCAATCGCCCCATTGCTCAAGAGGGAAATCCCGGGTATCATGGAAGCGGCGCGCAGTTATGGACAGCAACGTACAGCGTTCGCAATGCTTTCAAGAGGTGTGGCAGGCTTTATAAAAGATACCCTTGTGATCACCTTGCCGGGCTCGCCGAAGGGTGTGGAAGAATCTATGGACGCCTTATTCCCTGCAGTATTGCACGTGTTTAAAGTAGCAGCAGGAATGCACCATGATTGAATAATTTTTGCTGCCTGTTTATGGACCTTCAAAGTAGCAGCAGGTATGCACCATGATTGAAATAAATTTTGCTGCCTGTTTATTGACCTTCGGAAAAGCTTCTTGCATTACTACTCCTTCCGGACGCGCTCCCTTTCATCGCTGGAACTGCTCCTCGCTTTTGGGCATTTTTACTGCACCGAACCAAAAGACCTGGAATAGGTAAGTTGGATAATCGGAAACCTGGATGATAATGTATTTACCGTTACATGGCTCCTGATTAAGAAAGCTTCTCCGGTAATTGTTCCGTAAAAAATATTGATGCATTCCTTTCTCAAAAGATCGGAAACGGATAATTGCAAATAACCGCGCTCTTTTTTTAATTCTTTTTTTTATTCCCGTATTCAAAACGCCATAACCCTTTATTTTCCTGGTACCATTATAAGATGTATTATTATACCACCCGGAAAACTCTGCCGCATAATTGCGTGGCAATTGAAAGGCCTGGCTAAAGCTCAGGGAAAATCCCATATAAGATTTATCAAAAGGCTGTTTGGTATAGTTTACCCTGTACTGCCTGAATCCGCCTGTAAGACCATAGTTCATTTTCCACCAGTCATTTACTTTAAGGGGCAGGTTCAGCTGAAGGGTTACATTGTTTTGCCAGGCAATGTTTTTGGGAGAAATAAATAACATATCTGCTGCCGGGCTTTCGTTTAGCTGGTAGCGGCTAATGACATCCTTGTCACGGCTGAACAATAAGGTGAAGGCGTAGCTTTTATAATTATACCCCAGTTTTAAATTATTGGTGATGGATGGATTTAAAAAAGGATTGCCAGTATTAATTGCCGTTGGATCGCTATAGCTAACATAGATGCAAGGTCGTTATAGGAAGGCCTGCTTACTGAACGCACCGCATGATAGCCTGGCGGAAAAGTGTATCAAAATGCATTTGAGGGCGGAGTTCCCGCGGACTTTTTTTCAAATAATTTTTTGCTCAACCAATGACTGAGAAAACTGCTTCCTGCGCCAACAAGCGCACCGCCCAATACATCAGAGGGGTAATGCATGCCAAGATACATCCTGGAATATCCAACACAACCCGCCCATAAATATGCGGGCACAATAACATACCATTTACCATGGGTGAGTGCAAGTGAAGTAGCAGTAGCAAAAGCCACGGACGTATGCCCCGAAGGAAATGAATGGCCGTTTGAAACAGTTAGTATAAAAATTTCATTTGGATAAGTTTCTGCAGGCCGCGGCCTGTTAAAAATGGCTTTCATTCCCGCTGTGGCGACAATATTAATACCAACCCCCATTATCAGTTCATACGACTTATATTGAAGCCCCTTATTTTTTTCAATAAGTGCATAAGCTAAGGAACCCAGTGATACAGTGCCTGCAACGATCATGTAGGAATTGGTGGTAGTTTTAAAAAATACCGACTTAGGATTTTGGGGGTTGATTGATTTTAACAGGCTAATGTCAACATTCTGGGATTGACTTACCGGCGGATAAAATAAGAACCCGGAAATGAAACAAATGAAACCCAAACGTTTTATCAGTAACATAAATTATTTTTTATCCTTCATAAAAGCAAACTTTAATACCGTTGCAATGCTTGCCGAACCACGTTCATTGGATATATACAGGTTGTTCCCGTTATCAAATGCGATTCCTTCAGGCTGATCAAATAATGCAGGATCCAGGGTATAGGTTTCTTTTATTGCCCAGGTATCATCCGCAATTACCAGCAGTTTATTAACTGATGATAATATATACCATTCATTAGTGTTATTATTCCTTGCCAGGGCTGATGGTTTAAATGATATATTCTTGTGCTGTAGTTTTGCAGCGATGTCCTTTGTATTTATCCTGAATGTACTTTTTAATCCAATGCTGTTGCCCGCCGACATTTGAAGAATATAACCATGAACGCTTTTTGTCACGCTCTCCCCTTTGCAACTCTTGCACAAAATAAATAATTCACCGGTTTCATCGCCGTACATCCCTTCATATTCCCCGGCAGGCAAAAGGCCGGCTGTTTCCTGCACATCAGTAATTGTTTCGCTTTCATTTATATTTAGCGGGAATGAAAATAATACGCCATCACTTCCAAGGATAACAACGGTACCGTTACTGATCGCTATGTCTTCGAAGTCGCCCTTCTTTCCAAATTCCTTGTGTTTTACATCCAGGCTGGAGACAGGAAAATAGAAAAGCCGTCCTTCTTCATCCTGCACGCCATACAGGGTATCCGGCCGGCCATTATTAAACGCGATACCTGATATTTCATTAAGTACCCGGGGCATTTTTAATATCTCCGGCATAGTAAGATCGTAATTGGGATGTACCTGGGTTTTAACAGGTTGTTTACAGGCGTTGCAAAAAAACAGCACTAGGCACAGCGAAAGAATTAGTCTTTTCATGGTCTGAAATTATTAATATATGGCGTCTCTTCCACCAGGGCAAAGCTGGTATATCAATTCTGCAGCCCGGCTTTGTTCGATTTTAATAACCCGTATATCTTTTCCTGTGAACGGATTTGCTCCCCTGAAGGGGTAACGGGTATATTTTCAAGCAAGCCATTTAGTTCTACCGCCTGTGTATTGTCGGCCAGTTGCAATTGAATGATCTGTTTAAGTTCATGCCGGATTTGCTCATCATAAACAGGGAAACAAACTTCTATCCTGCCGTAAATATTGCGGTCGCGGTCGAAAAATTGCTTATTCATTGCTTCGTTTTATACAAAAAAGATCGTAGCTATTGCAAAGGCGATGATAGACAGTATTAAGGTAAACATAAAAATTGTATAGGATATCCTGAGTAATTTAAATTTGCGGCCCAGCACTTTTCCCTGCGCGTAAATATCCCGGATAAGGCTGCCATACAAGAATTCACGATCTGCCATTACTTTTTTCATGCCATCATAATAATCACTGAAATCCATTTTGTAAAAGTTTCCAAAAAAAAGCAGGTTGACGGATTTATTGTCTACCTGGAACTGGGTAAAGTGACCGTCGGGAATCTTGGGCCTGGTGGCGAGTACGGCAAATATAACAGCGATCAGGCTACCGGATAATAGTATAAGCGTAGGCACAATGATATTCGGGCTTGCATCAAGTTTACGCACCACCAGCCCTATAATAACGGAGATGATAATCGAGTTCACTGAGATCATGATATGCGCCTTGTTATCAGACATATCGCTCAGGCGCTGGTGATTAGCGGAAGCTACCCGAAACATGGTTTCAATGCCTTTATCAGGACGCTCCTCTTTTTCCTTTTTTTTTTCGGGGCTGTCAATAACGATTCCAGTAACCTCCTTTTGCGTTGCCCCCTTTTCTTTTTCCGTGAAAGAAGGGGCCACATTTTTGCTTGCAATATCCTGTTGTTTTGTTAATAATTTTTCCAGGTTTTCCTGTTTTTTTATATCCAGTAAAGATTTACAATATTCCGTATGGTAGTGATGCGATTGCAATAATTTAATACTGCTCTTTAACCAGTCTTCTTTACTAACGCGGTTACTAAAAGAATTTTCCCATTCCTTACGCATTGATTTATTCCGCTCCTTAAATTCATCTGTACCCAGGTGAAATAAATCGGCATCGCAAACAATTTGCTCCAGCAGGCCATCCGGAGCCTGTGGTAATTTAGTAGCCCTTATGCACCCTTCCACCTTGCCGATGTCCGTTTCGTCAACCCCTGATTCCGTTAGAAAGCTTCTTGCTTTGCCAGCTCCCATTTCTTCATGATTTATGGCATCGCCTAAAAAATATCCCATATCATGGAACCAGGCCGCTGTCAAAACAATAAAAAAATCATGGTCGTCCAGCTGGTAGTGATTGCCAATCTGTATGGCGGCCTTTACTACACCTTCTGTATGTGAAATATTGTGATAGGGCAGGTATTGATTTTCCGGGGAGTTGAAAAATGCCAGTGAATATTCCTTCACCTGTTCAGCTAATGGATGATAATTCATGCAAAATGAAATTATTTAATAATACTGCAACAAATATAAAGTGATGCCATTTCTATGAAGTTAAATGTAACATCTTTTTTTCACCGAAACCCACAGCGGTAATAATAGAAATAAACGCCCGCTATTTTTATAAACCTCAAGAATTTTCTCCCGGGGATTCAATTGAAATGATGGCTTTTTTTACAGTTTGCCTGCAGGTGAGGCATTGGCCAATTGCTCCAAAGGGCCGCAAAATAATCATCGCTTTTTCCAGGGTGTAAAAACTGAAAAAGGTTTTACGCCCGTAGTGCAAGTATTGAATTGTTAAAGGAGTACATACATGCATACTGTTCGAAAAAAAGAGGAAAATAGATGTAGATTCACTTGCGCAGTAACATGCAGGGAGATCGAGCGCGCGTCAGATACGATGTAAAAATCCGGAAGGTTATGATTTATCTATTGTATAGGCTGCAACTTTCCCGTACACGAAAGATCTGTCATTAGCAGAGATATGCCGGCTAAGCAAATCATTTTTTACTACCTGACCCTTCAATGTTTCGGGTACTTCACGTGGCACCATAAGGTTTCGGAATATCACCCTGGCCCCCGTTCTGGCGGTTCTGCATACGCCGGAAAATAATCGATGGGTTTCATTTTCACTCATCAGTTCGCAGATATTGGATAAGGCGAAACAATCGATACTGTTATCCTGCATCGAGTCAACCCAGCCCTGTGCATCAGCTGTAATAATTTTTATCCTGTTCACCCTCGACCTCAGTAAATCAAAGTTTTCCTTTTTTAAATAATCCGGCACTTCATTTTCCGGGTGGTATTTTCCCAACAGGTATAAAGACAAAAAATAGTTCCCCTGTATAGGAATGTTCCGGAATGCGTTTCTTGACCGGTTATAAAAACTCTCCGCGAATGAAGTGCTGCCATCATCAAAATGAAAATAGTCGGTTACAAGGCCCCGCTTTGCGAGCATAGGTTTATTAAACAATATCTTAAACAGGTAATGGAAACGGCGTGTATTCCATACCTTGTCAAAATAATCTTCCTGGCCTTTTTGGTCCCTTATTTTAAATAAACCCATTACTCTTTTTTTTCCCTGCAATAACCGGATGAATTTCCCAGCTAACCGGATAAAGCGTTCATACTTACCATTCATAATAAATCCGTTTGATAAGATTTTATTCCGCGCGTCCCAGAATGCAGTTGCACCGGCACTTAAAAACGGTTTGAGCTTTCCATATAAATTCAGCCGGCGTTCATATTTTTTTAACCCGGAAAACCTGGTAAATTCATCGTACTCCAATCCTTTTATTGCGGCAATTTTTAATTCGAGCAGGTAAGATTGTGCGGGGTTGATATCAATACTATAAATGATCTCCGGGTCAAACAACAAAAATCCCAGCACGTTACAGCCTCCCGAAGTTATGGCCAGCAAACGGTCGCCGCTTTTAATACTCAAGGCGGCGTGATCGCTTTCAGGATCCTCCCAGTTATGCGTAAACACCAACCTTGATAACGCAACCTGGCCCTTTTCGCTTTTCATGATTTATTACATTAGTAACTATTTGTGAATTGGGTACCATCAAATATTTGACCTGCAAATATAAATGTTGGTTTACCATAAGCCTGTGTCACTGTAAAAGGGCGCCAATACGATTCCATGTTTTATACCAAAGCGATAGATCTCTTCCATCTTCTCAGTGGTAATGTTCCCTTTCCCGGCAGAGTAATTTTCAATTTTTTTTTCAAACGCCAATATCATCGCTTCCAGTATGCATCCATGTATGATATAGGGAGCCGGGTAACGGTAAAGGGTATCCGAATAATCTGGTATAAAATCATACCCCTGGCTGACATGTCCCATACCGCCGTGAAATAAATTTACACCGGAATCAACACCAGTTTTTGATGCTACATTTTTGGGATAACCAGCATCACATATCAACACATTTTTTTTACAGTTATCCAGCGTCATACCTGCGGTGCTGGCAACGCAAATTATAATATCAGCTTCCGATGCAAGCGCTTGCATGGCGCCGGAGTAATCCACCAAAATATTTTCCTGTCCAAGCCTTTGTGATAATTTCTCCAGCCGCTGCTGGTTGCGTGCACATAAAAGAAACTTTTTTACCTTATGCCTGAAATAATTTATACAGGCCATCCCAATATCTCCTGTAGCACCAATTACCAGCATCGTTGATTGGCTTACCTCAATATTCTTTAGTAAGGCGGCTTTTTCAATTCCTTTTACGATGTAGGCAGCAGTAAGTGTGTTGCCGGTTGTAAATTTTGTTTCACCCGAGATAAGCAGGTCAAGATTGCCTTCCAGCACAATCGAGGTAAAGCCACCCAGGGCCACCATCCTTGCACCCATTTTTTGTGCATGTGATGCAGCCTGGATCACTTTGCTGATGTTGGCTCTTGCGTATGTGCTGTCAAGTTTACCGGGATCAATGAACGTATCGATATATACCCCGCTAATGGAAGCGCCGGTTGCTGATCTTACTTTTACCCTGAACAGATCCCTTGGCGGAATAAAAGGAAATATATCTTTGATCTTTTCTGTCGGCAATGCTTCCATGCCATCGCTTCGTACGCCATTTATAAAGTCCGCTATATTTTGCCAGCTATCCTGGTGGCCTATCACTGCAAAGTCTAGGCAGGGAGGCGGGCAATCCATATAATTGATTTTTCACCGGGTATACCGATATTGTCCAATGCCTTTGCATACAGTGCAAGTGCATTACCGCGCAAGCTAACACTGTTGAGCCCGATATGATGCAGGAAGCTTTTCATGCAATCGCCGTTACAAACGCCGCAGTGCCCGGCGAGGTCTGTTGTAGCAGTAAATTCCGCGAGAATAGTCATGCAGTTAACATGTATTTCCTCAAATTTATTTATAAATGCTGATGGGTCTTCCTGTAATGCAGCGCGCAAAAGGTCTGAGGAATGTTCGAGGTGCTCTTTCTCCTCCTCCGCAATAGTAAGAAAAAGCTCACCGGCTTCGGATCCTAATGCATTGCCCACATCAGTATACATCGATACCGCGAATGATTCGAGCATCACTTCCTGAATGATAAGGCAGGCAATAAAATCTTTGTTACGTGCATAGGATAAAAATTGGTTTCGCACCTTGCCCCAGTAAGTGCCCTGCATATTAATATTAATGTTCAGGACGGCCTTTTTGGCGTAAGCGATAAATCCTTCCGCATGCATACGTTCACTGTTCGCATGCTCCACAGCTTCCATTTTTTCATGAGGGTCATCTATGGTCTCCGCCAGCGAGGCAAAATTAGACATGCCGATTAGCTCACCGGTAATCGCATGCGAGAAAATATCTGAAACAACTTTACATTCCTCGCTGGTCATTTCATGCTTTTTTACTGCTTCCATATTTATTATTTGACAATATATAAAACCTTCCTTACACAAGCGAGTAATCTTCAAATGGCACACCCTGCAATACCTTTTCGATTAATCCCCTGTTATCCTTTATACTTAACAGCATACCAACAGAATTAAAAGTTAGTTTTAATAAACCGGAAAAACAACTGTTGAGCGGATCTTTTTCATGCAAGCCGATTGAGACAAATGAATACGACTTTTCGTAAACAATGTTGCGCGCATGGTTGATCAGCGATTGTACGAGGCCTTTGTTAAAATGATCAACCGCTAAATATTTAATGTACATCATGCGGACCGGCTGGTTTATCCCAGGCATTTTTGAAATCCCAGTAAATTTGTGAAAGGTATTGATAAACCTCAGCAGCCATTTCATTTTCCACGAGAGCCTTGTTACTACATTTTGTTTTACATTCATCGTATCGGACAGGCACATGGCCGCAATGATATTATTTTTTTCCCTTACAATGAAAATAGTTGTCCCGGCAAGTTTTTCTTCTGTAATAACCGGGCCCAGTTCGTATTTACAATATTGCGCGTTTAAGTAATGTACCAGCTGGTCTGTAACTACGGCAGGCTCTATTGTATACCGCGCGCGAGTACTGTTTCTTTTCTTCCCGGCGAACTGGTGGATATTGAAAATCCCGATGTTATCATAATCGGGAACATTGGGCCGGTTCTTAAAAAAGGAAATGGGTTTGGTATTTCCTTTTGACACATTCAGAAACACAAGATCGGCATCAACCGATACCAGGTAACTGGCCATATCATCACACAAGCGGAGGCCGATCCCTTTATTCCTGTATGCAGCCGCTACTTTAAAGTCGCCAATATAGTAAAGTGGTAAAATAGTACCGGACACGTACACCAGTTGATAAGAAACACATAATGAACCGATAACCTTATCGCCGTCCAGGGCAAGAAAAGCTTTCGTCTCTCCCCGCATCTCGAGCAATTTAAAAAAATCCGGGTTACGATCGATGCGTAACGAGGTTTCTCCCACCATGCCGGAAGCAGCGGCCAGGCTGATCAATTGCTGGTTATCCGCTTTATTGGCCAACCTATAACAGATCATTTTCAAACAATAATTTAAAGAACCCGAAGGGGGAATAAGAGATTAAATTAAGAAATCCAAGCTATAACTTTTCCATTGAGGTAACGGCATACCAGAAGTAGAGATATGTGATTCATCAGCATCTGGATACCATTTTAAAATTCCGCTTATTTTTTTTTAAAGCATATTCCGGAACAAATTTTTAATTGATAAACTGTTGGCAGGATTATTTTTGGGGGAACTCCATTCCTCAAATGTTTGCCTGGAGAATTTATCAAAGGCGCCTTTCTGTGAAAATGCAGCCAGCTTGCTTAATTGAGGTTTCCCCGCAAAACGGGTGTTATCATGGTAGTAGCCATTTCCCATAAGGAAAAAAGATGAGGTCAACTTTTCGTTGCCAGCCGGCTTCACTATGAAATCCACGTTCAGGTGGTCATCACCTGAAAGATGCCTGTATTGGTTAGAAGGATTGAGGCCCACGGCCGGGGACACACCGGATTTGGATATCCGGCTGGCTGCAATAAAAGTACTTTCAAAAGGAAGCGATCCTGAAAAATCCATGCCCGCATAATCCAGTTCCCAAAACATAAAGGTTGTTTCAAGTTTAATTTGAATTTCATCCTTAGATGTAAAATCTGCCAGATCTATTTCCATGATCATATCTCTTGCCACCTGGTAGCCTGGTGTATGAAAATAATCAATGAGTTTCCAGCTATCACCCACTTTTAGAGATACGGATAAGGGCAATGACTGATCAAGTTCGCATTGAAGCAATTTTTTCCGTTCTGCGTTATCTTTCTGTTGTACGAGGTTGGGATAATGATCCCCATAAAACGATTTAAACCTTCTAAATAAATAAGCAGCCCATGCAGAATTTTTAGCCCTTATTACCAGCTTCCCGGATTGAACACCTGCGGGCTTTTTAAAATTAAGGATCACATCACTGGTGTTGCTGTTGCGTGGCCGGTTGGTAAAAGAATAATAGTTTGCATCCATGCCAGATACTTCCTTCAGCACATCCTGTTTTTCATCAATGAAAGCTGCTTCGGGCGGAACAGGATGCCGGAAAACCACAACCTTTCCGTTTTGGTTGAGTAGCACCTTGTCATTTTTATCATGGGTTACCTGTAATAATTTTGTATCCTCGAGGAACAACGTTTCATTTTGGCCTACCCGGATCTGTAAATTAAATGTATTGTTTACAGGCTCAATGCCTGGGAGGGGAACATAATCCGTTCTTTGCAAAGGCGCAAAAATCGCACCGCTGCAGAGGATACCAGCCAGTTCAGTTTTGTTTTCACCTACCGTATAGACCATCGGACTGCACCCTAAAGACAGACCCTCACCACCTGGATTAGTCTCCCCAAAATCATTATCAACAGCTGCAATGATCGCAACAGCTCCTATAACACCAGCCGTAATTCCCGCCAGGCCTATTGCACTTTTTACTTTCGAGTTTCTCGTCGTCTTCTCGTCAAGGGAATAGACATCAAACTTATAAAAGTCTTTCACAGGTAAGCTAACATGCGATTCATAACTGATTGAATCCCGCGTGTAAAGATGTACTTCGTTCAGTACAAACGCTTCATTTTTTTTCGCGTACCTGTTGGCAAATGTTTTTCTTGGGTCCAGGTATAGCAGGTGTTCGGGTGCAAGTTTATATGCTTCCCCTTCCAGGTTTCCTGAATTCATTTTGGGATTGATCAAGGCAAAATTCGCATTGTTTGCATGCAATATGAAGTACTTTCCCCTGGCCAGTAATTGATGAACACTTGAAGTATCTGTTCTGGCAATGCTGTTGGTTTTATAAAAATGAGAAAAACAACTGTCAAGGGCAGTGGAAGTAAAAAGCGCCAGTGCATACACGCATCCTGTTTGCCGCCACCGAAATTTACTAACAGCGACGCAAGCAATTTTCCACCCGGAATTGAAACGGCCGATAAATGATTTCATACTGATGTTTTAAGGTGTAAAGGGATATTTTTGAAATGATCTTTGTTCATGGCGCATTGGAATTTTGAAGATTCAAATACCAAACTTGTCTCTTTCGATAATGCTATCGATAATCCTGCCTTGTAATGATTGTAGAGTGGAGTAACGTCAGCCGCTGTATAAGAAAAATTCTTTCCTGGCCCGCTGAAAAATTCAAAAGCTGCAATGGCTGACTTAATAAACTATCTTAATAAAGATAAATAAAAAAGTTTAAGGAATATACTATTTATACAGTACAATTTATGATTCAAAAATAAGAAATGTTTTATCCCTGGATACATAAAAAAGTGGGGTATGAACCTTTTCAGCCGTAGCAGGCACCGGCTTTTAATTCATATACGAAAAAATAAAGCCGTTAATTTAACCCTCCCGGGGTTGCCCATTATTGTGTATTTTTAACAACCGGTACCTGCTAATCCAGGTTGTATAAAAATTATTAATGGTTCCAAATCTACACGCTGCCCCAATGCTCCAGGATTACCTGGGCAATCAATATTCTTATGATGAAATGCTTGGCAAGGACGGGAACCTTCGCCCCCACTGGGACGTTTTTTTTAAATCGTTTCACAGCCTGGGTAATACGGAAATGCAAAACCGTAATGGCGAAATTTCCAGGTTGCTAAAGGAAAACGGTGTTACCTATAACATCATTGGCGATAGTACCGTAGTCAACCGCGACTGGAAGGTAGATTCTATACCTTTTCTTATCAGTAAAGAAGAATGGGAAAAAGCTGAATCCGCGCTGATACAACGCGCGGAATTACTGAATTTATTATTGCAGGATATTTATGGTGACCAGGCACTGATAAAAAAGGGCATCGTTCCGATAGAACTTATTTTTAACCACATAGGCTACCTAAGGCAATGTGCCGGAATTAAACTCCCCGGCAAACACAGCCTGGTGTTATATTCTGCCGACATGGCGCGAAGCCCCGACGGCAAACTCTGGATCATCAGCGACCGTCCGCAGGCCCCCTCGGGATCCGGTTACGCATTAGAGAACAGGAATGTAATGACACGCGTACTGCCGGAATTGTTTTCCGGCTTAAAAGTACGGCACATTTCTCCCTATTTCGATACCTTAAGGAATTCACTGAATGAGTTGGGATCACGCCACCATCAAAATCCAAGGATTGTCATACTTACTCCAGGCCCGGGTAATGAAACCTATTTTGAGCACGCTTATCTTTCGTCCCATCTTGGTTATACACTGGTACAAGGGAACGACTTAATGGTGAAGAATAATTTCGTATGGTTAAAAACCGTGAGCGGTCTCGAAAAAGTAGACATGATCATCCGGAGGATAGATGATATTTATTGCGACCCGCTGGAACTTAAAGAAGATTCCCAGCTGGGGGTGGCAGGTTTATTACAGGTGATCCGCAGCGGAAACGTAAGTATCGCCAATCCTCCAGGAAGCAGCATCCTGGAAAATCCTGGGCTGATGCCTTTCCTGGAAAATATATCAAAATATTTTTTTGGTACCGGCCTGGTCATGCCAACTATCGCCTCCTGGTGGTGCGGCCAGCCTAACGAAATGAAATTCGTGCTTAATAATATCTCTTCTCTGGTTATCAAACGCATATTCCGGGGCACGAGCAGAAGCACTTCGGTAGACGGGGCGGGCTTATCCGAAGCCGCAATGAACGACCTGAAACAAAACATCAGGAAATATCCCTACTTATATGTCGGACAGGAAAAGATCGGGTTAAGTTCTACTCCTTCCCTGGTAAAGGGTAAAATTGAGCCACGCAAAACGATCTTTCGCAGTTTCCTGGTGAGTAATGGCGACAGTTATACAGCAATGGCAGGCGGCTTAAGCAGAACCTCTTCGGATGCGCTGAATTTTATTGTTTCCAACCAGTCGGGCGGAAATAGTAAAGACACTTGGATCATATCCCCGGAACCGGTAACCAGCTCGCTTTTGCAAAAAAAACCGCCCGAAAGTATACCTGTTGCTTCAAGTGGAATATTACCCAGCCATACCGCCGAGAACCTCTTTTGGGTGGGTCGTTATACAGAACGGCTTTTAGGCAATGCCCGTTTTCACAGAACGGTTATCCAGTTCATTGCCGGCGGTAACCGGCTAATGCTGGAAAATGATATCCAGACAGAACAGGCGCTGTTAAAAGCGCTTACGCATTATACTTTTACCTACCCGGGTTTTATTACGGGGCCGGATGCTGCAGAAGAAAAGGCCACGGATCCGTGGCCGGAACTGACGGATATCTTACTAAATGAAAAAAGGGAAGGCAGTTTGAAATATGATTTTATTCTTTTTATACGGGCGGTACATGCGGCAAGGGATCATTGGTCGGTAGACACCTGGCGGGTCCTGAGGGGAATGGAGGAAGAATGGTTAGCCTTAAAAGACGTTGCAAAGCCCGGGCATTTAAAGATGCAGCACCTGCTGGATAGCCTGGTCACTTCAGTAGTAGCCTTCATCGGGATGAACCGCGAAAGCATCTCCCGCCAGCAGGGATGGATCATGATGGATATGGGCCGGAAAATAGAACAGTGCCTTTTATTAACGAGTATGTTGCGGTCTACGTTGGTAAATAAATATGATGACCAGGTGGATTACAGTTTACAGGAATCGGTGTTGATAAGCAATGAGGGCCTGGTTAATTTCAGATATAAATACCGGTCGCTTTTACAGCTGCCATTAGTGCTCGACCTGATGATATTTGACGCCTTTAACCCCCGCTCGCTGGTGTACCAGCTGGACAGGTAAAGAAGAATTTAGAAAACCTTCCAAAACCTCGGGCGATCAATCGGTATCCGTTCATGATCTGCTTGTTGGCGAAGCCTGTGACCTCTTAAAATTCGCGGATAAAGGTAAACTGGTTTTACTCAATGAGGAAGCAAACCAATACCAACACCTCGATAATTTCCTGTCGGAAATGTACGAGTTGTTATCAGGCATTCAAAATGCCATTTCTAAAACTTATTTCAAGCATGCGCAATCGCAAAAACAGTTATTTGCTACGGATAAGCCCGGCGAAACGGCAGGCGAGTGACGGATGATTCTCATGCCGGAGTATCCATTATGAACCCGGGCGCTAAAGATGTTGGCTGCCAGGGAGTAAACATCAAACAACCGCAAAAGCCGTTGTCAATCATCAAACAAATTTCATGTATCATAAGGTCATACATAAAACAGATTATACTTACCAGTACCCGGTCAGCCTTTGCCATAATATTGTGCGGCTTATACCGAGAAGTACCAATAAACAATTTTGCAAAAGGTCTGTGGTCAGCATTAACCCGGAACCGGATGTCATAATTGAATACGATGATTTTTTCGGGAACAGGCTTATTTATTTTACAATAGAAAAAGAACATACAAAATTGAGCGTACATGTTTTTTCAGAAATAGAGAAATTGCCCGCTGCCCATGAACAGGCTGCTGTGCTTAATCCAATGGCCTGGGAAGAAGTATGCAGGCTCACGCATACAATCACACCCGAACTATTGGATGTGAAGCAGTTCATCGCCCCCACGCCTATGACCGCGACCGATGACAGGATCATGGAATATGCCGTACAATCCTTTCCACCGGGGAGGTCAATGTTTGAAGGAAGCAAAAACCTGATGACACGGATATTTACCGATTTCCGTTTTCAATCAGGCTTTACCACTATTGCAACGCCTGTATCAGTTGTTATGAAAGAGCGAAAAGGTGTATGCCAGGATTTCGCACACCTCGCTATTGCCTGCCTGAGATCATTGGGTTTGCCGGCAAGATACGTAAGCGGGTATATCGAAACGATCCCTGCACCTGGTGTAGAAAAATTAGTGGGGGTAGATGCCTCGCACGCGTGGTTCTCGGTGTACATCCCTAATAGTGGCTGGGTAGATTTTGACCCTACCAACAACCTGATCCCTGCTGATCAGCATATTACCATCGGCTGGGGAAGAGACTATGCGGATATCACGCCGCTCAGGGGTGTGATCATGAGCAGTGGCGGGCATGAATTAAAGGTTTCCGTTGATGTAAAAAGGCTGCAGGATTTGTGATTATCCGGGGGTAGATGGCGTTAATGTATCATCTACCCTAATCTGAAAAAATCTTTTCCAAAAATATTATTTTATCGAGCGTTTTAAACCGCATCCAGGCAATCGAATTTCAACGATCACCTCTAATGCCCGCTTAAAGACTAACGGTTAACTACCATCGAACAACGACGAACAATAACCACCACCCATCAATCATTGCAACCAGGTTGGAATAATTATTGACTTCAGTGGCATAAAAATTTATTCATGAAATTATATACTTGTACAAATTGTAAAAACCCGCTTTATTTTGAAAATTCTACCTGCCTGAATTGTAATCATCCTGTGGGCTTTGATGCCGGAAAATTCGGCCTGGTTACTTTAAATAACAATTCCAACGGGTATTCGCCCGTTAATAATAATAATGAATTATACCGCTTTTGTTCAAATGCCAGCCTTGGCACCTGCAACTGGCTGGTGCCTGTAACGCAAACGGCTTTGTTTTGTAACGCCTGTGGATTGAACAGGATCATTCCCGAACTTTCCAATAATAAAAACCGGGAAAAATGGCTCAATATCGAAATTGCAAAACACCGCATGGTTTATTCTTTGTTGCGCCTGCGGCTTCCGGTGGCCGCAAAAAAAAGCATCAATGATATCACCGGCCTCGCCTTTGATTTTATGGGCGATACCTCCCCTACGCAAAGGGTAATGACCGGTCATGATAATGGTGTGATCACGTTAAATATAGAAGAGGCCGATGAAGGGGAACTTACCCGTCATAAACTTGATATGGGCGAAAGGTACCGCACGTTACTGGGGCATTTTCGCCACGAAATCGGACATTATTACTGGGACATCCTTATTAAGAACAGCGCCCATCTTGAAAAATTCAGAAAGCTTTTTGGCAATGAAGAAAAGTATTATGATGAGGCCCTGGCCATTTATTATAAAAATGGTATCCAGGCAAATTGGAACAACGCTTTTATCAGTCCCTATGCTTCAGCTCATCCCTGGGAAGACTGGGCGGAAAGCTGGGCACACTACATGCATATGATGGATACCCTGGAAACAGCTTATTCTTTTGGTATTGGCATCCACCGCAGGGAAATGGAAACAGAAGTGAACACCGATCCATATACCATAACTAATTTTGACGAAATCGTAAATATGTGGTTTCCCCTTACGTTCGCAGTAAACAGCCTGAACAGGAGTATGGGCCATGCAGATTTTTACCCGTTTATTGTTTCCCCGCCCGTGATAGAAAAATTGCGCTTCATCCATGAAGTCTGCGTCCCCGGGCAGGTGAGTAAACCGGTGAATTAAAGTGCATCGCTTTCCCTTGGAGGGCAAATTTTTCGTCTGAGTGCGTATTGCTGCAAGCACTTGCCGCAACTCCGGCAATTGCATCCTCTTTTTTTAACATCGCGAACAGGGCGAATAAAATGGAGCCGGTTAGCTTTTAAAAATAAAATATTACCGGGATTCAACAATTTTTTTTACCTTGTAAGCTATCGGGATTAATAGTTTATATGGAGAACGTTAACCTGGTCTTGCTGCTTGCTCTCTACCCCACGAAAATATCTTCCGCACCTGTTATAAGGATTAACCAAAAGGTTTTTGCTGCTTAGCGCAAAAATTTAAAGCTGACTGTATTTCAACAATATTAAATGCCATTCTTAATTTATAAATATAAAAACATGAAAACATTCTCCAAAATTTTGCTTTTTTTGGCAATCAGTTCTTTTACCTTAATTGCCTGCAAAAAAAATTGTGAAGACGATTGTGTGAAAATTAAAAAGGGTATCCGTCTTACCGGGGCCCAGGAAGTTCCACAACGGGAAACAACAGCAAAAGGAACCGCTGATGTCTCGTATAATAAATGTACAAAAGAATTGAAATACACTATTTCATGGAAGGATTTATCCGGTATCCCTACAGGAGCGCATATACACGGAACAGCTCCACGGGGGATGAATGCGGGGGTTAAACATAATTTCTTTCCTCTTATTCCTAAAACAATGTCCGGTACATTTACAAATTCAGTAACGGTCGATGACGTCGCTATCAAAGCAGATAGCTTATTAGCAGGATTTTATTATTTTAATTTTCATACCCCTAAATTTCCGGGTGGGGAGATCAGGGGACAGATCGAGTTTTAATTATCAATGTAAAATATGGCCGTATGGGTGAGTGGAGCTATTTCTTCCAATACTGCCGCATATCTAACGTGTAAGGGTATTCTTTATTAATAATAACGGGTGGCGGATCGCAGAAAAAGGAAGGGCGATCCTGGGCTATGAAATGCTGCACAAGGCCAAGGCCAGGTGATGGCCTTAATACCTCCTGCGTATGCCCGGTATTTCCAAACCGGTTAGACCGCCTGCTTTCCGCCTCGAAACTATTGATCGGGAAATTATCATAGCTTCTGCCCCCGGGGTGGGCAACATGGTAGGTGCACCCGCCGATTGACCTGCTGTTCCAGGTATCTACGATGTCGAAGGTTAATGGAGCATCAATGCCGATGGTTGGATGTAATGCCGAAGGTGGTTGCCAGGCCCGGTAGCGCACACCGCAAACATATTCACCTTTTACACTTGTAGCCCTCAAGGGTATGCGAATTCCATTGCACAACAATATATAACGGCTCCGTTTAACCCGGATAACTTTACCTGTACTTTTTCTAAAGAAGAATCTACGTATCTCGCCGTACCGCCGCTGGTCATCTCTTCTCCCAATACATGCCAGGGCTCAATACCCATCCGGATTTCCATATCAATCCCCTGCAGGCGGATAGTGCCATAATGAGGGAAACGAAATTCAAAGAAGGGCTCGAACCAACCCATGTCAAAAGGGTAACCTGCGCCGTTCAGATCGCTTACCACTTCTTTCATGTCTTCGTGCACATAATGCGACAGCATGAATTTATCATGCAGTTCGGTCCCCCATCTTACCAGTTCATGCTTATAAGGTTTTTTCCAGAACCAGGCAACCAGGGCACGGATGAGTAACATTTGTACCAGGCTCATTTCTTTATGGGGAGGCATATCAAAAGCCCTGAATTCGAGTATACCCAGCCGGCCCGACGAAGCGTCAGGTGAGTATAATTTATCGATACAAAATTCAGAGCGGTGCGTGTTACCCGTAATGTCCGTGAGGAGGTGGCGGAAAATGCGGTCTACGATCCAGAAAGGAATGAAACCGTTTTCAGGCACCTGGCTGAAGGCAATTTCCATCTCATACAATTTTTCATCGCGGCCTTCATCTATTCGCGGAGCCTGGCTGGTAGGCCCGATAAAAGCACTGGAAAACAAATAGGATAAACCGGGATGATGCTGCCAGTAAGTGACAAGGCTGCGCAGTAGATCCGGTCTTCGCAACAGTGGGCTGTCGGAGGGAGATGCCCCGCCAATCGTAATATGGTTACCGCCACCTGTTCCGGTATGCCTGCCATCCAGCATAAATTTCTCTGTGCCTAAACGCGACAGGAACGCTTCATCGTATAATGTATCAATTACACTTCTTAATTCTTTCCAGTTTTTTGAAGGCTGAATATTTACTTCGATCACTCCCGGGTCAGGGGATACAACCAACCGCTCCATCCTGTAATCCCTTGGGGGTTCGTAGCCTTCAATGCGCACCGGTACCTGTAACCGTTCGGCGGTGGCTTCGATGGAGGCCATCATGTCCAGGTAATGTTCCAGGTAATCCATGGGGGGAACAAAAATAAAGATAAAACCATCTCTCGGCTCAACACATATTGCCGTTTTAATTGTTTCAAAATCCAATAAAGGTTTTACGGCCTCCTCTTCAGTTTCTGTCATTGTTACCTGCTGTGGTATTTCCTTTTTTTCTTCGGGGGCATCCGGGTGGGCTGCTTTTTGCCTCCTCACGGGATGAAGGGTAATGGTATCGTACCGGGAATTGATGGTTTCATCAAAATGATCCAGTTCCGGCAGGTCTTCAAACAAACTTCTTTCTACTTTTTCCGGCTCATCTTCACTGTCTATTTCAGGAAGCGAATCCAGCGGCAACCGCAACCCCATCGGCGAATTGCCGGGAATTAAAAATAAATGATCCCGCTTGAGCACCCACCTGCTACTTTTCCATTTACTATTATCGTAGTTCCATTTTACGGGCAGGACAAAGCCCGCGGGGGAATCCAAACCCTTGTCCAATAATTGAGCAAGCGTTTTTCTCTCCAGGCCATCTTTCATGTTTACTTTACCGAGGTCAATATTTACAGGTGTTTTACCTTCGGCCCATAAAAAATAAAAGACATCCTCGTAAGCCACACTGATATTTTCAGGAGATACGGCTAATTGTTTTGCCAGTTCCCTTGCAAAAATGCCGGCCTCTTCATCTGTATAGGTTTTTTCTTTGTTTTCATGTGCGATCAGGTTACTATTTTTCCAGACCGGGTATTGGTCCTTTCTCCAGAACAAACCATATTGCCACCTGGGCAGCGGCTCGCCTGGATACCATTTTCCCTGGCCATAATGGATCATGCCATCAGGCCCGAATTGTTTACGAAGCCTGAAAATCAGTTCATGCGACAGGACACGCTTTTGTACCCCATCGGCCGCAGTATTCCATTCTTCTGCTTCCATATCGTCTACAGAAACAAACGTGGGCTCGCCGCCCATTGTCATCCTCACATCACCTCCATCCAGGTCCTCATCAACTTTGGCCCCGGTTGCATTGATAGCGGTCCATTGTTCCGGCGTATAGGGCTTGGTTACTCTTGGGTCCTCATGTATGCGGGTAACTTTATTGTAAAAAGTAAAGGTAGTTTCACAGATATCAGTGGCACCTTCTACAGGTGCCGCGCTGGCAAAATCCGGTGTACAGGCTAATGGGATGTGTCCCTCCCCTGCAAATAAACCCGAAGTCGGATCGAGCCCGATCCACCCGGCCCCTGGGATATATACTTCCGTCCAGGCATGCAGATCGGTAAAATCATTTTCTGGCCCGGAGGGGCCATCCAGCGATTTTATGTCGGCCGTTAACTGAACAAGGTAACCGGAAACAAAACGTGCTGCCAGTCCCAGGTGCCGCATGATCTGTACGAGTAACCACGCCGAATCCCGGCAGGAGCCGAGGGCTTTGCCCAGGGTTTCTTCACAGCTTTGCACGCCCACCTCCATGCGAATGGAGTAATTAATGTCACGGTTTAATTTTTGATTGATGTACACCAAAAAATCGTTGATGTTCTTTTTGCCCCGGTCAATACCAGCGATCCATTTTCTCAGCAGGGGGCCAAATTCCTTGAATTCAAAATAAGGTATCAGTTCTTTCCTTAATTGTTCTTCATAACGGAAAGGGTATTTTCCGGCATAATCTTCAACAAAAAAATCGAATGGATTGATAACCGTCATGTTGGCGATCACTTCAACCTCCACGCTTAATTGGGTTGTTTTTTCCGGAAAAACCACCCGTGCCTGGTAATTACCAAAAGGATCCTGCTGCCAGTTTATGAAATGTTCTTTTGGTGATATTTTGAAAGAATAGGCCTCAATCATTGTACGGGAATGCGCCGCGGGTCTCAGCCTGAATATATGGGGAGATAAGGTAACCAGGCGATCATAAGTGTAGGTCGTTATGTGGTTGATCGCTACGCGTATTGCCATAAGTACTGCATTTAAAATTAGAATTATATATGGCGAACAATCGATATAAAAATAGTGGCTTTTTTCAGCGTTGCAAAATTACTATACCAGGCTGTGTTGTTCTTCATGGCCGGCACCCAGGTTTTGCCTATCGTTAATAGTAAGAATTCTGAAGGAATTTGACGTTGCATGATTTGCCTGTATTTTTTTGAGGGAGAATTTGATTCAAATTCCGGGGTGCTAATCGAACCCGGACCTGCAGGGCCACCCGGGGTATCTCTTACAGCATCCACCTTTAAATGTGTTAAGGGTGATAGGGTCGTTTATTTTTCCTTCAATCGTTTTATACAATGACTTAAAGCCCGGAAACTATGGTAGGTTCCTTTCCAGATATGTGCCTTCAGGGCTGTTTTCTTCGCCGGCTCTTTATCAAGTCCTCCTTCATACCAATCACCATATTGGTGATCGATAAGATAAGTGTTCACATATTTCCAAAGCTCCTTAAAGCGATGGAGGTATTGCATTTTATCACCCGGATACATATCAGCCATGATCAGTAAAGTATTCAACCCCTCTGCCTGCGCCCACCAGTTTTTACTATCCCTGATAATATCAATCCGGGCTTCATTATTAAAATAGTATCCTTCATCATAGAAACCACCCGACCTGCTGTCCCAACCATTAGCTAAGGCATGATCTACCATTCGTTTTCCTGTTGCCAGCGTTTTTGGGTCTTCATGAATTCCCAATGCTTCGGATGCTTCCATCATCAGGAAGGCGGTTTCCACATCATGGCCAAAGGAAACATGATCGAGGTTCCTGTGTTGTAAGACAAGGTCTTTCGAAGAATCGCGGTAGGATACGGGCTTCCAGTCAGGTGTAAAAAATAGTTGCAGGTAACCTTTTGAAGTTACCAGGGTATCCCTTATCAATATCAATAACTCATGCAGCCGGGTTTTAAGCAACGGATCCGGCCAAACATTGTATAACTCGGTAAAAGCTTCTAACAGGTGGATAGAACTGTTTTGATCCTTATAGCCCAGGTCAGAAGTGCCGGGTGTGGAGGCAGGCCTTTTTACGAGTGTACCATCTCTTTCAAGGTGCTGGAAATAGCCCTTATAACGAGGATCATAGCTATGGTCTTCGAGCCATTTAAAAGCTTTTTTTGCAAGGTTTAAAGCGCTGGTATCCCGCGAACAGTCGTAATAGGCCGCCAGCGCAAAAATACCAAAACTGTTTCCATAGGCTTCCTTCATTGTACTTTTTACAACCCCCTGCCTTGTTACCAGGTTAAAGAACCCACCATATACCGGATCCCACATCTTATCCCTTAAAAAATAAAAGCCGTGGCGGGACATGCGGATATAATTGGTATCCTTATAAAATACAGCGGCCCTGGCCGTAGACCAGGTATGCCGCGACTGGGTGACGATCATTTTATCCTGCTCTCCTACCGGCTGGATATCAAAGGAAAAACTGCTTAGGTAGCCACCATAAAGCGTATCGATATTACGCGGGTAGTATTTATCCAGTAATTGTTCTTTAGCTGCGAATTGCAGTTGCTGCAAAATCGTATCAAGCCCGTTTTTTTGCTGGGCAAAGCAATTTGAAAAAAATAATAGGGGCAGCAGCGCCAGGTTCTTAAGCATTCGTTTATAGTTTTAATAATACCGGGTATGGGCCATTGCATTTGCAACTACGGCATTACCCCAAATAAGTTTTAACAATGAAAGGGTTTACATACAAATATACTTAACTCAAAGCCAAGGCAAAATGATTCCGGAACTGTTGAAATTACATCCCCTGGCACGCCGCCCAATCATTACAGCGTTTTTATTTTTTAGCAATTATACTTTTAGCTATAATAATAAGTGGCCCCTTTAAGCAACGAAAGGCATTTGAAAAGGGTATGCATTTTTTATTAATAAGCTACCTGCCTCCGGATTGCTTTCAGTTTTTGCCATCCTTCCCACCGGGTTAATATCATGCAGATATTTTGCATGCTTTCCTATAATTTTACGAGAGGCAGGTATGGCCACTAATGTAACTAAAGCAACATGACTTTTTCAAATATAATACTGGTATTGACGGTTACCTGCACGGCATTGGTGGCGGGTCTTTTCTATGGTTTTTCCTGCTCCCTGGTTCACGGTTTAGAACCGCTTTCCGGCGAAGCCTATATTGGGGCGATGCAGTCCATCAACAGGGCTATTCAGGATCCTGTATTTTTTGTTTGTTTTTTTGGAGCACTCCTGTTATTGCCGGAAACACTTACCTGAACCGTGCCATCCTGCACCAATAACTTTTTGGCTATTATTAATTGCATCGGTGGTGTATGTATGCGGCGTAATGGGTGTAACTATATTGGGAAATATCCCCTTGAATAATGCCCTTGAAAAATTAAATTTATTAACAGCTTCTAAAGAAGTCATTATCCTGCAACGGGCATAATTCAAAAAAAAATGGAACAGCTTGAATACTGACCGTACGATCGCATCCATTATTTCCCTGTTGCTGGTAATAATAGCCGCTATCTATTGCAGGAAAGCTGAACCAACAATTCTCCGGTAATTTTATAAAAGAATTTCTCTTAGTGTCCTTGTTACAAAGTTAAAAATGCAACCCGCACGTGGTGGCAGGATACGCAATTAACTTCAAGGCTGGCGGTGAACCTCCCCTTAGTTTCTAAAGTTAACCCGCGGAAAATAATTTTGTCGCAGCACCCCCTGATTTGTCGGATATGCCCTAGCAGCAGGCGCTAACTATTAAAAGTTTTGTAGAATGATAGCACAGGAGTATGCATGGAAGCGACTCCGGATCAATTTAAGCATTAAAAAAATATTATGGCAACAATGCAAAAAATCACTTCAAACCTGTGGTTTGATAAAGAAGCTGAAGATGACTCAAACTTTTACACTGGCATTTTTAAGAACGCTGCGAGAGGACGTATTACCCGTTATGGCAAAGAAGCCAGGAAATACATGGGATGAAAGAGGGAACTATTATGACAGTTGAGTTCACTTTTGAAGGACAACAATTTGTAAAAAACAAAGCCCAAAAGCAAATAGCAGGCAGAGTTATGCCCAGTCGCGAAAAAAGCAGGCATCAAATATATAATATGTTTAATATGAATAGGGTGTGTTAAACGAATTTTGTTAAGACCATACTTTTTTAAGGCGAAGCAAAAAAACACTGTGCAGTAAAATTAAAAAAAGTGCGTTTTCTTGCAAGGCAATATAAAAACTGGTGGTTAACCGTATTGGCAAAGTATTTATTTGGCTATTAAATTAAAGTTGCCTGAGCCGTATATTCCGGTATTCAACCTTCATGGGCGGTCCAACATGTACCTGTACGCCTAATAATCCTTCCGACTTTCTATTTACAGTATCGCCATCTGTGACGTCACTCATGAGAATCCCATTTATAAAATGCTGCAGGCGATTACCTTTTATAAGCAAGCGGCAGGTATTCCAATTCTCCGACTTAATGTTTGACTGAAGGGAATCGGAACTGCCCAAAGTGCCTGTTACTGTTCTGTTAGTCCAGTCATTATTTTTAAGATAATCCTGGAAAGAAGCGGAGGCAGTTTCAAAGGCTTTTATGGTTACGATCTCCCCGCGGTAAGCCAGTGTGGTTCTGCCGCGCTCCTCATAATTTTGACCGGTGTAGTTGTTTGCTCCGTCAATATCGGCCTGGTAGCCCTGTAAGGCATGAGGAACACCGGGAAATACTACGCTCCGATAGTTAATACCCGAGTTCCCGCTTTTGGCTATTTTAAATTCAAGCGTAAGCTCAAAATCCGCTGGCCGGCCTCCTTTCCATACAATAAAAGAATTTGACTTCAGCAAGGTGGTCGGTTTAATTTCTCCAACCAGGCTACCATTTTCAACCCGCCAGTAAGTGGTATCGCCTTCCCAGCCCGCAAGGGTTTTACCATCGAATATCTGTACAAATCCTTTTTGCAAAGAACTGTTTTGACCGGATGTCCTACAACTACTGAACAGGATGATACCTATCATTATTCCCAGTTGTATTAATTTACAATCCATTTGTTTTAACATACTTTGGCTATTTGGCGATGCTATTGCATCTCTGAAAAATATTAATTCCCAAAACCTTTAACGGCGGTTTCTTTCCAGCTTTTAGTTGCGGCAGAGTTGAGGACCGCTTCACAGACCTTCTGGGTTTCCAATGCATCTTTAAAAGTGGGTGCGCATGGTTCACCTGTTTCCAGGCTTTTTAAAAAATCAGCTACCTGGTGAACAAAGGAATGTTCGTAACCGATCGACAGTCCGGGTACCCACCATTTATTCATATAAGGCTGATCGCCATCCGTAACATGGATAGTGCGCCATCCCCTCACAATAGAATCATCCTTGTGATCGAAGTATTCCAGCCGGTTGAGGTCGTGCAGGTCCCAGCGGATGGAAGCATGCTCGCCGTTGATCTCGAAAGTGTACAATGCTTTGTGCCCGCGGGCATAACGGGTAGATTCGAAAAGGCCCAACGCCCCGTTTTCAAAATGGCAGTGAAAAATGCAGGCATCATCAATCCCTACTTTCTCAACTTTACCGCTACCCTGGTGCACTCTTTCTTTAATAAAGGTTTCTGTAACGGCGGATACATCCACGATGGCACCGTTGAGCCACATAGCCGTATCTATACAATGGGCAAGCAAGTCGCCGGTAACGCCTGATCCGGCAGCGGCTGCATCCAGGCGCCATAATGCTTCGCCACCCTGGGGCAAATCGGGATTGATGGTCCAGTCTTGCAGGAAGTTGGCGCGGTAATGAAACACACGGCCCAGTTTACCACTGTCTATGATTTGCTTTGCCAGTGTAACGGCGGGCAGCCGGCGGTAATTATACCAGACGGTATTCTTAACCCCTGCATTTTCTATGGCTTCCACCATTAGGTCTGCTTCAGATAATGTTCGGGCCAGTGGCTTCTCGCAAAGGATCATTTTTCCTGCCGCGGCTGCTGCAATGGCTATTTCGGCATGCATGTCATTGGGGGTGCAGATATCAACTGCATCGATATCATTTCTTGCAATGATACTTTTCCAATCTGTTTCGGCAGATTGATACCCCCATTGATCAGCGAAGGCTGCAACTTTATCCTTGCTACGCGAGCAGACTGCTTTCAGTTCAGGCCTGTATTCCAGTTCAGGAAAAAAATCGCCTACCCGTTTGTAACCGTTGGTGTGGGTGCGGCCCATAAAACCGCATCCGATCAGGCCAATACGCAACTGTTTTTTATTTGTCATCGGTTTGAATATTACTGTGAGAACTATATTTGCACCCACCAGGGTACAGGGGATTTTAAGATGCTTGCTCTAAAGCTTCATTCATTCCTTTCAAAAGTAATACGGAGCTGCGAGCGTTGATTTACGTCTTTGATAAGTTGCCATAGCCGTCGCATATAACCAGTAGTTCTTTTTAGATTTAGTACACTCGCTTGCAATAACCAGGTTTTATTTTCCTCAGAAAATGAAAGCGAAATTCCGGAACTTAAAAATACAAGTATATTCCAGGGTTATTGATCAATCCGCTTCATACCAGCCATGCAGCTTACGCACGTTGATCATGGTGGCGAGGATGTCATTCCAGGTCTGCTGACGGGTTAGCGTATCATTAGGGAACATGCATCCATCCCAGCAAATATGTTTAAACGCTTTTGTAAGCCCGCCGTTTTCGTTACGCATCCAGTAACCGGCATCTTTGGCAATATCAAGTTTTCCGTTCGGATCGGTAGGAAGGCAATGCCGTCCTGTTTTATCATGTGAGCCGGAGCCAAAAACGGTCCCGTCGTTTTGCGCCACATGAAAATCGATGGTCCAGGGGCGAAGGGCGTTGGTAATGGTTTTTAACCCATCCGAGAGGGCCTCCCGGTTATCCCACTCGAAGTTCTCGGGAAGGATACGGTCTTCGGGGCGGTTGTAACCCAGGAGGTACAGTAAAGTATGGGACATATCTGCCTGGAAACCTAGATTGGGCCTATCAACAGCCTCCAATGTATCAACCATGGTTTTCCAGCTATGCATACCGCCCCAGCAGATCTCACCTTCTGCCGCGAGTTTTTCGCCATAGTCAGCAGCTACATCGCACGCTTCCCGAAATGTCTGTGCAATAAGTTTTGTATTGCTGACCGGATCCAGTGCCCAATTTTGAGGTGAGCTGGCCGAATCTATCCGGATAACGCCATGCGGCCGGATACCCGCTGCTCTTAACTTCTGTCCAAACAGGCAGGATTTACGAACCATCTCTACAAACTGTGTTCGCTCTTCTTGACTGCCCATGGCGGGCCCTCCCCAGATAGGAGCAACAAGACTACCGATCTTCAGTTGGTAGCCCCCGATCTTATCTGCCAATCTATTAATATCATCATCCGTACTGTCAATATTGATATGGGGATCTAAGAGGCCCAGGTCAACCCCATCAAATTTTACCCCTTCAACTTCCGCCGCGGCGGTCATGGCAAGCATGTCATCAAAGGAAACAGGAGGCTCCGAATCGGGGCCCTTTCCAACGATACCCGGCCAGGTAGCGTTGTGAATTTTTGGATAATTATTTTCAGGCATATCGTTAATTTCTTTTAATAATTTACAATCAGCGCCGGTTATGACCGAGTGTTTTATGGAACTCCCGTAAATGTTCCGTAATCAAGAGTTGGTCTTTGAATTCCGGCTTTTAATGGATGATGATTATAATACAAGGTCAGGGTTGCCCGGACCAAAATGTTTGAGCATCACGATTGGGTCATTTTTGGAAAAGTTGGTAATGCTTACCCCTTCTTTCGCCGCTTTTTCGCTTACAAAAAACTCGTCATTTGTCAGTTGACCGTACCGGATGAGGGCAGGCGTTTCGATATCCCACACCCCCATCTTGCCACGTCCCTGCATCATGATCAAACCATACGCGGCGCTATCTTTTATGGTAATTGTTTGCCCGGGAAATATGGTCAATTCTTTAGCGCTGAAGGCGTCTGACAGGTAGCAAACCCAGTTCTCAATGTATCCTGAAGCCTGCATTTCCGCTATTGCCCTTACCGGTTTTGGTTTCATAAAGCGGGTTTCCAGTATGTTGGGGTTTGTATTAAGCTCCCAGTCAATTACCTCCATCAATTGGTCATAATCCCCGATCCTGCCTGGCGGTGTGCCGTTCCATAACAATTCTTCCGGAATGATGGCTTCATTTACCAGTGACTGGTACATGGCAAATACATCTGACGCTTTTTGTGGTTCGTAAGTACAAAGGCTACCGGGGGCATGGAGCATACCTGGAGGAACATCCCAACCAGTACCTGGCTCGAGCCGAAAAGCCTGCGAATAGTTGGTTAATTTATTATCCCCTTTTGTAAAGTTTACCAGGCATTCACGAATCTCTTCCCGCGTGGTGCCCGGTGCGATCCCGAAAAAGGTATAAGGGAAATCGCCCCCGTGATTATTTAATTGCGGCGGAAAATAATAGGCTTCAGGTTTACCCTTTTGGCCGATGAGGGCTGCGTGTTCATCAT
>JBBJMD010000331.1:0-2890 GCA_037719925.1 Ferruginibacter sp.
AACTACGAAATGATGGCCGATGATCTCAATGCCTTGCTGAATGAACTTCATCTTGATTCGTGTTATGTTATTGGCTGGAGCGATGGAGGTGTTAATGGTTTATTGCTTGCTATCCGTCATCCTGAAAAAGTAAAAAAGCTTGCCGTTACCGGCGCTAACCTATGGCCTGATACAACAGCCGTTGAACCTTCCCTATATCATTGGCTGGCTAATGCTGTTGATTCGTTATCCAAAGTAAAGCAAACAATAGAAATAAAGAGTCAATACAAGCTCATGGCCATGATGATAAAAGAACCCAATATTACCCTGGAGCAATTGCATACTATTAAATGCCCAACACTTGTAATTGGAGGTGACCATGATGCCCTATTACCAAAACATACGTTGCTCATTGCAGACGCCATCCCTCAATCTTATTTATGGATCATTCCAAAATCGGGTCATTCAACGCCTGTCAATTACAGCAAACAGTTTAATGAAACCATTAATGATTTTTTTAAAAAGCCGTATAGAATTATCGAAGGCCTGGACAGATTGAATTAGACATACCCGCTTTTAATTATTATTACAATAGATACATCCTGAATAAAACAAAACTAACTAAACATGCCAACTGCAAAAACAGAAGAGGGATTAAAACGAGTAGTAGGTGTGCAAGGCCTGGCACTTACAATTGTTAATTTCACCATGGGGGCAGGCATTTTTGCCTTGCCGGCAATTGTAAGTATCCAAATGGGCGCATTCGGTGTGTTTGGCTATATATTCTGCGGCATCATGCTGGCGGCCATTATGCTATGCTATGCAGAAATAGGAACACGGATTACATCCACCGGTGGCAGTTATGCTTATGTAGAGGCTGCATTTGGCGACTTTGCCGGGTTCATTATTAACTGGCTGTTCTTTTTTGGCTGGGGTATTTTGGGTGATGCTGCAGTGATGAATATCCTTGCTGATTCACTATCTGTTATGCTCCCTGTTTTTACAAACCCCTGGATACGTGCTTTATTATTTTTTGTACTCATTGGTTTTATGGTATTGATAAATATAAGAGGTGCAAAACTGGGAGTAGGTTTTGTGAAAATCATCACCATCATAAAATTACTTCCACTCATTGGTCTTATTATTTTCGGCTTTAGCCAAATAAAATCAGCCAACCTGCATTGGGAACATATTCCCTCCCTTAAAACATTTGGCAACACGGCACTTATTTTATTTTTTGCCTTTGCCGGATTTGAAACGGCGCTGAATGTGAGCGGCGAAATAAAAAATCCTAAACGCACTATTCCGCTTGGTATTCTTTTGGGAGGAATTTTAGTACTCATTTTATATATCTTACTGCAAACAGTAACACAGGGTGTATTGGGCGCACAAATAGTTGCATTTAAAGATGCCCCACTTGCCGCGGTAGCAGAAAAAATTGTAGGCCCCATAGGTGCCAGCATTCTACTCATCACGGCAGCCATTTCTTGTTTTAGCGCTGTAAGCGGCGATGTGCTATGCACACCACGCATGTTATTTGCTGGCGCCAATGACGGACTGTTTCCAAAATTCCTGGGCAGAGTTCACCCCAAATTTGCCACACCTCATTTGGCAATCATCAGCTTCGCCGCATTAATTTTTATTTTCTCCGTTTCCGGTGGATTTAAACAATTGGCAATACTGGCTAGTGCTGCAATTTTGCTTATCTACCTCTCAGTTATTTTAGCCACAATAAAGTTGAGAAGGCAAAAGCAGGATGCCTCCGAAAAAACATTCAGGATGCCGGGAGGAATGATCATTCCATTGATAGGTATGGCATCTATTGTGTGGTTGCTCACCAGTCTGAGCAAATGGGAGATTCTTTCCACCACAATTTTTATTGCAGTTGTTAGTCTTATTTATTTTATCATGAAGAGTTTTCAAAAAAATAAAACATTGATTGCATTTGCAGACAAGAATAAATAAAAATTATTCCGCTAAAACATGCAATATGCTATTCACAAAAAAATTACAATTTGCAATTTGTACACTTTGTACCTGGATGGTATTGTCATCCACTGCTCAAACCTTTCTTCCACCGGCTGTTGACTGGAAAGGGAAAAGTGAAGCCTTAATTGCAAAGCCAAATAATCCCTGGATTACACACGCTGAAAAATCAAATTTCGTAACCACCCCATCCTACAACGAAACCATGGCCTGGTTTAAAAAATTGACTGAAGCTTCCCCATTACTTACCATGGTTTCTATTGGCAAAAGTCTGGAAGGCAGGAATATTTATATGATCATTGCATCTACAGAAAAAGATGTAAGCTCTGCTTCTCTAAAAAAATCTGCAAAGCCACTGTTGCTTGCACAAGCCGGAATTCACTCAGGAGAAATAGATGGTAAAGATGCAGGCATGATGCTGCTCCGTGACATTGCTTTTGGCAATAAAAAAGATTTATTAAACAAAGTGAACCTCCTTTTCATTCCTATCCTGAGTGTGGATGCCCATGAACGTTCATCTCCTTACAACAGGCCCAACCAGCGTGGTCCTGAGAATATGGGCTGGAGAACCAATGCACAAAATTTAAATCTGAACAGGGATTATGCAAAACTGGATACGAAAGAAATAAGAGCGGTGATAAAAGTGATCAATGAATACGATCCTGTTTTGTATATGGATATTCATGTTACTGATGGTGCCGATTACCAGTACGACATCACTTTCGGAGGCCTTAGTCAAAAAGGCTACTCTCCTGCTATTTCACATTGGCTCGAAAAAAATTTTAAACCAAATGCAGATAAAGATTTAAAAGCTAACGGACATATTCCAGGGCCTTTATTAAATGCATTAAATAACATGGATTTTTCGCAGGTAAATATTGTAACGACTGGTGGCCCCAGGTTTTCGGATAGTTATGGCGACCTG
>JBBJMD010000332.1:0-2871 GCA_037719925.1 Ferruginibacter sp.
CGGTATACAGGAAGTTCCAGTATAAAAAAACTTTTTTCCTTAATGTTGATGAACCACCGCATCACAAAGGAAACAATCAAAGCCATCACGGTGCCCAGCAGGTAAAGGCCCATCATTACCAACCCCTGCAGGCTCACGAATCCAAGATAAAATGTAGAAGGTATGACCAGTGCAATTAAAATTGTGTACACCGGCAACCGGGCGCTGCAACTCATTAAGGGGGTAACCATGATGGTTAATAACCGCTCTTTCCTGTTTTCGATATTGCGGGCGCTCATGATAGCCGGAACTGCGCAGGCCAGGCCGCTGATCATCGGCATTACGCTCTTGCCGTTTAATCCAACTTTGCGCATCAATTTGTCGGTAAGAAAGCTGATGCGTGCCATATAGCCTGTATCTTCCAACAAAGTTATCAGGCCAAATAAGATCATTATCTGCGGTATAAATATTAAGATGCCGCTTAACCCCGCCACTACTCCATTGATGAGCAGGTCGCTCCACCAGGCCTCCGGCAATACCCTGCCCAGCCATCCGCCCAGTTCGGCAAAACTCCATTCGATCGCATCCATGGGATACTGGGCTATCCAGAATACGCTTTGGAATAACAGGAATAAAACCGCCAGTAAGATCAGGTAGCCCCATTTTCTATCCAGTAATATATTATCCAGCTTTTCTGTAAAAAGGGTTTTTTGCAATGGGTCGGCTTCTACTACCGTTTGATGCATGATATGCTTAATGCGGCCATACCGCTGCATGATCTCATCGGCCTGGGTCCTTGTCGCGTTAAATTTATGGGCGGTTTCGATGGACTCGATATCTTCCTGCATAGCATGGGTGAGCTTGAAATGCTCATGGTTGATAAGGTAATGCAAGGCGGTATAATCGCTGATGCCGGGCAGTAATTTCCGGACGGCCTCAATAGGTTTTTCTGCCAGGCCATGGTTGTTGATAAATTCCCTGGGAGCTGTTAAGTTGGCAGCAAAGGTTTGTTCGATTATTTTTTTAAGTTGCGGTATACCCTTGTTCTTCCGCGGATTGATGATTACTACCGGTACCCCCAATTCTCTTTCGAGACCATTGATATCAATCTCCGTACCTTTTTGTTTAGCAAGGTCGATCATCGATAAGGCAACTATTACGGGAATTTTCAAATCGATGATCTGTGAGCAAAACAATAAATTTCTTTTGAGGTTGCTGGCATCCGCAACCAGCAATACCATACCAGGCTTAATATCTGCATCATGTTTCAGCAAAACCTTATAGGCCACCCATTCATCAGAACGTTTAGGATAAAGGCTGTACGTACCCGGTAAGTCGATAATAGTGGCCGTTAATTTTTCGCCAATGGCACACTGACCCGTTTTTTTATCAACTGTTACGCCAGGGAAATTTCCCACTTTTTGATTTAAGCCGGTTAATGCATTAAATAGCGAACTTTTACCGCTATTCGGGTTGCCCACTAATGCTATGTTTATGTTTTTTATCAAAATAGAAACTAAGGTTCACTGGATATGGATACCATCCGCCGGCGAGTTGCAAAATTAACTCCTATGGATGGTTTATAGTTACGAAATTAGAAACATGGTGAAAAGGTGAATATTAAAGGGTTAAATCCACCGGGGGCCACGGTATTTACCCTCTTTTATCATTACAGCCCGGAACAAGCCCATTCCCAAGCCTGTTACCTTACGTATCCTCACTTTTTGCCGGCAGCGATGATTGGGAATAAATTTACATTTACTTCACAATCTTAGCAGGTCACTATATTACCTTTACTTTAATAAATCAACCATATGAAATATATATTGGGGATACTGTTATTTTCATTTCATTTTACAACTGCTCAAAAATTAAAAAAAGGGGATAAACTGATCCTGTCTAACCTTGAACTGCATATTAAATATTTATCTGCTGATAAACTGGAAGGCAGAAGAGCCGGCACAAATGGTGAAAAACTGGCTTATGAATATATTATTTCCGAGTTTGAAAAGGCCGGCCTTGCCGCGAAAGGTGAAAAAGATACATACCTGCAAACCTTTGAAATAAACGATGGCAAAGAAGTGACTACCGCCTCTCATTTGATCATTAATGGAAACGATTTAAAGATCAACGAAGAATATTTTCCTTTTGCATTTAGTCCCAACACTTCGCTGGAAGCCTCTGCTTCCATGGCCTTACAGGAAAATTCCAATCCGTGGTTCTATGATATCAGGGAGGTAATGGAAAGCCATAAAAATAATCCCCACTTTGATCTCACCGAGGAAATTAAAACCAAAGCTGCTGATGTGGCAAAAAAAGGCGCCAATTCATTTATCATATTTAATACTTCCGATGTAATGGATGAACTCAAATTTGAGCCAGGGTCAAAGTCGCCGGCGCTTTCTATTCCCGTGCTGTATATTTCCAAAGCAGCGAAAGAAAAATACCTGAAAGATGAAACATCAACCCTTGATATCAAATTGAGGACCGCTATAAGTGACAAAATAAGATCGCTCCGACGACAGTTATAATCGGTGCTCATTATGATCACCTGGGTTTTGGAGAAGATCATAATTCCCTGTATACCGGCAGCACTCCACAGGTACACAACGGCGCAGACGATAATGCAAGCGGCACCAGCGCAATCATTGAGCTGGGTAAAATGCTTAAACTGGCTAATTTTAAAAACAATAACTACCTGCTGATCGCATTTTCCGGGGAAGAATTGGGCTTATTCGGATCAAAGTTCTATACCGAGCACCCCACCGTGGACCTGGGCAAAATAAATTATATGATCAATATGGATATGATCGGAAGGCTAAAGGACAGCAGCCATTTGCTGAGTATCGGTGGTTATGGCACTTCCCCGGAATGGCACACAGCTTTGTTGAA
>JBBJMD010000333.1:0-2870 GCA_037719925.1 Ferruginibacter sp.
TACCATCTGTGCAGATGACATTAATAATCTTACAAAAGCACTGTCCACGCTTACAGGCGTGCAGTTGTCCGCCAGCAATTATTTTTTTAATGCTGTTAATATGAAGAAACTGGTTGCACTGATTGGTGCCCAATGGAAGGGTGCCCTTCCCTTTACCTTATTAATTGAGCCCGGTGGTAATTATATTTATGGGAAACAGGGAGGTATCCAGCCCCTCTTTATTAAAAAAAAGATCGTGGATCATCCGCTGACAGGAAGATATTTTTAAAGTTCATAATACTGTGAAGCTATCGCCGCCTGGATAAAGCGGGCATGATCGGTTCACCCGGTTATTTCCATTAATACTACCATTGTGCCGGTACTACTTTATTAGCAATTATTGAAATGACGATTAATATTTGAATACTTTTCCATCTACCATCACTTCCTGGGTAGCTTCATCAAAAGTGGCTTTGAAACCTGTTCTTACAGCAGCATTGGTCATGATGTTGGCGATAGAATGGTAATACCCAGCTTCAACCGGTGCATTCGGTTGCTTACGGCTCCTGACACACTCCATCCAGTTGCGAATGTGCATGGAAGTGAGGGTATCACCACCTGTATTTGCGCCGGCGGAAACCTTTACGGCGCGATCCGCTAAATTAATTTCAGGCAAGAGGTTGGCAGGCATGTTCATTGCCTTGGCCATATCTTGTTTTAAGCCGCCTACCGGCGAAATTTTATTAGTGATCAGGTTTAGCTCACCTCCGTTGGAATAATAAATTTCTGCAGGATTTTCATCACCATTGTGCATACGCGACATAAACACCACCTGGAAACCCGTGGCAGGATCTTCCTTCGGGCCATAATCAAAAACAGCGGCAGTGGTATCCCAGTTGCGCCGCCCATCTTTCCATTGGTAAATACCACCATTAGCGGTTACACTTCTCGGATGCTGCAAACCGCTAAACCAATGCACGGTATCGATCTGGTGCGACATCCATTGACCAGGCATACCCGACGAATAGGGCCAGAACAAACGAAACTCCAGGTATTTTCTAGGGTCAAATGCTTCGAAAGGCCTGTTCATCAGGTAGCGTTTCCAGTCAAGGTCTGCTTCCTTGCATTTGGCTACAAGCGCCGGCCTCCGCCAACGGCCGGGCTGGTTTACATTCCAGGTGAGTTCAACCATTGTGATCGGCCCAAATTTTCCACTCTGGATAAACTCTGCTGCGGCTGCGTAATTTGAACCGCTCCTCCGCTGGGATCCGATTTGTACAATACGGTCAGACGCCTTGATTGCTTTAAATGCCGTACGGTTATCCTCCATAGTTTCAGCAAAAGGCTTTTCACAGTAAACATCCCGTTTTGCCTTTACTGCTTCGGTGGCGTGCAAGGCATGTTGAAAATCCGCCGAAGCAATAAAGACACCATCTATATCTTTCATGGCGTGCAATTCTTCATTGTTCCTGCAGGCCGTTATATCATGCCCGAGTTTTTCTTTAAGGTATTGCTGGCCTTCCTCCCTGCGCAACTTCCAGATATCCGACAAGGCTACGATATCGAAGTTCAGTTCTTTGTAATGCTCCATAAAGCAGGGCAGGTGGGACTGCCGGAAACGGTCGGCGAAACCGATAACGCCCAGCCTCACCCTGTCGTTGGCGCCGATTATATTGGCATAACTTTTTGCACTGATTCCCATCGTGGCGATGTAGGTGCCTGCGGCAGCCTTTAAAGATGTTTTAATAAAACTGCGGCGGTTATTCTTATTCATATTTCAGTTTTTATAAATAGATGAGCGACGAAAAATTCCTTATCGTTTTGTAAGTTATAATAGATTTTTGTTATCAGGATTTGTTGCAGCCACACTTTTTACCAACCGGCAACCATACTTCCAAGGAAGGAAACTCCGGCACTTAAAATCAACGTGATTTGTGCAGCTCCGCGTTTCATTAACACAGGTCCCACCGCGGATCATCACTCTCCAGGGATGTGTATTTTTCACTTTAGTTCCCTGATTTTTATACTCCTGAAAGAAACATGGCTGCCATGTTCCTGCAAAAGGATCCGTCCTTTTGGAGACATTCCAAAATCCACCCAATCCTTATATTTACTTCTGGCTACCAATGCATAAAAGTAAGGAGTTCCGCGTTGGTACTCCACCACTTTCCATCCATTGATCCAATGCTCAACCTGGTTATCCGGGTATACTACGATCCTTCCGCGGTTCCATTCACCAACCGGTAATTTCTCCCTCCTTCCTTCCGTGATCTTAAGAGATGGGATCAGGTCGTACAACGATGCCGTGGTACGGTTGCCGATAGATCCGAGCTTTGCATCAGCATGTTTATCATCATCGAGTACCTGGTATTCGAGCCCGATTGCGGAACCCTGGTTATTTTCTTTTTCAGTTACAAAATATTTTACGCCGCTATTAGCCGTGTCCGTTAGTTTAAATTCAAACTGAAGATCAAACGCGCCAAATTCTTCTGTTGTTACGATGTCGCCACCATTTGCAGATTCAGCGCCTGTTGAAGCTTTTACATTTAGAGTGCCATTTTCAATATACCAAACCTTTTCCGGGAAAGTTGTTTTATACGCCCCCCTCCAGCCAGCGGTCGTTTTGCCGTCCCATAACAGTCGCATACCAGATCTTTTTTCTGGTAAAGAAAGATTATTTGGGATTGTGTTAATAACAAAAATGTTATCAGGAGGCGAAGCCAGTAACTGACCTGTTTGGACCCTGATCCGGCGCCAGCGGATTTCTTTACCAATATCCTCTGCCTCGCTTATCGCATGCACCTGCAGGGCGAAATATCCTTTTGGTGTCATCTCATCAACCAGGTGCGCACAAGCGAGACCATTGACCCAGGTCGGGATCCGATTGCCGC
>JBBJMD010000119.1:0-12456 GCA_037719925.1 Ferruginibacter sp.
TTTCGCACAAAGCCATTCTCATAAATCCAATTTGATTTCGCGGGCTTGCCATCTGTATTAAATTCATCCTTCCATACCAATGTATAGCCCGGAATTGATGGTGGCGGGCCGGAATCATTTGTAAAGGAGTTTAGCTGCTGGCCCGAAACCGGGATGGCTATGGGGAGCAGTAAAAGAGAAAGGAACCTGGTTTTAAAATACACTGTTTTATATTTTGATAACTCTGTTACTTAAGTCCAATTAACAATAAACCACAATTTGAAATAGTAATCAGTCAAAAATGCCGGAGGGTCAATCAAACCTGCTGCCGTTAAATTGGGTATCCAGCCATGCGATCCTGTTGGCCAGGTAGTTTTTTAAATAGGTTACTTCGCCTTCATAAGAGCCTGCTGCCTGCAGGTTGAGGTATACTTTCTGATTTAGGATGGGCCATTTCAAAAAATTCTTTTTTTGCGAAGCGGATAATCTGCCTGCCATGCTATCAATAAATGGCCCGATAGAATTCAGCTGGTTATTTTTATTTCATTCCATCGGGCCCTTATCCTGTTTCGGAATGCTTTGTCCTCCATTAGCCTGTTAATCCATTGCCTGGGTTCATGTGCCGCGTCAAGCATAAGTTTATTAACCACGTCACCGAGCCGGTTATCGTTGTTTGCAGCTATATCCATATCCCACACCGGCCCTGTATAGATCGTATCATTACTTCGGGCTTTATACATATAAGTGCTCCAGAAAATATCGGGGTTCCCTATGATCTCATTCACAAGGTAAAAGTTAATATAAGAATTAATATCAAAGTATTTTTTGTATCCCGTTACGGGGTGATCAAAGTTGCCGGCAAATAAACTGGTTTCAAAAGTATTAAAGTAGCTGCCTATATAATTTCTCTGCGCCGCATTTATCTCATCGTCATCGGGGTAATGTACAGAAATCATCATATTGCGGGCTGTATTAAAATATACCGCTTCAGATAATGCAAAGCCATCAAGCTCTACCAGGTAACCTCCCGAGATATCCGGCATTGTTGTAGTAGCCGCATCCTGTTCCGCAATATTGATTTTATTTTTTCCTACATCAATTTGTTCAACCAGTTGATAATTTCCTGCATAGGTTCCGTTCAGGATCACGTCAACAAATTTGCCTGCAGGCGTAAAGGCAAGCCCTAACCTGCGGCTTAATTCAAAACCCGTTTCATTTCTTAATAAACTTTTATCGGCATAACTGGCTAGCAATACCCATTGCTTATTTTCATTCATCCCCAGAAGGCCCGCCTTTTTATCGAGTTTTATCTTGTACGGCTTTTTGGGCATGTTCCAGGTAGAGTTGCCCCTGCCCCGAATTTCCATTACCCCTCCATATAGGCTGTCACCGCTTATCTTTTCCTTTATTTTGAGATAGCCGCCAATGTAGTTTTCTTTACTTTCAACAGGAACATTATTAGTCGAAATGTATAAGACCGGGAGGTTTGTGGTGGTAATTTTTACTATAAACTGTTTAACACTCCCATCACCGGCTGTTACCGTGTAGGTAACAGGTGCAAGGAAATTCTGGACTGATTGGTCACTTACCTGTTGCTGGCCTCCAACAGCAACAGCACCACCATCAGTAGAAAATGAAGGTTTCATCGCTGCCAGGTCCGTTCCCGAAAAAGCGATTGCATAAATAGTATCGCCCTGTATTTCGGCAATTATATCCTGGGGTAAAAAGGAATTATGTGAAATTTTAAATTCGAAACGGGAAAACACTTTGCCATTGGAAGGTGTTTCAGTACCTGGTTTTTTTGAACAGGACGAAAGCAAACAAAATATAAACAACCATCCTGTAACGCCGGTTTTCTTTATCATACAACAAATTGTATTTTAAAAAATAGGCAATTGAATTATAAAATATAGAAGCAGGTGTAGTATTTATTCCTGTCGTGTAAATTATTACGCCATCATCCTGTAAAAAAGCCGGATTTGCTAAAACTTATTCCCCTACGGCTTTAACCTCTCCCTTTTCACACAGCGTTGAGGAGGTAATGCAATCGGGATAAGGGTTTAACCCAATTAGCCGGACATTAGTAAAAATTATTATGATATATTTTCCGTAAACAAATGAAAAGATATAGAATATCAGTTAACAATCGCATCAGCAAAATTCTGCTGGGAAATTAATTATAACTGATCTGCGATATTCCAGGAATTCGACTGTTGGCTACTTTAAAAAACCTGCCCCATTAAGGGGTCTGTTTTTGAAACGCCGCCGGTTTCGATATGGCCGGCAAACCGCTTTTCAAAGCTATCGTTGCCAATTGCGGCGATACTGAAATCGTACCACCCATAACTTTTGGCCTGGTCGAGTACAATGGTAATTGTCGTGTTTGGCTTCATGAGTTTTTTCTTTGTACCTGTTTTGTAACTGTTATCTTTTATTTCAATGGTTACTGCGGTTGATTCTTTATTGAGGATGACCAGGCTGATGTTCCCGGTAAGCTTTTTGGAACCGGTTTTGCTCCATTCATAACTGCAGGCTACATTAATATCCGGATCCTGTTTGCTGCCAGCGAATTCGCGGTAGAATCCATTGGGCCCGTATACCCGTAACCGGTAGTCGCCGTTGGTAAACTTATCTACCAGCCATTCGTCTTTTTCCTCATAGCCTGCGCGTACTGCGTAATCCCATGTGCGCCACTCTTCATTTTGGTATGGATTAATGGCGTAAACATAAAAGGGCGAACCGGAAGACCGGTCACCAAAAAGCATATTGCCGGCCTTGAAACTGATCTCCATTTTATTTCGCTGCCTATCGAGGTTGCCATTTACATACAATTCATAAGGCAATGGACAGGAAGCCCGGATGCCCTGTTCCTGTTTGGGCATGAGGCGGGATAAATGTCCGTTTAAATTAATGTCCTTTATTTGTTCTGCTGATAACTTTTTATAATTACCAGGTACAGGCCTGAACTTCGCTTTATGAATTTCCTGAATAAATTTTTCTTTTTCAAGAAACCGGGGCTTGTTTATTTTTTCACCATGGTAGGGACGAAACACCGACTGCAGGTCGCCGCAAACCGTCCGTCTCCATTCATTAATATTCGTTTCCTTGATCTTTTTACCGGATTTTTTTTCCAGGAATTTTTCTAAAAACACCAACGACGAAGTGTGGTCAAATATTTCCGAACAAACGAATCCGCCCCTTGTCCAGGGAGAGGCGATGACCATGGGTACCCTGAAGCCTAGGCCTATTGCGCTTTCCCGTGAATACTTGCTTTCTGATTGCTGTTCTGTAGTAACAAATTCAAGCTTTGCATCGATCCCTTCTGATACTTTACCTGTGTTTTCTTTATACGGGTTAGGAGCTACGAACGGCGGCATGTGATCATAATACCCATCATTTTCATCATAGGTCAAAATGAAAATGGTTTTTTTCCATACTTCCGGATTCGCAGTTAAAATATCCATAGCTTCACTGACATACCAGGCACCAAACCATGGCGAATCGGGATGATCTGAAAAAAATTGCGGCGCAACCAGCCAGGAGACGGTTGGTAATTCACCTTTATTTACATCCTCCCTGAACTGGTGTAATATGTCTCCCTTCGGGATGTTTAATGATCTTGAGGTTTCGCCCTCTTTATATTGTAGCGGGGCAAGCTCATGAAAATCGGGATCGTTTTTATTATTAGTGAAAGCTTTATCGTGTATATTTTTTTGAAAGGGAGAAAGACCGTCATATTTTTCTTTTGTATAAATTTTCTGCTCACTTATCACTGTCTCGAGTTCATGTTTTTTAGTGCTTATATCTTTGTTCCATTTTTCCATTTCTTCCGCATCCTGTGATGGTAATTTTATTTTCTGTTCCAGTTCAGTGATCTCCCGTTCAAGCGTTGAACGCCTCTTTGGTAAGTTGGCAATATAACCGGCAGACATCCGTACATTATACTGTTTAAAATATTCAACAGGGTTGTCGCCAAAATTCGCGAGCCATCCATCCGCTTCTCCTTCAAGCCCCACACCAGCGCTTATTTCATTCTGGTATATCTTCCAGGAGATTCCGTTTTCCTCCAGCCTTTCAGGATACGTTTTCCAGCCCACTTCATTAATATAGTCTGCATCACTGTTCCATACTTTTGCCTGCGCCGCCGCCTCCTGTTTTTCCCGTATCGTTCCGCTCCAAAAATGCAACCGGTTAGGCGTGGTGCCGGCAAGGGAAGAGCAGAAATGCTGGTCGCAAACAGTAAAGGCATCTGCCAATGAATAATAGAAGGGAATATCCGCCCGGTTATAATAACCCATTGTTAAAGGCATCGCCTCAAATTCCTTTTCGCCCGAATGCTTTACATCCAGCCATTTATCAAATTTACCGTCATTCCTCGCATCTACCTGGTTATCCCAGGAGTGCGGCAGGCATCCCATCCACGTGATCCTCGTATCTTTAATATCCAGCCTGAAAGGGGCATAGGTTTCGCCTTCCTTATTCGTTTGAAGCCAGACTTTATTATTACCAGGAAGCGTGATAGCACGCGGATCATTAAAGCCCCGAACACCTTGCAGGGTGCCATAAGTGTGATCGAAAGAGCGGTTCTCCTGCATGAGGAAAACAATATGCTCGGCATCGTAAAAGCTGCTTCCCAATGCAGGGTTAATAGCCATCGCTTTTTGAATTGAGGCCGGTAAGCCTTGCAAAAAACCTGTGCCTCCAGACAAAATTACCGCTTTTTTAAGAAAACTTCTGCGTGTATCCATTGCCAAATTTATTGTAAAAAAAAACGAACCCGGCCTGCCTGTATTAATTTATTCTTATACTTTACGGTGGTAAATACACTGGCTAAACGAAATTAAATTCCGAAAAACTGCCTGTGGGAAAAGGGGGATTATATTTTTGTTATTACGAAAAAGGAAGCCAAACAATGATTTGTTCTTGACGATAGGGCCAGCTATTTTGTCAAACTACTTTCCACGAGATGGGTCCTGGATGGGTGAAGTGGATGTTAATAGATAAAATTTTCATGATTTCCGAAACAACCTGTTGGCAAAAGTTCCATTCGTTACTCCTTACCGTTAGCGAATATTACACAATCTGCCAACTGCATGCTAAAAAGGGTATGAATGCTTGCCTGCTATTTTACTGCTTCCATAGCTGCGGTTGCTACAGCATGGTCATTATCTACCGTGCTTCCTGAAACCCCTACGGCCCCGATTACTTCCCCTGCACTGTCCCTGATTATTACGCCTCCCGGAAACGTAATTAACCCTCCGTTTGAATGTTCGATATTATACAATGGCTCGCCGGGTTGCACCAATGGGCTTAGCGCCATCGTATCCATCAGGAACCACGCGGCAGTTTTAGCTTTTTTCCATGAGATGTCGATAGAGCCGATCCACGCCCCATCCATATGGGCAAATGCTACCAGGTTACTTCCTGCATCAACTACACAGATGTTCATCCTGGTTTTTAATTTTAATGCCTTTTTTTTACCGGCTGCGATTGCAGCCTCGGCCTGGGCTAATGTGATATTCATTAAATTTGAGTTTTTTTTATTGCAATTAACAAATAGGGCTTCCATAAACATTATAAACAAATATATTAAAAGTATCTTACTATCGATCTTACAGGCGTTTGTTGAATTTGCCCCCATTCTTAATCTAAGATCATACCCTTGAAATTATTGTTTCCTTTATCATCATTTTCCCTTTTATTAAACAAGAAATTCAATGAATGGCACTATGAATAAAAGCGTTTATTTTCTCGCGGTTATCTTATTTATTGGCTGCAGCCACAAACAACAATTTGATATCATTATTCGCCATGGTATGGTCTATGATGGGAATGGCGGACAGGCTTTTAAAGGAGACATTGGGATCAATAGCGATACCATAGCTTTTATTGGTGATCTGCAGGCAGCGGTGGCCACCACTGAAATTGATGCCAATGGCCAGGCAGTTGCTCCCGGCTTCATTAATATGCTCGGCCAGGGAATGGAATCATTGATCGAAGACGGCAGGGCACAAAGTGATATCAGGCAGGGTGTAACACTGGAAGTATTTGGTGAAGGATCAAGTATGGGCCCGCTCAACGCCCGTTTAAAGGAGCAAATGCAGCAAGACCAGTCATTGATTCATTACAAAGTAGACTGGACAACATTGGGAGAATACCTGGGTTTCCTTGAAAAAAAAGGCGTCTCCTGCAATGTGGCTTCTTTTGTGGGAGCAACCACCATACGCATGAATATTATCGGTGAAGATAACCGCGCGCCAACCCTGGCTGAATTGGAAAGCATGCGCCTGTTAGTGAAACAGGCAATGGAGGAAGGCGCAATGGGAATTGGCTCCTCGTTAATTTATCCTCCTGCTTTCTTTGCAGGAACGCGTGAGCTTACTGAATTATGTAAAGAGGCCGCAAAGTATGGCGGATCTTATATCAGCCACCTGCGGAGTGAAGGCAATAAATTACTGGAGGGCGTAGAAGAGCTAATCACCATTGCAAAGGAAGCAAACTGCCACGCGGAAATTTATCATTTAAAAGCCGCAGGGAAAGACAATTGGGCCAAAATGGATAGTGTAATAAAAAGGGTAGAACGCGCCCGGAAAGAGGGCCTGGATATTACCGCAAATATGTACACTTATACCGCCGGGGCAACAGGATTGACTGCAAGTTTTCCTCCCTTGTTACAGGATGGCGGTTTCGGCAAACTTTGGGCGCGATTGCAGGATAAATCCATCCGCGCACAAATGAAAAAAGCCATGAATTCGAATGCCGTTAATTGGGAAAATCTATATTACGGGGCTGGTGGGCCAGGCAAGGTATTGCTGCTAGGGTTCAGAAGGGATTCATTAAGAAAATATATTGGGAAAACACTTGCGGAGATCGCTAAAATCCGGAACAGCTCCCCGGAAGAAACTGCCATGGATCTGGTTGTACAGGACAGCAGCAGGGTAGATGTTGCCTATTTTTTGATGAATGAAGAAAATGTTTCGAAACAGGTTGCCTTACCCTGGATAAGTTTCGGCAGCGACGAAGGCGCATATTCCCCTGAAGGTGTTTTTCTAAAATTTAATCCTCACCCAAGGGGTTATGGAAACTTTGCAAGGGTACTTGGTCATTATGCAAGAGATAAAAAAATCTTACCATTACCTGCTGCTATCAGGAAATTATCCAGGCTGCCCGCGATCAATTTAAAAATTAAGAAGCGGGGCGAGTTAAAGACAGGCAATTATGCGGATATCGTTATTTTCGATCCTGCAAAAATCGAGGATCATGCCACCTATGACCGGCCGCACCAATATGCAACAGGTATCAGTGATGTACTGGTAAATGGCGTTCCGGTGTTAAAAGACGGGGAACATACTGGCAGCAAACCTGGAAGATTTATTAAAGGGCCTGGGTGGAAGAAAAATTGATGACAGATCAATTATCAGGGGGGTGAGAGGGATTCATTTGTGATACTGTTTACTAACATAAACTAAACCCTGGCTGTTCATCAACAGCCAGGGTTAGTTTTTAATACATTGGTTATACATGGAACCCCGGGAAATTAAACATGTGTTGCTTCCAAGATTCGGTATCGGTAAAATGAATTAATGCCGGTGACTGAACAGATAAAATATTCCCAACTGGCCACCCTGGTTCGTAGATTTTACGTTATTATCTTTATTGATGTTGCTCAGTCCGAGATTGTATCTCAGGTCGACCCCAAAACCACTTGCAGGATGTACATAACTAATGCCTCCGGCCAAACCCACATCCGCGGTTTTGTAAAAACTTTTCACGTCTGTCGTTAGCGTGTTGCCTGATTTATGTGTTGCGTTAACCAAAATACCTACCTGCGGCCCTGCTTCAATCCTGAAACCGTTATCAAACATGTATTGCGCTAATACGGGGACATTGATATAATCCAGGTTGCGTTCAAAAGCTACACCTGCCCCGGAGCCTTTACCCCCTTGCCGTGAATAAACAATCTCCGGTTGCAATGCCACATGTTTCACCAGGTGGATATGGGCAAGTAAACCAGCGTTAAAACCAACCTTTGCATCATAATTGATACCTTGAGCCTGTTTGATCGTGTACAAATTTAATCCGCCTTTAACACCTATAGCAGCTTTCTGAGAACTGTGTTGCGCTACTGCGGTACCCGTCATTAAAATAGTGGCCATTGCCACGCTTAAAAATACTTTCGTCATAATTTTTTTTTCATTTTTAATTGCTACAGCATGAGTTTATGAATAGTTGCTGTATTAAAGAAGGGGTTACAAATTTAGCGCCAATTATTATTTCGCCTTGAAGTACTAATGTTCCCAATATTGTAATCTTGCATATTGACTATTGTGCCCGGTGGCCAGGTGTAATGAATTCCCAAAATTCCCGTTGAGGGTTGTAATGGGATTGCTTAAAATACTTAGTGCTGTTCGTCCAAACATTGGAGGTGGCCAAAGTTCATTGTGCCCTCATGGTACGGAAAGTAACCAGAATTTTTTCCCAGTTCCCAAAAGAATTTACTGCGTGGATTACTATAATTACCCTCTTCATTCATTTGTTCCGAATCATACAACCTTCCGTTAACCATAGTGTATTTTATGCTTTCGGTGTTCCTGATGTTCTCCAGCGGATCCTTTTCAAGTACTATCAGGTCTGCCAGTTTGCCCACCTGCAAGGAACCAATCCAGGCATCGAGCCCAAGGCTTTGAGCTGCGTTTATTGTGGCTGTCTTCAAGGCTTCCAGGTTCGTCATGCCACCCTGCTGCATCATCCATATCTCCCAATGCGCACCAATGCCCTGTATTTGGCCGTGAGCGCCCATGTTGATCTTAACGCCCGCGTCAGTTAATTTTTTTAAACTTTTTGAAACAAGGATATGGCCGTTTTCATATTCGTCTTCCGGTATCATTGTACGATAACGGCTCCTGGTATCAATAACAGACCTGGGCGTAAACCTCAGCAGCCTTTCTTTCTCCCATACATTGGTATGCTGGTACCAATAATATTCCCCGCTGATACTACCGTAAGCTACGATGAGGGTAGGCGTAAGGGCGGTTTTTGAATTCTTCCATAATTGTATTACATCGTCATACAAGGTTGCTACCGGTATATTATGTTCAATGGTTGTATGGCCATCCATGATCATGGCAAGGTTGTGAAAAAAGAATGATCCTCCTTCCGGTACTACTTCCATTTTCAATTCCCTTGCAGCCTGTAGGATCATTTGATTCTGCTCGCGTCTTGGCTGGTTGTAACTTTTTACGCTGAATGCCCCATAAGCCTTGCTTCGGCGAAGTGCACTCCTGGCATCATCTAAAGTATTGATGACTGCTTTAAAATCTCCATCGGCCCCGTACAAAATGGTACCGGTGGAAAAAATTCTTGGTCCAACCATAAGCCCTGCTTTTACCAGCTCGCTTTGCGCAAAGACCATTTCACTATAAGCCGAAGGGTCATGCATGGTGGTAACGCCATAGGCCAGGTTTGCATAATAGGGCCAGTGTTTCTGCGGTGTTAAGCCGTATTGGAAATGATTGCCGTGGCCATGGGCATCAATAAATCCCGGCATGATCGTTCTGCCATTGCAATCAATAATTTTAGCGTTAGCCGGTACCGTTATATCCTCCGATTTACCAATTGATTTTACCCGGTTCCCTTCAATGACAACACTCCCGTTCCCGATCACTTCATCTTTATTCATGGTTATGATCCGTGCATTGATAAACGCCAGGGTGCCCACGGGCTTATCCACTTTAACCGTTAAGCCAACAGCAATTCCTTTCGCGGGGAATTTAAACAGGGTGTCCTGTTTATTGGCTATAAATTCAAAGCGGTCTTCCAGGCTGACCGAGAAATACTGATCGCCGAGGGTATAATGCAATTGTTTACTATCACTGCTCCAGTGCAGGTTAATTCCTGCATCTTTTGATAACCTTGAAACCGGGAAATCCATTGTGCCGCTACCCAGTTCTATTGGTTTGCCCGTATGGGGCAATGCAGCAGCATATACCTGGTGCAGGTCTGTAAATGCAACCCAGTTATTATCGGGAGATATTGTAAACTGGCTCGCATAGCTGCTGTTGAATAGGGTACGGTCATCGCTGCCATCAATTTTACAACTGCCGAAGGTTTTTTTAACCGGGCCGAAAAGATTGCCACCGGTTTGATAAAAGATCCTGTCCCCACTGCTGTTAAATTTAGGGTACTCTCCTTTATCACTTACAAACGATGGCTTACCGCCAATGGTGTCTATGATATATACGCCCGGTTTTACTGCATGGGCAACGCCCATAATATGATCACCGTTTTGTTTGCTAAAAACAATTTTGGTATTGTCCGGCGAAAACGAAGGCGTTCGGTAAATGCCTTTTTCTGTTGTCAATTTTTGCAGCTGGCCTGGGCCGTTGATGTTTAATGTATAAATGCTTCCCATGGCCGTATCGTTCCAGGTAACAAAGGCCACCGTTTTTCCATCCGCGGAAAATGCTGGTTCAAATTCAAAATCTGTCCCTGCTGTTAACCGTTCGGGTTTTCCATCCGGTAATATTTTTTTCCAAAGATAGCCGACGGCATTAAAGACCAATATTTTTCCATCAGGGGAAGTAGCGGCATGCCTTATTACGTTTGCGTTAAATTCATCCGGGTTAATCTGTTGCTTAAACCGTACAGCTTCTGCCACGCGTACTTTTACATTGCAGGTAAAAGGGATATCTGTTGATTCGTTTATTTTTTCGGTATCGATCCTATGTATCTTACCGCCGCTCCAGATCACAATTTCTTTATCTCCCGGCATCCAGGAGAATCCTGTATAAATACCAAAAATCGTCCATGATTCCTGCTGGTCCTTTGATAATTTGTCATACACCGGCCATTCTTCGCCGGTGTCGAGATTTCGCAGGTACAATACGGTTTTGGTGCGGATACGTTTTATAAAAGCCAATGTCTTTCCATCATGCGATACCTGCGGCCTTGCAGCTCCACCGGGGCCACCGGTAACATCCTCGGTTATACCCTTCTCCCTGTCAAATCTTTTTATAACGAAGATTTGGTTGTTGGGGTCCTTATTATATTGAAAGAATCCACCGGGGTAAACATCTTCACTATAATAAATATATCTGCCGTCGCTTGTGGCACTTGGTTCATTAAGGTCCTGCTGGTCATTTTTTCTCGGCGTTAACTGGAGGCCGTTTCCACCATTTATATGATAGATCCATAGTTCACCGGCTCCCAGGGAGCGGCCGGATGTAAAATGCTTGCGGGCAATAATATACTGGCCATCGGGTGACCATACGGCATTGTTCAATAACCGGAATGTTTCTTTGGTCACCTGTTTTGAGTGGCTGCTGTCCCTGTTCATTATCCAAATATTATCTCCTCCCCCGGCATCTGAGGTAAACAATATTTTTTTACCATCAGGGCTATACCGCGGCTGTACTTCCATAGCCAGGCCCTGCCTTAAAATCCTTGCCGGCCCCCCGGTAACAGGCATGGAATAAATATCCCCCAGCAGGTCAAATACCATTTCTTTCCCATCAGGGGAAACATCCAGGTTCATCCATGTGCCTTCTTTAACGGTAAACGCAACTTCCTTGTAAGGGCCGCCAGGATTGCTGACATCCCATTTCTTTTTTTCCTGCGCAACTAAAGCCAGCGAAGAAATAACTACCGCTCCGGTAAAAATCAGCCTCCTGATCATAATAGTCTTTTTTAATTATAATATTGAAGGTATCAAATAGGTGGCAGAACTATTGACTTTGATCAAAGACAAGGTGATAATTTTTCCATGCCATCGGTTGCACTACATATTATATTTTTACCGCCCTAACCTAAAGCAAATAGAATTTCAGTTAGCGCAAGTAAATATTGCACGGATGCTTGGTCCGATCGACAGCCCGGTGATGGCTGAATTCGTTTCTAACCTCAACAGGATAAATACACTTGCAGAACAAAGTGACGGGTTCGTATGGAGACTCAAAGGGGACAATAATAATGCGACCTCCATTAAAGTATTTGACGATGATTTCCTAATCGTCAATATGTCTGTTTGGAAAAACGAAGGGGCATTATATCAATTCGTTTATAAATCAGGTCATGTAGAAGTATTCAGAAGAAGAAGAGAATGGTTTGAAAAAATGCCGGAAATGTATATGGCGCTGTGGTACATCCCGGCAGGGCATTTACCTACCCCGGCTGAAGCGATTGAACAGCTGATGTACCTGAGAAAAAATGGTGAAACACCTTTTTCATTTAACTTCAAAAAAAGTTTTACCATTGAAGAAGCTACCGGCTATACTTAAGTAAACTTAATGCCTGCCGGTTTGGTGTGAGAGCGATAAATGTGTTGAAAGTGTACAAAATTTGTGTAATAATGTATATCTGCCGGTCTCAGTATGGTTGTCCATAGTATTCGGTGTTCCTGGTACCCTTCCATGTTATTTTTCATCTGTTTTAAAGAAGGATGCTTATTACTTTAATTTTTAATTGTTCATTTTATTCTAT
>JBBJMD010000018.1:0-34870 GCA_037719925.1 Ferruginibacter sp.
GGCGGTTTAATGCCCGCGGGAACAGAAAAGCTAAGGCCATGCGCCTGGCCGGGATTATGGTACGGGTCCTGGCCTAAAATCACGACGCGCAATTTTTCAAATGGGGTTTGATTAAAAGCATTGAATATAAGCTGTCCCGGAGGAAATATTGTTTTACCAACGGCCCTTTCCGTTTTTAAAAAGGTGACGATTTCTAAGAAATAAGGTTTTGTAAACTCCTCTTTTAAAACCTCCTTCCAGGAAGGCTCCATTTTTACATCCATACAGTAACATTTGAGTAAAAATACAAAAGGCAGGGTAAATGAAGCATTGGAGTTATGCAATTAGTCCTTACTATATTCGGTATGCGCAGCGCCCGGGATTCGGTCCTAAGGGTTTACAAATATTTCGTCTACAAAAACCCATCCCCGGTCATTTTTTCCCCTGTGCCATGCGGGCAATTTCGAAACCGGTACGACCACCACCTTTAAAAATTTCTCCTTTACGGGTTCAAAAGTCAGATCGAAGCCTGCCTGGTAGGCGGGGCCATCTTTCTCCGGTTGCCCGGGAGTGATTTTTTTAATTAAACGCAACTTAAGGGGATCACTGCCTGCCCAAATTTCTACCTGCCTTGGAGGCATAATGTATCCGCCGATGTTGATGAGACTACTAATAGTAACGGACGATATAGTTCTAAGCGTATCAAAATTCAGCAGCGCCTGCAGGGAGGTGCGCGAGCCGATCCACTTGCCATTATTAAAGTTTAAATCGCCCTTTTCAGCATCTGTTAAAATGGAGGGGTTAACTGACCTGTATTGCGAATCAGGTGGCTGTAGTAACCGGATCGAATCAATTTTATAACCTGCCTTGTAGAAAGTCTTCTCCTCAATATCACTGCTGATCCAGCCGGGCTTAAATGCTTTTACTTTTAAGGTTATATTTCTATTCATGATAAAATCACCTTTGTAAACAGGCGACCCAATACTATCGGGCGCTGTTCCATCTATCGTATAACGAATAGTAACCCCTTTTACGTAATGTTTCAATTTCAGCGGCGTAGGTTCTACCAATACCTGTGCTTCGTTTTCTATAAGGGGCGGGTTTAGTTTGATAATGATGGTATCTCCTGCAAAGCCGGTTTCTATCTTCACATTTTTTAATTGTTTTTGTACCGCGACAAGATTATTTGATTGTGCCGGGGTGCTCCAGATATACAATTCGGTTAGTTTGGGTAATGAAGTCAATAATTTTAAGTTTGCGGCGGTTACGCCCGTACCGGATAAAGAGAGCTGCTTCAATTCTTTCAGGGAATTCAACATTGAAAGGCCGGCTCCCCTGATATTCGTAAAAGACAAATTTAGCCTGCGGAGGTTGATAAATTGGCTAATGGTTTTCAGGTCATCGTCCGTTACGGGCATCTTATTTAAATTAAGCGATACTACCTGCTCCTTTACGCCTAACAGTTCTGTCAGTTGTTCTTTCTTAAAGTGAGATGCACCAAAAAATTCTACCCCCAGTGCAGGTGATCCAAGGGCAAGCGGTGACACAAGCCGGTAATTATTACGCATTGAATTTACCTTTTCATCATCAGCCGGTGAAAAGGAATAATTATCTGTATCAATGGTTGTAAACAATGCCGCAGCCAGCACACGAAGGGTATCCGTTTCTGGTAGTTCTGCAACTTTTGCGGTAAAGCTTGAGCCTCCCCGGATCCAGTGATAGATAATACTGATTTCGTCCTCGGTAAGTTGGGTTTTCCCCGCAGGAGGCATATGTTTTTTATTCTCGAGTGGCAGGTGAATCCTTCGCAACATCAAGCCCAGGTCCTTTTGTGTTGAATCCCACAAAGCCCCGCTTTTGCCTCCTTTTAATAATAGCACAGCGGGTTCCATTACCAGCTCTCCCTTGGCCTTTTTTTCATTATGGCAGCTATTACATTTAGAGTTGAAAATGGGCTGCACCATGTGCTCATACACGAGTGCATCTTCTAACAATATAGCTGGTGCCTCGCTATCAGCTGTAACGGGGGCAAATATAAAATTTTCGCCGTGGGTGATATCTGCCCCGAGATGCCCGGTTGCAATAACGATCACCAACCCAGTAAGGGAGGTTACGGCCATTACCACTTTCATTCGCCTGATGTGATCCCTGAAAGCATACCAGGCCAATGCCAATAAAGATATGAAGACCCCGCCCCATTTATGCAATACCACTACGTCAGGTGTATATCCTCCTTCTTTGGAAAGAAAGAATCCCATTAAAGCGCTGACAACGGATGTAAGGCAGGACAACAACAATAACCAGTCGCCAATTGCAGGATGCCCGGGGGCAAATGATTTTTTCAAGCCGGATAATAATTCCCAGAAAACACACAATACAAGTAATACGATGGGAAAATGCAACAGGAGCGGATGCATACGGCCGATCATTTGCACCCATAAGGGCAAGGAAAGCCTTCCTTCAAAAATTAACAGGAAAACCAGCAGGCAATTCAGTGCGAAACTGGTATTAAATAAAATCGTTTTCCATCGCAGCATATTTTAATACCATTTTTCTATTCTCTTGTTCAATTGGATCTTCCCGGCTGGCGGGCTATCCACTTTTCTACTGGTTAGTTAACAGCTGCCTCCCGGCAATCAGGTAATGATCCCCTGCACTACTTTCCCCGCCACATCGGTTAAGCGGTAGCGGCGTCCAAGATGTTTGAATGTCAGCTTCTCATGATCGAGGCCCATCAGGTGTAATATCGTGGCGTGGAAGTCATTCACGTGAACGGGGTTTTGAATAACATTGTAACCGAATTCATCCGTTTCACCATATACACCCGGCTTAACTCCACCCCCTGCCATCCAGATAGTAAAGCACCTTGGATGATGATCCCGTCCGTAATTATCTTTTGTAAGCGCCCCCTGGCAATAATTTGTTCTGCCAAATTCGCCTCCCCAGATAACTAAGGTTTCATCCAGCAGCCCTCTCTGTTTCAGGTCGGTGATGAGTGCTGCGGAGGCCTGGTCAGTGTCCAGGGCCTGGCCGCGTATTTGCGATGGCAGGTTATCATGTGCGTCCCAGCCCTGGTGATATAGCTGCACAAAGCGTACACCATTTTCTGATAATTTTCTTGCAAGTAGACAGTTGGCAGCATAGGTTCCGGGAATAAGGCAATCGGGGCCATATAATTTTACAATGTCTTCGGGTTCTTTACTCAGGTCGGTTATCTCGGGCACGGCAGTCTGCATGCGGTAAGCCATTTCATATTGCTGCACCTTGGCATTTACCTCCGGATCTCCTGACTCGGCAAAGGTTTCCGCATTTAATTGTTCCAACTTATCGAGCATTTTCCTGCGGTCCTCTTTGTTAATACTTTCATGGTTATTGAGGTAGAGCACCGGGCTATCACCACTGCTGAACTGTACGCCCTGGTGTACGGAATCAAGGAAGCCATTGGTCCATAACTTTGAATATACGCCCTGCCCGTTTCCCTTTCCTTTTGATAATAATACACAAAAAGAGGGCAGGTTCTTGTTTTCACTTCCCAGGCCGTAACTCAGCCATGCGCCCATGCTGGGCCGGTTTCCGACCTGCGCGCCTGTTTGAAAAAAGGTGAGGGCGGGGTCGTGGTTGATCGCTTCGGTAAAAATGCTTTTTACGATACAAAGTTCATCCACTACGCCTGCTGTATGCGGCAGGAGTTCACTCAGCCAGGCTTTGGATTTGCCATACTGGTCAAACTTAAAAGAAGTTCCTGCCAATGGGAATTTTTTCTGGTCGGCGGTCATACCGGTGAGCCGCTGGCCCTTGCGTATCGATTCGGGAAGGTCCTGCCCGAACATTTCCTGCAGCTTTGGCTTGTAGTCAAAAAGGTCGAGCTGTGATGGGGCACCGTTTTGAAATAGGTAAATGATACGTTTGGCTTTGGGTGCAAATTGAGGCAGCCCCGTCAGCAACATTTCTTCGTCACTTTTACCGCTGAACAAATCGGGTATCAACAGCGAGCCTAGTGCTACGCTCCCGATACCTAAACTTAGTTTTGAAAGGAATCGCCTGCGGTTCAGATTGAGGCTGTGTTCCAGGATTTCTTTTTCCATAATCAGGTTTTTGTGATAGCTTCTTCCATGTTATAGATCATATTGATCACTTTCATCAATGCTGCCGTTGCAGCGATATCCGGATTTCTCGCGGAAGGGAACTCTCCTACTTTTAAGGTGGATGCCGCATCCAGTTTTTTCTGCCGGAACTGTGTGAGCTGGTCCTGGTAATAGGTATTTAAAATCGTGTTCTCTTTTTCACCAGCTACCCTGCAAATGATCCGGCGAAATGCTTTCTTAATTTTCTCTTCAGGGGAAATTTTTTCCTCCATCAGATTACCCGCCAGCACGCGCGAGGCTTCCAGAACTGTCGGATCATTCATCATCATCAAAGCCTGCAGTGGGGTATTCGTATGCAGGCGCCTTACTTCACATTGATCGCGGTTGCTGGCATCAAATAATATCATACTTGGTGGTGGCACAGTCAATTTAATAAATGTGTACATCCCGCGGCGGTAAAGCGCCTCTCCCCTGTCTTGTATGTATGTTTTTAATTCACCGCGGCCGGAACTGGCCATTTCCCAAAGTCCCTTTGGCTGATAAGGTTTTACGCTAGGCCCACCAATAGTATTTACCAGTAAGCCGCTGCTGGCTAAAACAATATCTCTAACAAATTCCGCCTTTAATCTTAGCCGGGGGGAATGAGAGAGGTAAATATTTTCAGGATCGTTTTTAAAATTTTCTTTATTAATCTTCGCAGACTGGCGATAGGTTGCCGACAACACGATCTGTTTCACCAGGCGTTTGATATTCCATCCGTGTTCCTCAAAATCCACCGCCATCCAATCCAGTAATTCAGGATGAGTAGGAAGCTCCCCCTGCATGCCAAAATCGCCGGCGGTTTTTACGAGCCCCCTTCCAAAAAATTCCTGCCAGAGCTGGTTTACAAACACGCGCGCCGTAAGTGGATTGTTCTTATTAACCGTCCATGAGGCAAGGCCCAGCCTGTTACGTTGATTATTTACCGTATCAAACACCATCACTGATTTTAAAGCTGCAGGATATACTTCCGTAGTGGGTTGATCATAAAGGCCCCGGTCAAGAATAAAAGTAGGGCGGAGGGTATCGCGTTCACCCATTACTGAAACACGGAGTGCACCGGTATCTTTCTTATTGATAAATGACAGCATCGATTTCGCTTCAGCATCAGTAATGGTAAGTACGGGCATTTTGGCCGGCTTTGACACACTTATATCTCCTTCAAATCCTATTTCTTTTGTGTTATTAAAGAACGCGAACATCTGGAAATAATCCTTTTGAGAGATAGGGTCGTATTTATGATCATGGCACTGCGCGCATTCAACTGTGAGGCCCAGAATCCCTTTACTAAATGTTTTTGTTTTATCAAGTATGTATTCAATGCGGTACTCTTCCGGTATCACCCCGCCTTCTTCGGTGTATTTGTGATTGCGAAAAAAAGCTGTGGCGAGAATTTGTTCCTTCGTGGCATTCGGTAACATATCGCCAGCTATCTGCCAGGTAAGAAATTTATCGTAAGAAAGGTTATTGTTAAACGCATGTATCACCCAATCGCGCCATGCCCATTGTGTCCTGATATTGTCATCCTGGTAACCATAACTATCGGAATACCGGGCTATATCCAACCAATGAACAGCCATCTTTTCACCATAAGTGGGACTCGTAAGCAACTCGTCAATTGCCGATTCATAAGCGGCAGGGCTTTTATCGGACATGAACCGGGTCATCAATTTTTCTGTTGGGGGCAGACCGGTAAGATCGAGTGACAACCGTTTCAATAAACGTTCCTTATCGGCCTCTTCGTTCGGGGATAAGCCGGCCTGCTCCTGCTTGCTAAAAACAAAATAATCAATCTCATTTTTTGCAAGCGCCTTTTCTTTTATCGCGGGTAGCGGCGTTTTTACCGGTTTTACAAAAGCCCAATGCGGCTCATATTTCGCACCCTGGCTGATCCATTTTTTAAATAAAGCCACTTCGTAAGCGGATAATGCGCCCAGGTGAGAAGATGGTACCGGCATCATATAAGCAGTATCGGTAGAGGATATGCGCTTATATACTTCGGATTCTTCGGGCTTAAAAGCAACGAATGCAAAGGCGCCCCTGGTTTCTTTCAAGGGAACAAAGGCCGAATCAGGTATGTCGAGCCTCAAACCGGCCTCGCGCTTATTGATATCAGGCCCATGACATTTGAAACATTTATCGGAAAGAACGGGCCGGATGTGAAAATTATAACTCACCTTATCCGGCATTGATTGACTGCCCTTATCATTGGAACGCATACAGGCAAGCCACCCTACTACTGTAACAAGCAATAAGGCAACAACTATAAATATTTTTGATCTCATGATAATAATTATGAGTAACGAATGAAAGTGAATTGTCAATTATTATACATAGAAAGCACTTCATTTACAATATTGACCAGTCTTTTTAATTTAAATGAAATGAATCCTACTTCCCCGCATTTGCTATGTCGCATATGCATTTGTAAAAATAATTATACAAGGAATTTTAAGGGCCCCCGGTATTCGTCTATCAATTTGCCATTTATTTTTCCTTGTCATTAATTCTTTGATTTATCCTTGAAAAAGAATAAGGCGCATCCGCATTTGATATTCCCCTTTTTTTATTCGGCCCGGCCCCCATTACAAACTTAATATTACCGCCTTTTTGTAAATCACCATGACGGAACCAATTAGCGCTGCTGTTTTTGTTATTCACCTCAACGCTTTGCACATAAACATTTTTATCACTATTGAATGGTGCACTGATGACAAGTTTTTTGCCATTTTCCAACGCGACCGTTATTTTTTTAAACAGCGGGGACCCTATTACATACTCATCAGTACCTGGGCATACCGGGTAAAATCCCATCGATGAAAAAAGGTACCATGCCGATGTTTGCCCATTATCCTCATCACCACAATACCCGTCGGGAGTTGGCTTATACAACCGGTTCAATGCATCCCTTACCCAATATTGTGTTTTCCATGGCTGTGCTGCATAGTTGTACAAATAAATGAAATGCTGGATGGGTTGGTTCCCGTGAGCATACTGTCCCATATTCATTATCTGCATTTCGCGGATCTCATGTATCGTGCCCCCATAATAACTGTCATCAAAAACCGGGGGCATGGTGAATACAGAATCCAGCATTCTTACAAAGGTACTATTACCACCCATTAAATGCTTCAGCCCTTCAATATCATGAAAAACACTCCAACTGTAATGCCAACTATTACCTTCAGTAAAGGCATCGCCCCATTTAAAAGGGTTGAATGGTCTTTGAAAAGAGCCGTCTTTATTTCTACCGCTCATCAGGTTCGCTTCCTTATTGAAAAGATACTTAAAATTCTGGCTTCTTTTTTCATATAATTCGATTTCTTTTTGGGGACGCTTTAATGCTTTTGCTAATTGAAATATAGTAAAGTCATCATATGCGTATTCTAAGGTACGGGCTGCATTTTCATTAATCTTTATATCATAGGGCACATATCCCAGTTCATTATAATATTTTACCCCGGTACGGCCAGTACCCTCCGGCCCTTCGTTATTTGCACCGTTTAAAAGCGCTTCATACAGCGTATTGATATCGTACCCACGCAAACCTTTTATATATGCATCGGCAACAACTGAGGCAGAATTATTCCCGACCATTACATTGCGGTATCCCGGGCTGGACCACTCGGGCAGAAAGCCTCCTTCCTTGTAGCTGTTGACCAATCCTGCCTGCATCTCCTTATTGACCGACGGAAATACCAGGTTAAGAAAAGGGTAAAGCGCACGGAAAGTATCCCAAAACCCAGTTCCGGCAAACAGGTAGCCGGGTAATATTTTGCCGTTATACGGGCTGTAATGAATGATCTTGCCCGATGCGTCGATCTCATACTGTTTCTGGGGAAACTGCATGGTACGGTACAGGCACGAATAAAAGTACGTGTCTGGTCCAAGGTGCCCCCTTCCACCAGGAGCCTGCTCATCTGCTTGTTCCACGCCGTTTTTGCTTTCTGTTTGGTTAGTTCAAAATCATCATTGGCCAGCTCCTGCCGCAGGTTCAGTTCCGCCTGCTCAAAGCTGATAAAAGAAGAGGCAACTTTGGCATGTATTTTTTCGCCGTTCACTGTTTTAAATCCTATAACTGCACCGGCATGATTTGCGGACAGTTCAAGGGAATCCTTTACCAGCGCGTCGCCCCGCCATGTTTGGCTGCTGGAAAATTCTTTATTAAAGATCACTACAAAATAATTTTTAAAATTGTCTGGTACGCCGCCGCTGTTGCGGGTAGTATACCCGAAGACCTTTCTTTCGTTCGGGATAATTTTGATGTATGATCCTTTATCGAACGCATCTACGATTATGAAAGCGCTGTCGGACCGGGGGTAGGTAAACCGGAATTGCGCAGCTCTTTCTGTTGGTGTGATTTCGGTGGTCACATTGGCGTCTGCCAGGTAAACACTATAATAATATGGTTTTGCAATTTCAGCTTTATGGGAGAACCAGCTTGCACGTTTGTCCTGCGTAAATTTCATTCCACCCGTAACGGGCATGATGGAAAACTGGCCGTAATCGTTCATCCAGGGAGATGGCTGGTGCGTTTGTTTAAAGCCACGGATTTTGTCCGCACCGTACTGGTACTGCCAGCCATCCCCCATTACATTTGTCTGTGGCACCCAAAAATTCATTCCCCACGGCAACGATATAGCGGGATAAGTATTTCCATTTGACAGACTGGGCTTTGAATCGGTGCCCATTAAAGTGTTTACCCATTCAACCGGATCGCCGACCCTGGTTACCACTTGCCCAAAACAAGATGCACTGGCCAAAAAACAGCATACCGATAATGCTAATAATCCCAGGAGATTTTTACTTTGTATTGAATAAAACATGAATAGTTTTTTATTGTATGTTTAAATAGTAAGAAAAGATTTTGCTTTTTACCGCCATATATTTCACCAATACTCCATTATCATTACCCGCTATCTACTTTACAATGTAAAAAGCTGGTATTATTTTTCCTGCAATAACAGATTAAAAAAAAGTCCGCACCTGTAACCGGGTGGTAAAGGTCAGGTGGTTATACATATCCATGAAGAATTACCACACTAAAATAATACCCAACTTTCTGCCCTTCAAAACCGGTTTTATGATACCAGTAAATGGGGTTTTGTTTTATAGACTTCCCATAATAATTCGCCAAAAATCGTATTGGCCCAGGCGAACCATTTGCGTGTGAATTTTGTTGCATCGTCCTTATGAAATGACTCGTGCATAAAACCAGTATTGCCGTGATTTTTTTGCAGGAGTTTTATGCATGCCTGAATTTCTTTATCATCCTTACTGGTTAACCCTCTCATAATTATACTCAGGGGCCAGATCATATCCATGCCGGCATGCGGTCCTCCAATACCTTCCGCGGCCTTTCCTTTAAAGAAAAACGGGTTATTGGAGGAAAGGAGCAGTTTGCGGGTATTGATATAAACCGGGTCGCTATTTTTTACCGCATCCAAATACGGAAGGGATAAGAGACTGGGGACATTGGCATCATCCATTAAATTATAACTTCCAAAACCATTTACCTCGTAGGCATAAATTTTACCGTATAGGGTGATCAATGACCGCATGTTGTTGCAATGCCTTTTCCACTTCATTTGCCAACAGCGTCAATTCCCCTGATAACTTATCATCTTTAGAAATTTGTTTTATCATCGTGGAAGCCTGCCGTAAACTAACCACTGCAAAAAAGTTGGATGGCACAAGGAAAGGGAAAACGGTCGCATCATCGCTGGGCCGGAACATAGAGCAGATAAGCCCTACAGGTTTTACCGGGTAACCATAGCCGCCGAGCGGAACGCCATCCGTGGCCCATGCGGTAGTGCGTTGAAATGAATACGGCCCATTGCCATTTTTCCGTTGCTGCTCCCTGAAGGTGGTTAACGTGGCCCTGATTGAATCTTTCCACGGTGCATCGAATGGTGAATTATCATTGGTCTTTTTCCAATAATTATACGCCAGCCTGATGGGATAACATAACGAATCTATTTCCCATTTACGCTCATGGATGCCACCTTGCATTTTGGTAAGGTCACTTTTCCATTCGCCCTCTTTGTTCTCATCTTTATAAAAAGCATTTGCATAAGGATCCTTTAATATGCATTTGACCTGCCGGTTAATAACTCCTGAAATCAATTGTTGCAACTCCTTATCCTGTTTTATCAATAACAGGTATGGCCAAACCTGTGCGGTGCTGTCGCGGAGCCACATGGCATCAATATCGCCTGTGATCAAATACGTATCCGCCTTGTTACCAGCCATTTCAAAATCTACCGTGGTATCGAGTGTATTCGGGAAACAGTTCTCAAAAAGCCATGCCAGTTCCTTATTGGGGACTTTCGACTGAAACTCGAGGATCGCTGCTTCTACTGCCTTGCTGTGAAATTTCCTTTGATGCGGGGGAACACGCACTACGGGAAATTGCGGATACCCTTCACCGAAAGTAAGTTCGCTTAAGACCATCCCGGCGCTTAGCAGTCCGGCATTTTTTAAAAATTCATTTCGGTTCATGTGATGTTTTTATTGATTAGCAGATGCGGGCCACGTTGATTCAGCCGACCCAAAATCTTTATTGGGGATTTCGCCCATGGTAAATTCCAATATACCTCCACGCTTCAATGTAGCATGAACAATATAGGTATTTATATAAGGCATGTTATTTAACTTAAATTGCTGAATGTAGGGCCGGTTTTTGCCGGCATTTTTTGTAAGTATAGTAAATGATTTATTACCGGGGAAATTAAATTTGACTTCTTCAAACCGCGGGCTTCCAAAAACATACTTTCCGCCGGATGCATTTTCCGGGTACAAGCCAGCCTTGCTCCAAACACCCCATGCGCTCATCTTTCCACAGTCTTCATTAACTGCATATCCGTCAGGTGCTGCGTGGTACATTGAATCTACGATCATCCTTACCTTCTTCTGTGTTTTCCAGGCTGCGCCAACAAAGCTATACATGTACCCGATATGGTGGCTGGGTTCATTACCATGTGCATACTGGCCGATGAGGCCGCTTACATCCGGTGACTTGTTGGCCTCTTTTATTTCAGAACTGATCGCAAATAAAGAATCCAGTTTCATGATAAACTTGCCATTGCCGCCATGGGCAGTGGCAAGCCCCTTAACATCCTGCGGTACAAAAAAGGAATGCTGCCAGGCGTTTTCTTTCGTGTACATAGCTTTGTGCTCATCATGTTCTGAAACATACGGATCAAAAGGAATTACCTAATTACCATCGCTGTTTTTGCCCCTGATAAAACCGGTTGCCGAATCGAACAAATTCTTCCAGGATGCAGACCGCTTCATGAAGGTGGAATAGTCATCCGGTTTGCCAAGCTTTTTCGCGACCTGCGCGATACACCAGTCATCATAGGCGTATTCAACCGTTACGGTAACACTGCTCCCGTATTTGTTTCGCCGAACATATCCATAATGACGGTACAGGTGAATGCGGCGGATATTTTGCAGGCCGCTCTTTTTCATGGCTGCGTAGGCTTTGTGAACATTGAACCCTGGTATATTTTTTAATATCGTATCGGCAATAACGGGGATGGCATGGTAACCGGTCATGGTATTGGTTTCCCAGGAACCCAGATCCCACACGGGTAACGAACCATTTTCATCATAAAACGCGAGCATTGAATTCACCAGGTCAGGGAGGCGCGCGGGTTGTGTCAGGCTGAATAATGGATTTAGTGCACGGAAAGTATCCCAAAGTGAAAACTCGGTATATCGTTGCCCACGCGCCAGTTTTTTAATTTGACCTTTGGCGTTCTGGTAAGTGCCATCCGCATCAGCGTATAAAACAGGTGCCAGGCAAGCATGATACAAAGCAGTATAAAACACTTTTTTTGCGTCTTCATTTTCATCCTTGATAACGATTTTTCGCAGCTCTTTTTCCCATTTCATTTCAGCAACTTTTGTGACTTGCAGACACTATTTAAAGATTGCATAAGTTTCGGTAAAGCTGCAATGATTATTATTTTACCCAGTTGCTGATTTACCTCGATTCTGTGAGGAATAATAATCCCAATTTATTTAAAAACGATTCGTTTAAGCGGTTTGGTTGTTTGGATGTTTTTTTGTTACAGTAAATAGTACCAACTTTTGGTTAACAGCATGAAAATTACCTCCTCTATATTAAATGATTTTATTTCTGATTTTAACCTGGAAGTTTCATATATAGGGGTGTGCTTCAATTCTATTGTTAATTTTAATTTACCCTCACAGAATTTTAATTTGCAAACCGAGGTACATATGGAATCCGTTCTGGCAAATGGTATATATTCTATTTATTTGCTCAATCCGCTGATTGAGGTTTACGAAATGCCTACTTTTTTCAATGATGTAAACCATCAGTTCCTTTACCTGAACCGGACAGGCCTTGTTATCACCGGTACTATGCCCTTAGCCGGGGCTTACAGCATATCTATCTTTCCAAAAAGCCGCACCTCTACAGACAAAACTTATTACGAACTGCGTGCAAAAAAATTAAATTGATCGCCGGGTTTTCTTAGTTCTGTTTACCCTGGTATCTTCCTTATTTTTTCTGTTGTTTTCTGCTGATTTCTAAGATAATTTCCTCCCATCATTGTCCATACTTAAGATTCAGGTCATCCAACATCCCGGATGCGATACTATCCCCGCGTAAAGATGCTTCCATTAATAATTTTGATCCCCTGGATATGTCGATGTTAAACCGGCAACCATTGTAGCCATTTTGCTGCAAGGCAAGGCTGTCACCGGAATAGGAATATAAAAACCCGATTGTTCTTTTGGCCGGTACATAACCATTCCCGGCGGCTCTTGCCAGATAGGCCATTGCTTCGGCACACTTAGTTTTATCAACTCCATTTAAAAGTGTAAGGTTGCCAAACTCATACATCGCTTCAGGGATCTCCTGAACTGCCAGCGATTGATATATTAATTTCGCCTCTTCAACCCGACCATTGTATAAAAATTCCCTGGCTTTTTTTAACTGTAGCCCAGCTGCTGCGGAGAATGCCGGCATATCATCAGCAGGTGCAGCAACATCATTGTTTTGAAATTCAATTTTCCTGTCAACCAGGAAACGATCAATGAGGAAACCGGAAATTACCAGTGATAAAAAAAGGATGAGTATATTTTTCAGGCCGGCAACTTTCATTCGCCCGGATCCCGAATTGACACTATTACCTGGTTTTTTATATCCTGATAATTTTTGTAACAAATCTTTATTTTCCTTGCTTAATCTTTCATTATCCTGCTCCAGGTTTACAATCCTTCCGGCGCCCCATTCCGTATTTCCGGAAGCGGCAATACTATTCCTGACAATATGCTCATGCAACACCATTCCATTTGAAAAGCGGCCCCCTGGTTTTTTTTCGAGGCATTTATAGATCATGCTCACCATCCATTCCGGAACCTGCATCTCGTGCAGCGCTTTTTCTTTGCTCCACCATTGGGGCAAATGTTGCTGCCTTAACGAAAGCAAATTAGGTGGCGCTTCCTCCAGTTGCGCGATCATTACCGTATTACGGGCCGTTTCACCACTGTCTTCCAGAGGAAACGGAACCACACCCGACAACAATTCAAACAAGATGACCCCAAAGCTATAGACCTCCGTTTCAAAAAGCAGCTGTCCCTCGTGCTGTTCCGGTGCCATAAATTCAATGGCCCCGGCCTGCCGCAAACTGGTGCGCCGTTGCTCATCAGACATTACTGATAAGCCGAAATCCAATAAAATATAATTACCGGTATGTGAGTTGTATTTTACATTGTTACTTTTTATATCGCCGTGCTTCACATCTACTTTGTGGCAATGAGCCAACGCGTTCGATAAATGCCGGGCAACTTTTAAGGATTCCTGTATTGTAAAAATCCGATCGTGTGGAGGTTTTAAAAGTTCTTCCAGATCCGGACCCCCGATATATTCCATTTCAATAAAGGGAAAATTACCTGTATCGGTAATTCCTGAACTGAGAATTGTTACCAGGTTTGGGTTAGCATCCTGGTTTACTTTCTTTAATTTATCGACCTCATTTTGAAAGGAGACAAAATTTTTATCATCAGCACTTTCACTATAGATGGGTGTAGGCAGTATTTTTATAGCAGTAATGATCTCCCCGATTCGTTTGCCTTTATACACTGACCCCTGGCCGCCGGTTTTCAGCGCTCCCATATTTTCCACTCCATCCGTTATCGTAAAGATCTTCGCCATTTGTGTTTATTTTTATTCTGCCAGGAAGGAGAATTCAAGTACCGCGGATTCTCCCAATATCACCTGGTCGCCTTCCTGGAGCCTGTGCCCGATCTGTGTAGTCATCAGCTTTACGGGCGCAGCGGTTCCTGTTCTTATTTTAACTTTATTATCAGGAGGTATCCCGCCTTCATCCGCAAATAAAAAAAATGAGCCGATCACGTGATCCCACTCAATATGCGCATGTTGCCTGCTTACCGCCCTGTTTTTTTCGTTGCCACCGTTATCAGTAAATACAATAAAGTTTTTCCTGAAGAACCCGTCTGCTGTTTGTACACTTGCCCCCCTGCCTATATTTATTTTTCCCCTGGCTGAACTTAGCAGGTAGCGCGCTTTTTCCGCCTCTCCATTTAGCACATTGATATAAGCCGTCATTTCCCTGTTCACTACAGGGCTCCCTGATGTGGCAATCAACAATGCAGCGTCTACGTTCCTTAACTTTATTGCTTCAGGAGGAACATTGTCATTAAACAAAATTTCCATCACCCAGGAGGGAGGTAAGGATATGGCAAAGTCATCCGCAATTTTTTGTATTTCTTCGTCCCGGAATTTATTGGGTATGCCATAAAAAACCGCGGATTCATATAAATGCCTTTCCTCATCCTTACAATAGATAAAAAGGTATAAACCAGTGATGTTGCTGCCTTCCCCACCCTCCGTTTTCTGTAGTTGTTCTTTCACAAATTGAAGAATTGCATTTCTTATTTCCTTAACGTCTTTGGGACGGTTTTTAAACAGATCGAACATACTGAAAATGAATTTAATTTATTATGCACAAATGAAATTTGCTCCAAAAAATTCAATGGGAATACAGATGCGATTTATCCAGTCGAATTTTAATTTGCCCGCAGCGCAGCGGTCACTATGACGGCTTTCTTTTCAGGTGCAGCCTTTTTTGCCCCTGGTGTTTCGAAACTTTTGATATAACCCCGCTGCAATAAAAGTGGTATCACATGTTTGCCGGCAAGCTTCACTGCTTCACTTGACCCCCTGGCATTTTCAATACGCACACAAACAACTATATGCCCCGGATCTGAAACCTTTGGCGCGAAAAAAACATACCAGCCATCGTTGATCGTTTCACCTTTTAATATACGCTCGGGTGTTCCCGTTTTACCCGCCACTAAAATACCCAGCCTGTTTATTTTAGGTGCGCTCTGCTTGCGCATATAGTCAGTTAACAGCTCCGCATATTTAGGACTCTTGGCTATATTGATACCTTTTTTTAAGTTTTCGGGTACCGCGCTAATATCCATCACATAGCGGTTTGCAGGCATTGTCCCATTATTAGCGATACCCGCGGCAAGCCGGGCTACGGCTGCAGGTGTGGCCACCAACTCGCCTTGTCCCCAGGCCATCCCGGAAATTCCTTTAGCCCTCGTGCGCCTTATATTATTCCGGTCATATCTTTTTAAACTTGTAAATTCTGTTTTTCGCCATAGCTCTTTCCACTTCTCCTGCTGATCCGCATCAATGGAATTTCCTTCGTAATAAAACCCACCTACTCCATGCAAAAACATGCCGGTTTTCAGGTAGAGGTCACCCATCTCTTCCTGTAACTGTTCTTCATTTGCCAGGCGAATAAAAAAGGAGTTATTGGATTTTATAATCGCCCGCTCCATCATGATATTTCCTGCTTCGTCAGGCTCATCGCTTTTTACCCTGATAAGGTCCTGCGGATGAATCAATACCACCTTCTTAGCAGCAGCTTCTCCTAATTTATTAAAGGCAGCCAATGCTGTCACCAGTTTGGCGGTGGAGCCGGGCTGGGTAGCGTGCGTGAACCCAATATCAGTATTCACATTCCAACCCGGTAACTTATTTAAATCGGCTTCACTCAGGGTAAGCAGGTCCCAGTTATCCGTTGCGGGTAAGGGATATGCCGCGGAAGCAATTATATCGCCCGTGTTATCTTCCATGATAACAACGGACGTACGTTTGGTTCGCGCACTGTCATCGGCCTCAATGGATTTTTGTATACTTGTTTGCAGGGCGGCATCCATTGTGAGCTTTACATCACGGTTTCTTTTTTTAAAAGCCATTACCTCCGGGCTGTTGATGCCGGCGAGCAGTAACGAAGAAAGTGCATGGTAATCTCTTTTGTTTACCGTCATTTCTGTAAATGTTTCGGGCAAAAATCGATTCTCCCTGTAGTGCGACGCACTTACCTGGAATTTCGCAGAGGGTGTAAGAAAGCCGCGAAGTGCAGGTCCATGGGCATATTCGGCAAAATATCCATTAGTTCCACCGTTGAAAATACCCGTATTCGCATCTCCCGTCCAGAAAAACATTTGTTCCCCGAAAGGATAATACCTGTCGGCTCTTTTGTAAGCAAAGGCCTCAAGGCTTTCTGCTGACATGCCGAGCTTGAGTAAAGAATCCTTTTGCTCCATTAAAAGATCACGGTTGCTGGTTGCGAGTATCTTGCCCTTCCTGTCTAATAAATTGCCGGCCTGCAGCCTGTTCATTAAAATACTGATCCTGGGGTTATAACTAAACATCCTTTCGCCGTTCCGATCTGCTACTAATGCCGGCTCTATTACCCAGGCTTTATTATTAAAAACATATTTGGATACGTTGACACCCAGCAATACAATACCGGCACAGGCCGCAAGCAATGCGGGCAGGAGATTTTTGTCCTGCCGGGCGGTTATGAACTTCATTTGCACAGCAGAGCCTTTTAAATGAGATGCAGAAAGCAGGAACCCGCTGGCGAGCATATTACAAAAAAGCGATGAACCTCCGTAACTCACAAAAGGCAGGGCAACACCTGTAAGCGGCAAGGCGCCTGTTGAGCCTCCGGCAATTAAAAGGAACTGCGTAAAAGTTGCAATGCCAATTCCGGCACATAAATAAAAGAGGAAAGGAGCACCTGTTTGCCGGCCAATTATTATGGAGCGATGGAGGTAGATCAAAAATAATATAAAAATGCAAAGGATGCCGGTCCATCCAAATTCTTCACCAAAGGAAGGGAGTATCATATCGGTATGAGCCTCAGGGATGGTTTTTGCAAAACCCTGGCCAGTACCCTGGCCGGAGATGCCGCCGCCACTCATCGCCCAAATACCATTGGCAACCTGGTCTCCCCCAAAGACTTCATTGTTCCAGGCATCTTCCCATATGGCTTTGCGGTCGACCAGCCGCCTGATAGGTCCGGGAAAAAGGGAAGCCAGGAACGGGATCTTATCGAGTAACATAAAGCCGCACACGATCACCATGGCCATCACTGCAGACTCACTGAGGTTCTTCTTTCGCAATAGCATATACAGCACTAAACAGCCAATGGTTATAGCAGTGGCGAGCCATACATTATCGCTGATCCAAATGGCCAGCACATACAGGATAACAGCAGCGGCCATCTCTTTGAAATCGCCGCGTGAAAAAGAAAAAAGAATAATAAACGTGAAACAGCAAACCATGGCCGGGCCCAGGTCGCCTAAAATCAGGAACAAAAGTATAGTGATCCCAATGGCAAATACGGCAAAGAAGAAAAATGAAAATCTTTTATCCCAGGAGGTATACTCGGCAATAAACTTTTCATTTTTCGCAAAGAAGCCGGCAAGAAAAATGATCACCAGGAATTTGACTATCTCACTTGGCTGAAAACCCAGCAAATTAACTTTTACCCCACTGCCTTCAGGACCGGTACCAAAAAAAATGGTAAGGGCTAACAAACCGGTTGCAGCCACAGCCCATGGCCATCCATTGGCTGCCAGCCGGTTTTGTTTAAATAAGAATAAGCGGTACAATCCTGAGTCAGTAGTAAACCGCCTTACATTGAAAAGCATTACTACCAGCATCACGATAAAGCCAGCACAAAAATAGATCAGGGTGCTTTTTGCTAGAAAGCGGTCCCTTAGCGGATCCTGCAGGCTCAGTAGTGTGACGAGAGAAAAACCGGTCAGCAGCATTAACACGGGTAAGATGAACTGATCCGCAGCCCTGAACTTTGCAGTTAAAAAAATATGCAGCAACCAGAAGGCAGTGATAAACCCAACAGCAATGATCCAAAACCATTGGGTTGCTTCTGCAGGCGTCCTAACAATAAAGGATTTTTCTTTCTTGAGCGTATTAAAATCCTGGGTAGAAAATAATTTGATAGTATGAGGAGCGCGGGTAAATAAAAAAGTAATATCACTTGTTAATTTTTGTATCCCTTTGGAACGGCCAAACTGGTATCCTGGCTGAAGTGGAAGTATTACAAACGCAGGTCCGGAAGGCAGGCCTTCAAATGAAAATTTCCCACCAACATCGGTACGGGCATATGCGAGCAATGATTCGAGTTGAAGGTTGCCGGATGAATCTTTTATATAAACCTTCTCTATTCCATTTTTAGTAACCTGCATCTTATTCCCGGGCAGGATAACATCAGGGATTTCAATGCTATCCCCTGGAGTAACCATTTGCAAACTCACTAAAACGCCAGCAATCGGTTGTTGGCCATCGTTTATAGTTCCTGTAATATTATGCGGTCCCATGGTGACACTGCTAACAGCATCGAGCTTCATTGGATTGTTTCGTTCCTGGTCAAAGAGCAGGGTATCGTTTTCTGAAAACCCGAGCAACGACCGGGAAACCCGGACTCTTTTTTTGAAGGATGCCCCTCCCCTGCTATAAGCATCATCTGCATTGATATAGTATTTGCTCTTATTGAGCTCGCCGATATTATCGGTAAGGCCGGGATGCAGGTTGTATTCCTTTTCTATAACAGAACTGACCAGGCCGATATCACGGCTATCTTTAAAATAAAAGCCCTTGGTAAGTAATTTTTTAATGCGCTCGCCGGGTTTGCTGTCATTGATATTCATCATGGTACCATCTGAAAGCCGCGCCGGTACTTCTAAAAAATCTTTTCCAAGAATAGTTGATAACTGGTAAAAAAGGAAGCCAAATACAACCGATATGATCAATAAAAAAATTCTTTCTGTCGTTCTCGAACTATTTTTTTTTGTTGTTGCCGGCATTGATGGTTGTATGATTATTTATGCAGAGAATCAGTTAAATAAAAAATATTTTCAGACTGCCTGCCTGTTAATAATGTATCATTTGCAAAATGCTGTTGAAATAATACGGGCACCAGGCAATTTTTAAAACGGACATTATTAAGGTGCAGCCCTTTATTAATCACCAGTACACCAACAGTAAAATTTTCGATGATCAAACTATCGAGCAAAAGATACTTGCAGGAGGAAGCCATCATAAATAACGGGCCCGCATATGCGCTATCACGTATGAAAGACTTTCCCTTCCCGATAATGTGTGCAGAATCATTTGTAATTTTTATTGTATCCGTAACAATGATCGGATTTCCACCAGCCAGGTTAACGATGCCGGTTGCGGAAGTATTGATACTGTCAATGAAATCCAGTTCCTCCCTGTTCCGTTGAGCGACAGGTGTGGCCGGAAGGACCTTTTTTGTCCTGGTATTTTTATAAATCCTCGCTAGGGACCATATAATGATAAAAATGAAAATAATGTAAAAGAAGACACGCAAAAATTTATTGTTCCTGGTACCCGCGCCCCGGGGAAGCTGTTTATCCGCATCAGCCACTTTCTCAATTATCATTGACTCTTTATTTCCCTCCTTACGGATTTTTTCGGGCCGAACAGGCGGTTTTGTTCCTTCATGCAGAACAGGGGGTTTGGTTACCGCATGCTGAACACGGGACTTATCGTTGTGTACCAGCACTACGGTAATATTATCTTTTCCACCCGCGTCATTCGCAGCCTTGATAAGTTGCCGCCCCTTGGCAGCGAGGTCTTTTTCCTTTGAAAGAACAGTGATAATATTGCCTGTGGTGATCATATCGGTAAGGCCATCACTGCATAATAGAATGGTGTCACCAGGCAAAAAAGGGGATTCGCCTGTATCGATAAAATCTTTTACAAGGCTTATCTGGCGCTCATAACCGAGAACTTTATTTACTTCGTTTCTTTTAGGATGCGCTATGGCAGCTTCTTCGGTAAGCCTTCCGCTTTCCTCCAAAAATCCTACAGAGGAATGATCCCGGGTTATTTTGATAAGTGAACCGTCCCGTGAAAGGTACAAACGCGTGTCGCCTACGTGGGCAAAATAAAAAACATTATTCTTTATATCTACAGCCGCAAGGGTAACCACGCAGGCCATTTTTTCATTCTGCGGGCTTACCTGCTTTTCTTTGATGATCCTCTCGTTTGCATTATTGAGTGCGGTTACCATGTGTTCAATAATGTTCCCAGGCAAACGCCGGAGCTCGCGGATGATCTCATCTTTTGTTAACTGCGCCGCTATTTCGCCGCCTTCATAACCGCCCACGCCATCTATTACACATGCAATAACTAAATTACCACTGGACACAGTTTGGGTAATAAAACTGTCTTCATTATTTGTGCGCTCCCGGCCCGGATCGGTTATACCAAAATAATTTTTACCCATTGTCCTTATGTGTATTTTTTATGTCCCTGAAATTTACCACGAGCAGCAAAATGGCGGTTACCAAAATTATAATGGATAATATATTATTTATCATTATCAGGATTTGAAAAGATTGATTCCTACTATGCCGTTCAGGACAATACGTGAGTTAACCGGCAGGTCTGTCCATACCGGTTTTTGTAATTCACTTTTTGATATTTCGTGTTCGTTTACTATTGTTTTTTCACCAAAGGATGCCAGGTAGAATTTGTCTTCATTTTTATCAAAGCGGATGCGCAGGTGCGGAGTACTGACCCATTCAGAAGGTATTTTGAAAATATTATGGGCAGTGGATTCATCCTCCTTACCTGAAACGATTATATCTTCATCCTTCATTAAATATTCCAGTTTTTTTCCGGCAAACTCACGATCGGGAATAGTGGTTTCAAACCGGCCGTAGGATTTGGATTGTTGGGCAGTTACCGCAGCAGCATCAAACAGCAGGTCTTCCTGGTAGGGCACTTCATAATAACCTTCGCTATAAAAAGTAAAGTCTTTTAAAATGGCCTGGTTAATATCAAGGGTTTGAGCAATTCCTGTTTGCCTGGGTATAAAAGTAACCCGTAGGTTCTGTTGATTCTGCACGGTGTTCCCCGGTAAAAGTTTGCCGATGAACCCGATATCGCCCCTGCTATAATCAGGATGGGAGGCAAAGCGGAATACCCATTTATTGCCTGCCGGCTCCACGGTTTTCCCTTCCGACCTGTACTGCTTTAATCTTAAATAAAATTGTTTTAATGACTCCTGGATAATGATACCAAAAATGCCTTTTTTGTCAAGCATAAAGTCATTATAATCTTCGGCACTGAATGAGATAATGTACTCATGATAAAAAACAACGCGCTGCGCGAAAGACAGTTGCTGTACCGATTCATCAAACTTGTCTACAATGTATTTATAAACGATATTGGGGGTAAGGCTTTTGATCTCGTGAAATGATTCCCTGCCTTCGTTTTTCAGGAACCAATCGTGTAATCCCATCCGTTGCCAAAAAGTAGGTTTTGTATGCATTATAACAACTAATTTATTGTTTGTTTTTTTCTTCAGCAGGCTTCTTCTTCTTCCCGAATAACCTATTAAAAAATTTTTTGAGCCCTTTCTTTGGCGGCTCTTCTTTTTCAATCTCTTTTGGCGGGACCTTCGCAATTACATTGGGCCTTGCCTTGTTAATGCTGTCGGTTATTGAAAGTTGAATGGTCTGTTTGTTTATTATGTTTAATATTATTCCGTTGAACTCTTTCCTGTGTGCATCATTATTTTCCCAAATGTTATTGTCTTCCCTTTTGACCGATACCCTCCTTCCCAGCACCGCGCCGAAGGCTGGCGCATTAAATGCCATGCTGTCCCAGGTACGGTTTCCGTTTAACGAATAATAATATTGTGATCTAAGGCTGTCATAGTAAATATTTTTTTCGGGATAATAGTAAATGGAATCTTCAGCAATATAAGCGGCATTCCTGTTACAAGAAAAACCGATACCTATAAAACATAAAAAGAAAACATTAATTGTAGTGAAGGAACTAAATTTCATTAAAATATTTTGTTAATACTACCCAACAATCATTCCATTAACAGCCGCCCTTCACCCTTTCAAATTCAACCCTGCTAGTTGCGAGTTTATCTTGTTATCATTGCGAAACAAACAAAAAGACAGATAATTCCCGATGACATTACTGAAGCCACTTTTATATAAATCCGGAAATATTTCCCGCCGTTGCTGTTTTCTGAGGTTTTAAACAACCTATCGTTTGTGCATCTGCTCAAGAAAACGGATGGCCAGGGTATCCCCTTCCGAAACCGCGTCTATGAGAAAAGCAGCACCCCTGGCTGAGTCCCGCTGAACACTGCAATACCCGTAATCACTGGCCGTAAGTATATCCTGGTTATTGGCAAACATATATAAAAAACCCAGCGTCCTTTTGGCAGCAGTTGAATTTTTTCTTGCAGCCTTGTTTAGCCAGTCAATTCCCTGCTTGCACGAGATCGCTGTATTTTTTCCTTTAAGGGCGAGGTCGCCATATTGATACATCGCTTCCGTCACACCGCTTTTTGCGAGCCGGCCATATATTGTTAATCCCTCCCTGTTTTTACCGTTGGATAAGAACCTTGCCGCCCTTACAAGTTCAAGTTTTGTAATATTGTTTTCTGCATTTACTGACGGTAGAGAATTATTAAAACCATTTACGCTTTTATCTAAAGTAACCAGGTCTTTCTTGCGTAACCATCCCTTTGATAACTGGTTTTTGCTATTAAAAAATTCAGTGTAGATGAAATCAGGCGTTTCTTTTAATGCGTTTATTGTGTCATTGGAATTGATCATCCAGGCCATCCGCCTTGTATTTTCATCCGGGGCATTATGGAAATATGCTTTTGGAGCCAGCACTTTATACTGATCCAGTTTTACAACAGGGGATTGAGCTGAAGGCTGTATCGTGGTACCGGTGCGGCTTTTTCCAAATCCAAGCTTTGCCCTGAATTTATATGCGAGGGCCGCGGTACCGGCCAGAACGATAAAAAAAATGATCGCGCCAGCGAAAGAGGCCCTCCTGTATACCGGGGTCTCCATTTCAGGTACGTCGGAATTCTCTTCCAATAGTTTGGCGGAAAGCACTTCATTTAAAGATAGCACCTTGTGCGGATTCAAGGCTGTTGATTCCCTTATTTTAGCAGCTTCCTGGTACTGGATAAGGAGGGTTCTCAACCGCTCGTTCTCACTTTGCAGAATTGTCGCGTTCAATGCATTCGCTTCTTTGCTTGCTACCATTAGCGTGCTGTTGGAACTATATAGCGGTGAAGCTCCATACCGTTTTTAAAACGGTTGAGGTACGACTTTTCGAGGCATTTGTGTATTGTGCTGATCAGCCATTGAGGCACCTGCATTTCCCTTTCTTTTTTTTCTTCACTCCAGTTCTGTGGAAGCATTAGCCTGCGGTGCGATAAAATATCCGGCACCGGCACTTCCATATGTGCCAGCATTACCCGGTTCCGGGCCGATTCCCCTTTGTCAAGCAGCGGGAACGGCACTGCCCCGGTAAGAAGTTCAAACAACATAATACCGATGCTGTAAACATCTGTTTGAAAATACATCATGCCTTCACTTTGCTCAGGTGCCATAAATTCGATGGCGCCTGCCTGCCGCATACTGGTGCGGCGTTGTTCTTCAGACATAATGGCCAGGCCAAAATCCAGCAACACATAATTGCCGGTATTGACATTGAATTTTACATTATTACTTTTGATATCCCCATGCTTCACATCTACTTTATGACAATGAGCCAGCGCATAGGAAAGCTGGTCGGCAACCTTTATGATTTCTTTAATGGGAAATACCGGGTCATAAGGCGGTTTAAGCAAGTCCTCCATATCCGGCCCCTCAATAAACTCCATTTCAATAAAGGGCAGGTTGCCCGATTCTGTCAGGCCTGAGTTAAGAATCTTTACCACATGGGGATTGGGCTCCTCATTAACCTTTTTTAATTTCTGTACTTCATTTTGGAAATCAAGGAAATTTTTATCATCATTTGTCTCTGAGTGTATGGGAGTGGGCAACAATTTTACCGCCGATATGATTTCACCTATGCGCCTGGCTTTGTAGACGGAACCCTGGCCACCTGTTTTTAAAGCGCCCATATTTTCTAATCCTTCCGTAATCGTAAAAACTTTGGCCATATCATATACCTTTAAGATATATCAGCGGAAAGAATTCCGGTTTAAGGGTAAAACTTTACTAATATATTACAATCGAAGATACCATTGTGTTAAAAATAAAAGAAGAATACTTCCTGGTAAAATGGTTAAACCTGGTTTGAAGTTGATGCGGTTACGTACTAAATCTTCCATCACAGAAGCAGGTTCAACTTTGGAAGGCCCTTTTGGTATAGCCCAAGATACTTAATTAAAGCAGACTGGTGCACTTGTGGATTATACCACGCCAGGTATGCGAACAATAATATGCTTGATCGTTTTTGTGAAAATTTCCCAACAGCTTACCCGTACAGGCAGGTATTTTATTTATAAACCGGATTTCATTGGCTTGTTAATTGTGTTGAGTATAGTATGAGGTTTTTATTAGAGGCGTTGAATATATTAGGCTGAGCTGGCATAATTACTAACTGATGCGAATGCAGTACGATAACAAATGCAACTTACCTCACCTTCTTACATCCAGGGAAAAAATATAAAAAAAAATGGAAAAAAAGGCCTGCAAAAAAAGTAACTACCGGCAAAAAGCCAATAAAAACCGGCTACCAATCCTGCCACACTTACTACCGGTAAGTTCCCCGATGCAACCGAGACAACACAGATCAAAAATATCAGGATATGAGCTGAAATTCACCAACCTCGGAAAACTTTACTGGCCCAGGGACCGTATCAGCAAACGGGATATGCTGAATTATTATTACGAAGTGGCCCCATACATGTTGCCTTATTTAAAGGATCGCCCCCAGTCCCTGAACCGGCATCCCAACGGAATTGACGGCATGAACTTTTATCAAAAAGACGTCACCGGGAAAGTACCGGATTGGATAGCTACTTTTCCATATACTACGGAGGGTGTTAATAAAAATTTCATGGTTTGCAAGAATGAGTCCGATATTTTATACATGGCTTCATTGGGTTGTATTGAATTAAATCCCTGGAGCAGCAGAACTTCCAAACCAGGTAACCCGGACTGGTGCATCATTGATCTTGACCCGGGTAAAAAAAATACATTTGAGCAGGTGATTGAAACTGCCCTCGTAACCAAAAGTGTATTGGACACGGCTAAGGTTGACGCCTACTGTAAAACCTCCGGATCAACCGGCCTGCATATTTATATTCCATTGGGTGCTAAATATACCTACGAGGAATCCAAAGAATTCGCGCGTATAATTGCCCGGCTTGTGAATAACCTGGCACCTTCCTTTACGAGTATCGAAAGAACAGTATCTAAAAGAAAAGGCAAATTGTATATAGATTTCCTTCAAAACAGGCCGCAGGCCACGCTTGCCGCGGCTTACTCGCTTCGTCCGAAACCCATGGCCACAGTGAGTATGCCCTTGCATTGGTCAGAAGTTAAAAAGGGATTGAAAATGGGAGATTTTACCATCAGGAATGCAATGCAGCGTATAAAAGAACAAGGTGATATTTTTAAACCCGTTTTGGGTAAAGGTATAAACCTTAAAACAGCGGTAACCAATTTGAATAAGCTATTAGTAGCTGGCAACGAGAATGAATAATTAAATTACTGAAAAGATTTATAGTATGGAAAATGAAATGATACCCCCCGAAACAAAAGGCAAAAATGTAAACCTGGAACAAAGTATGGATGCCGGCACAAAAGAAGCTGCAACAGCTGCCTATCAAAAAGCCTGTGAAAGAATGCTGAACCCTGCAGTATGGCACAAGCTGTGCGGACCAGCAAGTGCCAAATTTGTATTAACCACCGACACAGGCGACGAAACGCGTGGCGCGGCTAAGAAAGGTGATTATTTTAAAATTGATATACCCGGTCCCGGATCATCAGAAGGAGATGGATATGATTGGGTAACCGTAGAATTTATAGAAGAAATAAATAACCCGGGCCATGATGAAGATCTCTACGGAATGAAATTGAGGGCTTCTTCCAACCCTTCGAAAGAGGGGGCGGAAACTGCGCACTTTTTCACCGACGAGGCAACTTCTTCATTTATCATTCACAGGAAAGGAATTAAAGTAACTGCTTCTTATCATGGCCGCAACGAAGTACCAAATATCTCCACTGGCAAGGCAACTGATAATGTAAGGAATTCGCTGGTAGCATTGGGAGCATTTGCCCAGTTATCGGAGGTTCAATGGACTGCATTAATAAAAGGATTCTTAGAAAACGAAGCCACAGGATCATAAATTACTTTACCGGTATCAACCAATAAGATTTTCCTTTAACTGTATTAAAAGATGTTACATATCCGATTGCGTCCTTAACAGACTTTGCAATACTACCGGTAACGCGTACAGGCAAAGCGGTCCTAACCTTACAGATTCCACCTGATCCGGACCGGATAACCGCACCGGACAGGCGTAGATCTTTCCAGTTGATCGAGACCTCAAAATTCCCCCTTGCCTTAAGACCATTGATGCTACCCTCGTTCCAGGCACGGGGGAGTGCAGGCAACACGTGTAATTCACCCAAATGACTTTGAAGCAGCATTTCAGTAATACCTGCTATACCGCCAAAATTACCGTCGATCTGAAATGGAGGATGTGCGTCAAACAGGTTGACATAAGAACCGCCTCCGTCTGCATAATTGGTACCGGTTTGCCCGGTAAGATGCAGGAGGTCGCGGAACATTTTATACGCATGGTTACCGTCCAGCAATCTTGCCCAGAAATTAATCTTCCATGCAAGGCTCCAGCCTGTGCCGGCATCACCTCTAAGTTCCAGTGTTTTCATAGCAGCTTTTGCAAGTGCCGGCGTGGTAATGGGAGATATCTGCCTGCCAGGATGCAAGCCAAATAAGTGGAACATGGCGGTGGTGGGGATCCGTATCCCCCCAGTCCTTGTACCATTCCTGCAAATTTCCTTTCTTCCCTATGCGAAGCGGGTATAGCTTGTTTTTTTGGTGATAACCATGTTGCGGAAAATAGTGTCTTCATTTAATTCCCGGGAAGCTTCTACAAGATTTGTAAACAAGTCCCAGATAATAGACATATCCATCGTAGTGGCTATTGAAGCGCTTCCCTTTTTTCCAGAGTCATCTATAAAACTATTTTCAGGTGAAAAAGAAGGTGCTGTTACGAGGAATCCGTTCTGATCCTCTACCAGCCAATCGAGGCAAAATTCTGCAGCGCCTTTCATTAATGGATAGGCGGTTTCCCGGAGAAATTTTTTATCTTTTGTAAATTCATAATGTGTCCACAAATGTTGGGAAAGCCAGGGCGAACCCATCGGCCAGTTAGCCCACATGAGATTTACCGATATCCCCAACGGGGTTTGAGAGTGCCCAGATATCGCTGTTGTGGTGTACTGCCCAGCCTTTTGTATGATAAAATTCTTTCGCAGTAACCTTACCCGTTGCTGCAGTGTTTTTAATAAATTCTATTAAAGGCAGGTGCATGGCGGAAAGGTTGGTTGGCTCCGCCGGCCAATAATTCATTTGAGCATTGATGTTGGTGGTATAGTTAGAACTCCATGGAGGCCTTAGTTCCTTGTTCCAGATGCCTTGTAAATTTGCTGGCACGGCCTTAGTGCGTGAGCTCGAAATGAGGAGGTAGCGGCCATATTGAAAATATAAAGTTTCAAAGGAGGGGTCTTTAGCCCCTTCCGTATAACCCAGCAAACGCTCGCCTGTCGGTAACAAAGCATTATAATTTTCCACAGGCGGAGCAAGCTTAAAAGATACCTTGTTAAAATAATGATGGTAATCTGCCAGGTGATCGCGAAGCAACAATGGCCAGCTTTTCTTAACAGCGGAGGACAGGTAACCGGCCGCCAGTTTACTTTCATCTTTTCCTTCCGAATCCGGACATTTATCAAAGCCATTGAAACTGGTGGCCGCCGACAGGAAGATTAAAATATCCGTACCATTTTTTATAATTATACCACTTGTATCTGAATGTATCTCTCCTTTGCCGGTCGCTTTGATCCGCCATTCAAAACGCATACCCCGGCACCTGGATGGGTCATCCTGCGTAACTGCATTGGCCGAACTCACATAATTGGGTTCGAGGTGAGAAGGCGCTTTACCTTTAATAGCTATTTCCGTGTTGCTGATAATCGATCGAATGTGTTGCAACTGGCTCTTTGCGGCCATTGTAAAATTTAATTTGCCCGGCTTGTCCGCAGTAATGCGTATAACAATTACCTGGCCGGGTGAGGAACTTATGACTTGCCTTGTAAACACTGTGCCCCCAATTTTAAAACGCGTAGTTGCAATGGCATCAGTAATATTGAGGTCACGGGAATACGATGAAACCGCGGTGTCTTCAAAATGATGGCGGATCTCCAGGTCTCCCAGCGGCAGATAAGATTCTGAATAATAGCCTTGCATATTCTTTGCATATTCATAGGCCTTATCATAGTTCTCCCCTTTAAAAAGTGCTTCTCTTGCCAGTAATAAATTTTCGTATGCTTTTGGATTTACATTGGTACGGGCAGGGCCGCCAGTCCATAAAGTGGCTTCATTCAACTGAATAAGTTCTTCATTGATGCCGCCGAAGACCATTGCTCCCAGGCGTCCATTACCTACGGGCAACGCTTCTGTCCATGTTGTCGCGGGCTTCCTGTACCATAATTTTTGAGATTGCTGAGCGGGGGATGCTGCTATAATGAGGGTAAATAAAATACTACTAATCAGGGATTTTTTTATCATTGTGAAATTTTAGGTGAGCTTTACTTTCAGGCAAAATTCCTGGTCGCAATGAAGCAAATATTTTGCAGGATCCTTTTGTCGCAATTTATTCTTAAAATATTCGAAAGCGTATGCCGTATTAGCAACTATAGAACGGTGCGGCTTCAATCCGATGCTATGAAATCGTAAGTTATTACAATAATTGAGCTTCAATTTTTCCCATCCGTCCCGGCCCCGTTTTACATAATCAATGCAGTTCAACCATTGCTTTTATTACACCCCCAGCTGGATCAAGCCATGTTTCAAAAACATCTTTCAACTCATGAAATGTTGCCCGATGAGTAATAAACACTGCGGGGTTTACCAGGCCTTTTTTTATGGCTTCGATGACATGGTTAAAATCTTCCCTTGTTGCATTGCGGCTACTCATTAAAGTGGTCTCGCGCTTATGAAATTCCGGATGGCTGAAACTGATCATATCTTTCTGTAAACCGATCAGTATGAATCTTCCGCCATGCGCCAGGTACTGGAGTGCATTATTGATGGCATTCCGGTTACCGGTTGCATCAAAAACAACAGTCGGGAAATCACCACGGGTTATTTCTTGTAACCTTGCCAACACATCCTCTTTGGCGGCATGGATAGCATGTGGTATTTTCATCTTCTCTTTGCAAAATTGCAAGCGGTTGAAATTAGTATCCAGCGCAATCACCTCTGCGCCGGCGATACGCGCAAACTCCATGGTTCCGAGGCCAATGGGCCCTGCCCCGATCACCAGTACGAATTCGTTCTTTCGAATATTGGCACGCCGCACACCATGCGCTCCTATTGCCAAAGGCTCCACGAGCGCCAGTTCATCATAACTGAGGCCCTGGCTTTTAACCAATGAGTATGAAGGAACAGACAAATATTCCGCCATGCCTCCATCGATATGAACTCCGCACACTTCTAATTCTTTGCAACAGTTTGGCTTATTGCTCCGGCACGCAATACAATCCCCGCAATTGAAATAAGGTATAAAGGTGAGGGCTTCCCCGGGAACAAATCCTTCATCCCCGTACGCGGTTACAAGCTCCCCTGCCAGTTCGTGGCCCAATATCCTCGGGTAGGAAAAATAAGGTTGGGTGCCTTTAAAAGCATGCAGATCGGTGCCGCAGATACCAATTCGTTTGATCCTTATTATCGCCGTACCAGGCTTTAACACGGGCTCCTTTTTTTCAATGTATTGAAGCCTGCCCGGCTCAGTACAAATTAATGCATTCATGTCGGTGTTATAATTTTCCCTGCTTCATACCTTTTACATTCATGCGCAAAATGTAAACTGATTCAGATGCGGTAATAAACAACAGGTCATTGTTTACCCCACCAAAACAAAGATTGGCTGTCCAGCCTGAGGGGATAGCATACTGCTGAATTTTCAGGCCGGTGGAATCATATACCGTAACGCCTTTTCCGGCGAGGTAAAGGTTGCCGGCATTATCAAGCGTCATACCGTCCGCAAGATCGGAAGCAAAGGCGCTTCGGATTGTAAGTTTTCCATCATTGCCCAACTCGTACCTGAAAATCTTTCCTACACCCATATCCGAAACAAACAAATATTTACCTGCCTGGCCAATGATGCCATTAGGTTTTTTGAGGCTATCATCTACTATGAATGCTTCTGTTTTTCCTTTGGCTAAATAATATAATTTTTCACCATTTATCTCGGGATCGGGGCTTTTTCTTTGCCAGTAATCGCGTTGGAAATAGGGATCCGTAAAATAAATTCCTCCGTTATGATCAATCCAAAGATCATTAGGGCCATTGAACCGGTGGCCCATAAAATCATCCAGTAAAATGGTGACTTTACCTGTTGGGCTGATCATCCACAATTGATTATTTTCATCAGCACAGGTGACCAGGTTTCCCTGGTCGTCAAAGTACATTCCATTGGATCTGCCTGCAGAATCTAAAAAAACCGACAACTTTCCTTCGATATCATATTTCCAGATTTTGTTATTGGGCTGATCAGTAAAAAATATATTTCCCTGCCTGTCTGCTGCCGGCCCTTCAGTAAATTTAAACTGGTTCGATACGAGTGTTGGCTTGTCATCTTTTGCTAGCCGTTTCGCTGTTTGCTGCCCGAAGCAATTCAGGGAGAACAGTAGAAGCAAAAGGAAAGGGATTTTATCTCTCTGATGAGATTGACCCGGGCGAGTATGTTTCATATCTTTGAAAGGTTATGAACTGAAAGATATGAATAAAGGAGGCCAAAATTGTGCAAAGGATTTAGCAGGAAATGTTTTTCTTTTCCTACTGCAATATACTGGTTAACCAATAAAAATTATCATACCCTTATAATAATTACCCTAGGTAGCCTGACCCCGTTAGTTATGAAGAGGGAGAGGAACTGGTAAACGATTCTTGGATAATTACCATACCGGCAATTAGGCTGCAACTTTCCATCCTGATTCCAGCACTATTTATATAAATGAAGGCAAATGGATGAAGTTGTACAATCCATAGCTCCAACCAGTACAGCGGGGTCAAAAAAATACCGGCTGGGGCCGGGGTTTATAATTTTTATATAAGGTAGGATGAACCTGATAATTCAAGCGTTTTTTAAGAGGGGCAAAAAATTTTTATGCGGGTTACTTTTTAAATATATTATGGGGCCCGGATCCTTTGCCTGGAGAAAATTACAGCCAAATTAATTAAACAACAGTACCCAGCTATTTAGATCAATCTTAAATCATCCATTACGTAACTTTCTAAAATGCCAGGCGGTTCCTGTGCAGGTTTATCACATCACTTACCGACACTGTATATTTTTCAGCATATCCCATCTCCCTTATTTCCACTATCAATTTATTGTTAGATAATTTATTTACTACCCTCCAGAACAAATTGTGCTGGACGGGGTGTTCATCGATGAATAAAATTTCATCCCCGATATGGATATCCTCAATTGTAAACATGGCTTTTTTCATTATAAATCGTTTAGATATTTCTATATACCAAAATACAGACCAATAGGATTGTGCATTTTAGGAATACTTTAAAATTTTGCTAATAAATAACCCACTCCGATCGGAAGCCTGTAATTTATTATTCAAAGGAACGAGTAACGTGTTATCCCTGAGTTAACAAGATGGCGATAGAAATTGTATAATAATAAGATAATGCGGGGGCGGTGATAAAGGGAATATATTTCTTTTACTTACCTCCTTACCGCATGGATGGAGAAATTTTTCGGGGAGGCTGTATCGCGTATATACCATTCAACCAGTAATAGCGTAGAATGCAACTATTTGCTAAAGAGGTTCCTGGATAAAAAATCATTACGAAATTTTCCTTCCGGATCGTATTCATTAATCAATTGCTTAAAATCCGGAAGTTTTTCATAACGGGATTGCAAAAGGGCGGGCGGCATTGTAAACAATTTTGCCCAATGCGGCCTGACATTAAACGGCGCGAGCTGATCTTCAATCAAAGGGATTAAATTCATAACAGCCTCCACGTCCTGCTTCCAGGTGGTAAGAATCGCGATGCAGGTCTGTTTATAACAGGGGCTCATCCAAAACTCATCCGCGTTGATGGTCCGGATCTCTGAAATAAAAAGGTGTGGCGTTATCTTTTGATGTAATTTTTCAACCGCCATAATCGCTTCATAGGCATGTTCAATAGGCACAAAATATTCACCTTGCAATTCTTTGCCGGCACTTGGCTTAAATCCCATTTTAAAGGGGCATCGTTCGAACCAGGGGCCGGGAGGCCCATTTGTTCTGTACAATTTTCGGCTGATTCGTTTCTATCGGATGCATATTTTGAGTGGCCGCCTTCGCGCCAAACAGTTCGGGTAGCGGCGCCTGTCACTTTGCCCTTGTTTTGACCCAAACCTCATTGATATTTTTATTTTTCCAATCGGTAAAAGGCTTACACTATACCCTGCGGATAAAACGGCATTAAAATTCTTTTCGAGGGCGGCCATTGGCAGGTTACGGTACACCACCTGCCTCATATTGAAAGTTGGCTGCAGATCCAACGTTACTTTTGTTACAATCCCCAATGCTCCCATGGAGACAACTGCACCCAAAAACTTATCGCCATCTTTTTTCCTGGAAAGAGTTACCAGGTCGCCTGCTGCATTTACAAATTCGATGGCGGACACTATCGTTGCTAAATTACCGCTTTTTATACCAGAGCCATGAGTTGCCGTAATACAGGCTCCCGCAACAGATATATGAGGGAGCGATGCAAGGTTGTGTAAAGCATAGCCATTTTCATGCAGGTAGGGCGCAAGTTCGCCATATTTCATACCGCTTTCCAGGGTAACGGTATTGGCGGTTTTATCCAACGCTACTACTTTATTCAGTTCTTTTAACGAGACTAGATTTTCGGTACTGTCCGCTATTTTGTTAAAAGAATGCTGAGATCCCAACCCTTTGATTTTACTGCAACTTCTTATCACCTGCTGTACTTCTCCCGCTGTTTTGGGATAGTGTACCTTGTCGGTACCGTATGTTAAATTACCTGCCCAATTTTTTAAAGGGGTTTGCATTGACTTGGGTTTACAGGCTGCAAAACGGGAAAGGACGGCTCCACCGGCAAGGACTGATGATGTTTTTAAGAATAATCTTTTGTTCATACCTGCAGTTTTTCTCCAATATAATGGTTTTAAAAATGATGGTGTAAGCCGAGGCAAAGGTTAAAACGATAGTGGTGATTACATTTTTGAGCAGGGACAAGTTAATGATTTACGAACATAACCCGCCGGAAAATTTGATGCCTTATAAATGCTAACTGTGTTGGGTACACGCAGGATTGACCAGGGAAACCGTAAGGAAGTAAACTGGGTACGAAGATTTCGGTTTTAGTAGATTAAAGTAAGAGAAGATCCCCTTCATGCGGCGAGGTTTCTATAAATGCGTTTTTTTTCTCTCAGGTATTTTTCCCGGATGATCAAACTCATGGGCTTATCCAGCACTTTGCTCTCCACCCAGGATATTACATCTAGATAAGCAAATGACCTGGTTTGAAAGCGATTTTTTTCAAGTTTTTTAATATTAAGCAGCAATTTTTCCAATTCGGGTTTCAGTTTTTGACGGTGTACATGAAACGAATTTCTCAAGAACCTGAACATCTCTTCTTCTACAATAGTCAGGTTCTCCATTTTAGCCATGAACCTGTAAACAGATCGTATCAGTGACTCAATAATCGCAAAATTACGCAACTCATAATGCGCCATTAGGTGGAGCAGCCTGGCGTAACATTGCAGGTCGTTCCGCATCCCTTCGCTTCCATTGATAATCTTTTGCAGGTAATCAATTGAAATATCATAATTGCCGTTGCCAAAATAAAGGGAAGCGATTTTGTAATTAAAAACCAGTTGCCGGTGATTATCCAGGTAAAGGGCATAAACTTTAAGATTTTGTTCGATCAAGGGTACCTGTTTCAACCCCTCCGAAAAAGTGCCCTGCATAAAATGCTGATTGAACCGCGCGCTGGTAATGTATATGAAAGTTTGTATCCTGTGGTTATCATGCTGGGTGGCAACAGGTGTTTTGGAGAACTTGATAAATAGCTGCAGGTCGAGCTCAAATTTCTGATGATTTCTCAGGTCAAAATGAGCATTTAACAAATTATGCAGCCCTTTAATATAGTAACCGGTTTCTACGCGTATCATCAATGGTTGCTCATGAAATATATCAACCCATTTTTGAGCGTAGCGATAGTACATTAAGAAATCCTGCCGGATAAAGGCGTACCAGCAATAACTCTGGTAGAGGTAAAGTTT
>JBBJMD010000334.1:0-2848 GCA_037719925.1 Ferruginibacter sp.
TTGAAGCCTGAATGCATTTTTTGAATAAAAAAATTCTTTCCTGAAGATCTCGTAACCAAGTAACAGGCGCGTGCGGGGCGGGTAAAAGTTATTTTCCTTGATTTTAAAGAAAGGGAGGTAAGCTCTTGGCAGGTTAATCGAAGCTTCGAGGCCGCCACGGTAATTATTTATATTTTGAATAGAATCCGAAAACGACATTTCGAGCCCGCCATATGCCCTGAACATCAGTAACTGCGCCCCCCTGAAGGCATTCTTGTTGCGCCAGTTTACACTAAGCTGGGCACCCAGGAACCTGTTTTCTTTTGAAAAGCCATCGATCTCTGCCTGCAAGGATTTCTTCTTGGCAGGTGTCAGGTAATAAAATACATTCAGGCCATGCCCGCTTGAGCTGTCGTTTGCCCGTTCAAAACGGTTTTTGACAAACTTAAAAGTGCCCAGGTTTATTAACCGGTTAAGGGTAGTGTTCTGGTCCTGGCTGTTGTATATTTTACCAGGCCTGTAAGTAATAAGGTTTTTAAACAACGTATGTTTAAACTGGTGGATCGTATCCCTGATAAGCAGGCCATCAACATCCACTGTACCTATTCTGCTGGTGTCCGGTGGGGGCAATAATAATGTATAGTTAGGGAATAGAGTAATCCTGCTGATGGAAAACGGGTGTTTTGCATTCTTAGGGATGGAAGTTTTAAGGTTTAAATGAAGATCTACTTCATTATTTCCAATAGTACTGTCGGCAAAAACAATGATGTAATCAGGATTAAAAAAATAATAACCTTTGGTTTTTACATACAGGTCCAGCCTGTCCCTTTCAGCCTGTATATCACTTAAACGGTAACCATTTCCTGATTTAAGGATACCGTGTTGCTGTTCCATCCTCAATAAATTTATCAGGCCGGAACTATCTTCCGGCCAACTGATATTTCTTATTTTATACTGCGGGAATATATGCGCCTCGTACACCGCTCTGGCCATGTATCCATTATTAACCGTATCCCCTTTTACGGATGAATGAAAATAGCCGAGGTTCTCAAGGAAAGCCTGCATATTCAGTGCGGTCACGGGGGCATTCACCTTGCTGCTTAATATTGGTGGTTCACCGAGTTTATTTCGGAAAAAAGCCCTTATTCCCCGGGGCCGTTTCGGCTCGCCTATTACATACCACCACCACACTTTATAGGGCCTTTCCAATGCAAATTTGTTTGAGCTGGGTTTGGCAGCAAGCTTTAATTGTTTCCGTAAGTAACGAGCTGGGGCTGTTACATTTTGTTCTTTGGTGATTTTGATACTCGCTCCGCGATAAATCCTTTCTCCAGCAGGAAGATAGCGTTTTACGCTACAACCGCTAAACACAACTGCCATTAACAAACAATATATAACCAGTTTCTGCATTAATTCTATTCCCTCTTTTTATTTTTTCTGAAAAACAATTCATTGAACAGGTCATAATCCATTGTTACAATGAAAGCTAAACCTGTTTCTACCACATATCCATCAAGCACCACATCGAAGGGGCTCTTTTTGTACGACCGGATCATGTATTTGCCGTCTGTTGACAACTTGGAATTTACCGTAACATCCGGTAAAAACCGCCTGGCCTTTTGCTGCGAAGCTTTTGTAGATGCATCCTGGCTCTCAATACCAAAATTTCTGCCTACAGATACACTTAACCGGTCATTTAAAAAGTTTTTCGAAACTTCCACGTTCAGGTCAGTTTTTTGTACGTCATCATTATCGTTAAAATCTTTATAGGAATTCAGGTTGAGGTCAAAATTGATGCCTTTAAAGAGATCGGAAGCAATTTGGTCCATAGCGGAGGACAGAAATTTACTAACGCTTTCATTTGCGATATCAGAAAAATCACTGCCGTTGCCTTTAAAAAAATCTATGCTTTGCTCACCTACAAACCGCTCTAACACTAATAAAGCAAATACCTGCTTATTGGTAGCTGCTATATCTGCCCTTAACTGAACCAGCTTATTTTCGATTGTCCTCCTCAATTGCGGGTTAAGCGTTCTGTCCTCAGGTAGTTCAATATTGAAGCTTATAACGGGTTTATTTAAAGGCCCCCGCAACATTAACAACACCCTGAACGGGATCTTTTGATTAAAGGACCGCGCGATTCTTGTTCCTACGGATCCAACTTCATTACCCAATAGATCCCTGGCAGCAGTATTTGCAATGTATTCAGCCCGGATATTGACCTGCGCCTCCATTGGATTTCCATTAAAACGAATGGTGCTGCCAGGCATTAAGTTGAATCGTTTCTTTAAGAACTGGTAATTCAATTCGTAATACCCACTGTCAAGAAGATAGATCCCTGTGATAGCTGCATTTCCCCCGGGGCCGTTAACCACCTCTAATCTCGCGGTCCCTTTTACTTTCAACTCGTCGCCTGTTGTAGGGTCGATTACGATGGTTAATAAAGAATTTTTATCGGATGTTATATTGAGTTTATAATTCAATGGAGTTACGGAATCTATACCGGTCCCGTCAATCGCACTACCTGTTGCTTGTTGTGGAAATGATGGTTTATTTGCGCTTATAAATCTTACCACGGAACTTGCCGCATCGCTATTGGTATTCTTCTCGGGTAACACCATCGTAATATCCGTTTGATCGTTGAGGACGATACTACCTTCCATTAAGGGTGTAAGGGTGGTACCTTTTACGGTTATACGGGTATCCATACCGGAATAGCCATATATCTGATTATTTATAGCCTTGGGTGCATTGATAAATGTAAAACCGCGCGATGTAAGGTCAAGGTCAACGTCGTAACCAGGATTGTTTTTTGAATAAAGATTACCGTTTATGAATAGTGAATGATCGAGGGAATCTTTTATAATAA
>JBBJMD010000019.1:0-34805 GCA_037719925.1 Ferruginibacter sp.
CGGTTACTCACAAACGCTATCCTGGTGCTGTCGGGCGACCAGCAAATTGAATGTTCATTAAACTCACTATCCGTAACCAGTTGAGAAACGCCTCCCTGGACCGGAACTACCCAAATATGTGAAAGCTGGTCGTCTGCGATTAAAGGTCTTCCCCTGCCTCCTTTTGTTTTATACAATAATCTTTCAATCACTTTTATATCACCGGGTATTGTTTCGGTAGCGTTAATTGCCTGTGTGCTGACGTAGGCGATCTGCAACCCGTTTGGTGACCACGCGAAATTTTTTTCAACAAGATGTCCCATAAAATAATGCGACTCATAAATGGGAGCCAAAGGTTTTTTTATATTATTTTCCAGGGAATACAACCAGATATAATTTTCATCTGCATAGCTGGCTAAAAAAGCAACCTCATTCAAAACCGGGGCCCACTTAGGCGCCGTTCCTTCCCAGGCACTTATTTCTTTTCCTGTACTTAATTCAATGACCGTAATAAGATCCCTGTGCGTATTTTCCTTCCAAACAACTTTTGTAGTTACATAAGCAAGGTATCTTCCATCAGCTGAAATGGACACAGCACTCAACACGGCTACCTGTTGCAGGTCATCCATGGCAAGGGGCCGCTTAAGTATGTCTGCTGCTGTGTTCATTTATGTTTTAATAATTTATTTAAGAAATCTGCTCTCGCCCTTTCACGATTAGAATCCAAACTGGTAGCCTAATTTATTATTGTGATACTCCCCATCCTATACCATCCTGCTGCTGTTTTACCAGCTATCGCCAATTGGATAGCCGGCTTTGTGGTACCAGGCACTACAATGCCAAGCTCAACTTCATAATCTCCAGGTATTATCTCCGGTGGAATTGTTACCAAAGTATTCAAACTGGCTTTACCGGGGAACAGCTTTTTTAGATCTGCATTCGTAGCGATGACGAAAGGCTTAACCGCGCTTGATTTTGATACCAACTGGATGGCCAACTGGTAATTATTATAGAGTGGTGCAACTCCTTTGTTTTGCCAGCTCATTGTACAATTAATTGCTTCGCCTTTTTTTGCCTGGGATGGATAACTGAAATCATTTAATACAAAGCGGTACCCCAACTTCTTTTCAAATTCCCTTATTTTTGGATACCACTCCCGGGGAATCGCTTCCGTACCATTATTCACTTCCGTTACATGCCATTCAAGCGCTTTGTCCAGGATATAATCGAGGTCCCATCCGCGCTTGAACCATTCGTCCATCGTCCAGCAGGTTTCTAAAGCAATGGGTCCATTCTTCCAGCTATCATGTGCTTTAGCGCCATCCAAGGCCTGGGGATATACTCCCTTCATATGATTCCAGCCAAGCGAATCCATATCACCCCAACAGTCGGCCCGCCAGCCCGCACCTTTTGAAGTGCCATATTGAAATCCATATTTTTGTTTAAAGGCTATCAATGATACCAGCGGCGTTTTCTTAAAACTTGCAAAATAAGCATCAATTATTTTCCGGGCATTTTCATCCGTTGGAAAAACGATCTTAGCAGGGTCTTTTGCATCCGGGTCAACATGCCATTCGCCCCACTGACCGATAGTACCAATATCAACGAAACAAACGCCGGGATTTCCATCATAACGTTCACCCAAAGCTTTTATCAGGTTAATCTGCTTCTCTATAAAAATAGCATTATCGTAAAAGGGAGATTTTACACCGGCATTCAAAGCCCATTTAGAAACTTTCATATCCACGTCCTGGCACATTACCCTAAAATTGAGCAATTGACCATTTCGCACAGACCTTGCAATCCCACTGTCTACTAATGCATAGTTTATTTTCCCTTCCTCCGGCTCTAACACGTCCCAAAAAAACCGTTGTTGATTTACGCCACAAAGCGGATGTAAACGACTACCAATATTTTCATTGAAAGTATTACCAGTGGATGTAAACCCGCGGCCAGGATTGAGTAAGGTGCTGTCAATTTCCATCGGTTTTACAACAACATTTTTACTGCCCACTCCGCAGGAAGAAAGCAATTCACCGATAAGCAGCAAGGTTATGATCGGAAAGGGTAATTTTCCAGCGCTTAGCATTCTTGTGAAAAATTAATTGTTTGTATTTTTAATTGCATCGTTAATAAGTTGTCCCAGTTCACTCCTGCTTTTATCCCATTTTTCAGGATCCTGGCTCCAGACATGAAGATTGCCAACAGCATTATTCCCAAAAGGTTTTTCAATTACCCTGTTAACGATATTGCTGACACGCTGATCATTTTTATCAAAGGCTGCCAGCAGTTTCATATATTCATATTCCTGTACCCCGTTACGCATGGTCTTTAACCTTATTGAAGGGCATGGAACTTGCACATTTGGTATGATTCCGGGACTATATACCAACATTCCATTCCCGTTCATCTTCTTTTCGTCATAACCGTCTGCATTGCCTCCGTCGTTTGCACTTTTCCAGGTTTCCGGGTCGTACCAGGCTGCTTTCCAGCCCGCACCAATTCCCCAGCTAATCCACGAATGCGCTTTGTACTTCCAGGCGCTCCAGCTGATCGCACGATCGTTCACTAAGGGCAGATCTGTGAATGTTGAACTCCCCACCCAGCTGTTTACTTTGCTTTCATAAATCATGGGGCCGTATAGCCATTGTTTAATTCCCATTTTGGCGTATTTAGAAAACCTTTCTTCATCAAATTCTATCGTGTGCACGGCCCAGGAACTGATTGCATTTTCGATTACCTGCATGGCTGTATCCGTATAAGCCCCGTCTACCCTGAATTCCGCTTCAGGGTATTCTTTCCTGAATAGATTTCCGTAATAAGCCATCCTGTCCCAGGCTTCAGGAAAATAAGATTCATCCAGCCCATTCAAATACACCGTGACATCAGTTGTTTTAGGGTTAACCAATGGCTTCAAATGATTTCTCACACTGCGGATAATATCTACATAGGCCGCCCTGTTTTCGGGTCTTCTTTCTACAGCAGGTTTTCCGATGTCTGGCCAACCCTTTGTATCATGTTTACCATAAACATCGAAAGGCAGCAGGAATGTTTCCACTGGGGTTCCATATCCGGGGCCATATTCATAACCATATTCTTTTGTAAATGCCGCACCGGTTAAATATTTTTTGAGGCGAGTATCAAATTTTTTCCAATCAACAGAGACGGTTTTTCCCGTCTTCTTCATTTCAGGCTTATAGGTAGGATCCATAATAGCTACCCTGTTTCTCTTCATCAATTGATAAATTTCGAGTTCCTGTTTTTCATTCATACCGCTAACAAACCCTTCATGTTGCAAGCTTGCTTTCAACAGGTTCTCGTTAGGAATTGCAAAATCCCAGATATTCAATTCAACCGGGATTGTTTTCGTTACGCCATTGATAGAAACCGATATGCTGCTGCTGTACATACCCGCTTTAGCTGTAGTTTTCTGAAAAGGAATATACTGGTCAACCCAGATAATCTGTGATTTCTGGTGATCAATACGGTTATTAAAATCAGGAAGCTGTAAAGGATAAACCCAGGCATTCACTTTCAGCGACTGGTCGCCTTGCTGAATATATTTAAAAGGTATTAAGGCATCAGGATACCAGCCGGTCCCCAATGCTGCCCCGGGATATCCGGTACTATTTGATTTTATTTCTACCGACCATTCTAAAAATAATTCAGGTAGAATACCCAGCGGCTTTTGGTTGAGTTCAAAAGGTTTCATGGCAACTTCAATTCCTTTCAGGGGTTTCTGGGAGTTGTTGGTTAATACCAACTGGAACGAAACATATTCGCCTCTTGCTGCCTGCAATGAGGCTATCTTCCCATTGTACACCCAGTTTGACTCAAACAGGGTTGTCGCAGTTGCCCTGGTAGCAGCTTCCGTATCAGAAGGCTGATCATAAATGCGATGAGTTGACGGATCAATGCGTACAGACGAGGGTAAAATAGAAATAGCCCAGTCAGGAATACTGTCGTTAGCTGTTAACCGGCCAATCAACAACATTAGAAATAATAAAATGGTTAATTGTTTCATCATAATTCCAAACGGCAATTTTTTTTACAACTCAGCGCAAAAGAGAAGAACAGTATTTCAGCAAAATTATTTTCCTACAGGAAAAATAAGCAACTGGCTTAAAGCCTCATCTTCGCCCATCACGATATATTTCCCATCTTCCGAAGCGGTGATCGTTCTTAATTGAAAGCCACGCCACTGGATACCCTGTTCTATACCTGGGGCCGTTAAAATGAACTGTGGATTACCCAGGTCAGTGTAACCTTCGTTTTCCGCATCATAACTAAAGAGGTGAGCGTACCCCGGCGATGCACCTGCGATACCGTACAATTTTTCATCCGCCCCAAAGCACAAGCCTCTCAAACGGTTCATCATAATTGGCTTACCTAAATTCTTTATTTTACTGGTAGCACTATCAACCTCGAACAACTGCCCATCTCCCGCATTACCACCATATATCCGCCCATCCATTGACGTTGCCCAGGCTTCTACGCGGCCAAGTGTACGGCGCCCCCAAACCTCAGGCAGATCAGTAACCGTATGAAAACTTTCATCAGCAGGATCAAAGTAAAAAATTTTGTTGATAGACCGGCTTCCATATACCATCCCTTTGTTATCCACAACAAGGGCGCTACTTAAATATTCTTCAGGTAATTGATGAAATTCCTGGTCCAGCACTTTCAGGTCTGCTAAGGTGGGAGCAATATCCTTAAAGCTTTTAAAGGTTTTGGAGGATATGTTATAACTAAAGAAAATACCGGAGGGATAAGTGATACCATACAACAGGTTTGTCTTACTATTACCGGTTAATGCAAAAATCCCTTCACCCGGTTCTGGCATACCAAGGTCACTCACATTAATGGAACCACTCGTTCCAATATTAATCTGTAGTAAGTGCCCGCTCGGATTAGCGCCATTATTTAACGAATTGGATATGGTACCGGCAAACAAGGTGTTATCGGCTGCTCTAAAAAAGCCCGACTGTATGCTTCGCTGCCCTGGCAAAACCTCACTTAGGTCTTTAATTTCTAAGAGCTCTCTTTTACTTAAAGAAGCGACAAAAATATAAGGAGCCAAATTTTCTTTCGCAGCAGTTCCACCGATTATATGATCACCGATAACCGTAAGAGATGCAATTGAATTTCTATTCATCGGCATCCTTTTGAGGTTGGTATTGGAAAGAGATAATTCAATACCAAAACCTTCAAGCGGCTTAAAATAAGTGTACTGCGAAAAAGAAGGGGCAGCAATAAAAACAAGCGCCGCAAAAGCAAAAAACTTTAGTAATAACAACTTCATTTTTGAACTTTTTTACCAGGATTAAACTTAATCAGGAATGGTTTGGAGTGATCCTCATTATCTAAAACCCTTCTACCGGCGAAATATAAATTCCCCTCTTTATCTTTTGTATCAGAGCCAGTTGCTTCACCCAATTCATCTACCCGGTATTCATAAATAATTGAATGTTTTTTTGTTGCCGGGTCAAATTCCATTAATACCGTTTTGTTTTCTATTACATAATTTCCATGTCCGCCAACTATGTAATACAGTTTACCATTGTTGCCGATATTGAGGTTAGGTACATACGGTTGCCAGGATTCAATCTTGTTGCTGCTATCTGCAACTCCTCCTAAGTCTACCAGTTTTCCTATGCCATTTTTTTGTGGGTATAAGGCAACGATCTTTGCCCCATAAGTGACCATGTAAATCACATTATTTTTTTTGTCTTTCGCGTAGGCAGTTATACCGGTAACAATTTTTTCTCCGGGAGTACCCTCAAAGGCCGGTAGGCTGTTACGTGCGAATAGTAAGCTATCGCCATTTTTTTGATATTTAACCAACCGCTGGCGCCAGTCAACATAATAACAATTGCCCCACCAATCGGTGAACAAAACTCTTGGTACGTGCGAACTGCCCAGCCTGCCGAGATCTCTCATGATATTTTTAGCCGGATCGTACACCAGGAAATGCGCCTGCGGATAAGAAACCCCATAGAGTGTTCCTGTCGCAGGATCAATATCAATATCCTTTATACTTTCGTATTGCAAACCCATTCCCAGGTTCACAAATGTTTTAGCTTGCGGGTGCCATTTCATAAAGAAACCGCCTGCATACCCCGAAGGATGGTTCATAAAATATTCTTCTTTTGACTCGCCACCGTCTGTTGAAAAATACATGTATCCATCAGCGCCTTCAATAATTTTTGAGTGGATCTTAGCCTGCCATTGAAACCCACGCAAATGAGCAAGTTCACTGATCAAACCATTGTTAGTCATTTTTCCTGTGCTAACATCATAGTCAAATAAAGCTACTTTATCGCGGTGATTGGTTACACCTACAACCACTTTATTATACTTACTGCTAAACCCAATATCATTCCAGGTGGACTGGCCTTCCGGAAAACCGCTATAGTCAATAAAAGCAATATTGTCTTTGGTTATTTTAGCTTGTCCAAATGCGGTTAAACAAAATAAGCAACAACAAACAATACCCGAAATAAAGAATTTATTATAGATTATCTGCATTATGATAACATGTTGAATTTGTACTTTGAACCTTACCGGCACTAAAAATTATGCTGCTCTAAAACTATTGCGGTTAAATAACTGATAAATTAGTACCCAGGATTTTGCGTGATTTGCGGAGCAGTTTCTATAACGATTGACGGGATTGGCAGCAATAAATTGTGCACATCTATAGGAGTTGATAATCCAACGTTATTGGCATCACTCAGGGGTTTCAATTTAGCATTCATTACAGATACTGCCCTGCCTGTGCGAACCAGGTCGAACCACCGATGTCCTTCGAAAGGAGATTCACGGCGTTCTTCCAGGTATACAGCCTCCCTGAATTGGTCTTTCGTCAATCCTGCTGGAAGAGGATCGAGGCCTGCACGGACCCGTACCTTTTCGATGCTGCTATATGCACTGGCTGGTCCCTCGGCTTCATTTACTGCCTCAGCATACATCAATAACACATCAGCGTATCTTAAAATATACCAGTCCTTGCCAGAGTTGCCATCACCTGTGCCTGCCGCTATATCAACATAGTTTTTGATAAACTTATATGGATAATAATTACCATTTTTTGTAAAGCCGTCCCCAATCGAAGTTCTCCTTACATCTTTCAACTCATATTCATTCTGAATATCGGATGTGGGCTGGTTCCAGCCAAATGCGAGGCCGGTTTCTATTAAAACCTCTTCGCTGTTTAATGGCGCACTATAATTAGGAAAGCTGGAGCCAGAACCTGAAACGCCTGCTAAATAATTTGCCTGCCAGATTGTTTCGCTGTTACCTTGCTGGCCGGATGCAAACAGATCGTGATAGTTGGGCAAAAGGCTATATACATTCAGGTCGATTACGTTTTTAAATTCGGCCGCCGCTTCGCTATACTTCTTTTGAGTAAGGTATACATTGCCAAGCAAACTTGTTGCGATACCCTTATCTGCCCGCCCGGAGTTGTCTCCTGTATTCCTGTTTGTAACCAGGAGTGTTTGTGCATCCTTCAGATCTGCGATTATCTGCGCATACACCTCATCTACCGTATTCCTTCCCTTCTTATAACTGTCATCAATATTTTCAAATCTTGCCAACACCAAAGGTACTCCACCGTACAAACGAACCAGGTTGAAATAGGCAATGGCCCTTAATACTTCGGCTTCACCCCTGTATTGATTTTTCATCACAGGATCAATTTCCGCACCGGCAAGAAAAGTTATAATATCATTTGTTTTTTGAATCAGCGAGTAGCTTACATCCCAGTAGCCCAATAAATGCTCATTGTTTGAAGTGAGGGTAAAGTCATCATATTCTGACTTTGACAACGGGCCAGCGGAACCTCCCGGTACATATACTGAAGTGTTATCCGACCGCATATCGGTTAACAGAAAATAGAAATTACCTGAGTGATACAAGTTTCCTAACGATGAGTATGCACCCACCACGGCCTGCTCAAAATCTGATGTTGATTTATAGAAGGCCGCTTCATTTGACCGGTCAAATTGCTTGGTCTCAAGGAATTTTTTACAGGAAGAGATAGAAATAACTGCAACCAGCGAAACTATGCTGACAAAACCTTTTATAATATAATTACGTTTCATTGATCAATATTTTTAAGCCAATAAAAGAACCGGCGATTTTAAAATGTTAGATTTAATCCTAGCGTGATTGTACGTGTCAACGGGAAGGTTCCGAAGTCCATACCTGGTGTCAGGTTATCTGTCCCTTCCACGGTGTTTACCTCCGGATTATATCCTTCATAATTTGTAAAAGTGTACAGGTTTTGTATGTTCAGGTAGGCCCTTGCGTTTTTGATTACTTTAGACCCGCCTAACTTTGGAATACGGTATCCAAGTGTTAAATTTTTAATCCTCACAAAAGAGCCATCTTCTATGAGCCAGCTGGTGATCACCGGATTATTGCCCTGGTATGCGGCATATGAAGGCCGGAAGGTCTGGCCATCACCGGGCTCTGACTCGGATTTCCAGTAATTTGTAAAAAGTCCGCTTACATTCTTGTAGTTGCCTGAGGTTTTCAAAAGATTTATAACTTCTACGCCCTGCACACCCTGTATTAAAACAGTGAAATCAAAATTTTTGTACGTAACAGAGTTTGTAAGACCAAAGGTGAAATCAGGTAAATTATTTCCAAGATTTGTTTTGTCAAAATTGTCGATAACGCCATCGGGTTTTCCACCAGGACCAGAAATATCCCTTAATTTTGGATCGCCTACGGCTGTAATTCCGGAAGCAAGTTGCGGTCCTGCTGCTAAATCCTGGCTATTCTTAAAGACGCCATCATATATAAAACCATAATAACTTGCCATTATTTCACCCACCCTTGTTCTATGAGTAATAGCATTCACCACTCCATAGTTTACACTGAAGATATCGTCGTTATTCGCATTCAGTTCTTCAACTTTATTTTTATTGGATGATATATTGAAATTGGTAGTCCATACAAAATTTCGCCTATCAATATTCCTGCTTTCGATACCCAGTTCTATACCTGTGTTTCTAAGTTTGCCCAGGTTTCTGAGTGTTTGGTTAAACCCGGTAAAGGTTGGGACGGGTACCCCAAACAACATTCCTGAAGAAACCTTATCATAATAATCGAAAGTAATATTTAACCTGTTATTAAATAGTCCTGCATCCACACCTATATCTAATGATTTTGATTGTTCCCATGTTAGAAATGAGTTGCCGAGGTTATCCTGCGATAAACCGTTTACTCTCCTTCCATCCCCCTCACCAAGGACAGCTGTTCTTGGACCAACCTGCCCGATAGCACCATAATTACCAATCTGGTCATTCCCTACAAGACCGTAACTGGCCCTTAATTTAAGATCACTTATCGCTTTAATACCTTGCATAAAAGATTCTTGTGATATGCGCCAGCCTATTGCGGCTGAAGGGAAACTTCCCCATTTCGTACTGGCACCAAACCGTGATGATCCATCTCTTCTGAATGTAGCCGTTACAAAGTATTTTTCATTAAAATCATACTTTACCCTGCTGATTAAAGAGGCCATTGACCATTGTGATTTACTTGCCCTTGTGCCTGTTGTTATCCCTGCATTTACCGTGTGAACCAGGTTGTTGGGATAATTGTCAGCAGTGATCCCTGAAGAAGTGAAAGTGGCCATTTGTTCGGAAAAGCCGGCCAGTACATTCAGATGATGTTTCTCTTTGAATGTATTGTCGAAAGTCAGCGTATTTTCATTGCTCCAGCTTAAATTGTTCCCGGTATACGTGCTGCCGTATAAATTATATCCATTAACACTGATGGTAGACGGAACAAATGCATCAGTGTTAATGTTGGTGATGTCGGCGTTAATACTTGACCTTAAAGTGAGCTGCTTTGTAAAATCAATGCTTGTGAACAATGTACCCACCGTATTGAACATTTTCATGATATTTTCATAATCCTTGCTGAGGCCGAGACCATTTGAAAAGAAAAGATTTTGAGGAGGCGTACCATCATCAAAGGTTACCTGTCGCGTATTGTTGTAGGTGCCGTCTGCCTTATATACAGGGAAGATGGGTGGTGAAGTAACTACTGCGGCTGTAACGCCACCATAGTAGGAAAGTCCGCCAGCGGTTGGAATTTTGTTGATGCTATAAGAAGGAGCTATCCTGAATCCTACTTTGATACGATCGGTAATATTAGCATCGATATTTCCTCTCAATGAATATTTTTTAAAGCCCTGTCCTTTTGTAATAGCTTCCTGGTTAATATAATTTCCCGAGATATAAAAACGTGCGTTATCAGTTCCCCCGGATGCAGACAACTGGTAATTGTTCATAGGAGCAGTCTGGTACACTATATCCTGCCAGTCATTGTCGGGCAGCAATGAAGGGTCTTTGTATTCGTTAGGTATTTTAAAGTTAACGTTAGTACCACGTACATTGTTTGGATCAGTTGCGCTTCTTCCGGGTACAGGTACACCATTGAGGTAAGTGTAGTTGTAATTCCTTATATCAATTTGCCTTTTTACCCATTCGGCAGTAGATAGCATCGGAATTTTGTGATCAATATCCTGCCATCCCGTACTTGCATTGAAATTAACCTGGGTTCTGCCTTTCGCACCCTGTTTGGTGGTAATGATGACGACGCCGTTAGATCCTCTGGAACCATAAATGGAAGTAGCAGATGCGTCCTTTAAAATGTCAATTGATTGAATGTCTCCGGGATTGATAGATGCCAGGGGATTTGTTGGAACGTTTGCGCCACTGGCCCCCTGCGCAGCATAAGACGCCGTTGTATTATCAAGTGGCACACCATCTATAACATATAACGGCGTATTGTCAGCGCTGATAGAACCAACGCCCCTTATCTTGATACTCAAACCCGCACCCGGTGCTGATGAAGCTTGCTGTACCTGTACGCCGGCAACCTGGCCTGCGATCGCTTCCCCGAAAGACACCACTGCTTTATCCTGTAGTTGTCTTACGCCAACAGAAGCTATTGATCCGATAACGTCTCTTTTTGATTGTGTGCCATACCCCACTACAACTACTTCATTTAAAGAAGAACTGCCTTTTTCCAGTTCTATTTTAATAGTTGAACGGTTTTTAACCGACACCTCCTGGTCAGTAAACCCAACAAAAGAAAAAACCAGGCTACCGTTCGAGGGCACATTAAGTGTAAAGGCACCATTGACATCTGTAGCGGTACCCGTTCTGCCTCCTTTAACTGTTACAGTTACACCTTCAAGCAATTGCCCCGAGCTTCTTTCTGTAACAACCCCATCAACCCGGGTTGATGCATTCTGTACGTTTTGGGCCGCTGCAAAGTTTGCCATAATAAAGGAGAGGAATAAGAATAGGAAAAATCGGTTGTACCGGTCTTTAGCGCAAGCTCCGAATGGTATCAACCTTGGGCAGGTTAGCTTTTTACTCATAATTTTATTTTGGTATGGTTTAAATTGAAAGGATCCTCACAAATATATATAAAAACATAAACAAACTAAAGTAATTCGTAACTTTTCGAAAATAAAGTTTTATATTCGAAAGCTTTTAAAAGATATAAAATCAATTTTATAACCAAACCAACTAACCCAAGCTTTCATTCAAACCCATCCCTTAATGACGAACTACACTGAAGCCTGAGATCAGGCCAACGAAAGCCAAGCGAACATATTGCCTTCAAGTAATTTTCATTTTGTTATTTATTACAATACTTTTGTTGAGCGAAAGCTATAATCATGGAGGCTAAAAAAAGTATTACTACGGTTGAGCGCCGGACAATGATCATCGAAAAATTAGATGCTGCAGGGCAACTTGAAGTGACCACCCTCAGCAAACAACTTGGCGTAAGTGAAGTAACCATTCGCAACGATCTTAACTGGTTGGAGCAAAAGAACATGCTGGTGAGGGCTCGGGGCGGAGCTATGAAAGCAGAACGGGTCGGTGCGGAATTTAGCCTGTCTGAAAAGAACAAGCTTCATTATAAGGAAAAACTAAGGATCGGCAAAGCAGCCGCGGCGATGATCGAAAGTGGCGATACAATTATATTAGACTCCGGAACAACTACGATGGAGATCAACAATAATCTTTCCAACATTGAGAGTTTAACAGTGATCACTAACGCTTTGAACATCGCTAATAAACTTGTTGAGCACGAACATGTAAATGTGATTGTTCCGGGTGGGTTTTTAAGAAAAAACTCCTTATCATTGGTTGGAACCACGGCGGAGGAGAGTTTTAAAAATTATTTTTGCGATAAATTATTTCTTGCCGTTGATGGTTTTAACACAACCTACGGTTTATCTACACCCAATGTGGAAGAAGCACATTTAAACCGGGTAATGATCTCAATTGCAAAACAAGTAATCGTTGTAACAGATTCCAGCAAATTTCATAAAAGAAGCTTCGCTTTCATTGCTCCCATTTCAGCTGTTGATGTGGTAGTTACTGATGCAGGAATTCCGGAGGAAGACAAAAAAAGATTAGAAAACGCCGGAATTACCGTAATCATTGCATAGCATTACTCTTTCCCATAATCTAGGTTTTATCGATAATAGTACAAAATATTGCTCCCGGATTTAGGCCGGCGCCCTGGCCCCGTACGAATTTATAAGTGCATTCCTGCCATTATCCACTTGCCAAAGCATTCCTATTGAAGGTAAGTTTCATTACTTTGGTTAATCCTTAATTGGAACAAGCCTCTCCAGGCCATTTACTTTTCATTAAACACTCCAAAAGAGGCGGAATACCAGGGGTGATATGCAATGTGAAGTTTTTACCATTTCCGAAATAAACCTTATTTAATTCAGCTCATGGTACAAAAAACAAAAGCGCTAAGAAAACAACTTTGCTTAATAAATCAGAAGAATCACGGGCCTTAAAACTTTTACTTACATACGGCTAACACTTTCATTAATATCTTAAACCGGGTGATCATCGCAGGGGATGCCAGTTCTTTCTGAAGCTTTTCAGACTTTTCATCGTTTTTTTGATACCTGGCAAGTACCCAATCAAATGCGGCCCCCGCAGCTCCTTGTGTGATGCTCCAGTTGCGAATGGAATCCTGTTCTGCCTTCCAACGGGTTATAAGTAGTTTTAATTCCACTTCCCTGCCTCCCCGGATTAGTACCTGCATGGAAATGTAATTACCCAGTGGGTTTTTACCTCCTAACCAGTTATCCTGATCCAGCGAATAGTTCAGTAAACTTTGATAATAGTTTCCGGCCTCATTTTGATTTCCCAGTTTTTGCTCGCAATAAGCGGCAATAAAATCATGCAGTCGGGTGTCTGGGTTATATGGACTACCAGACCCCAGATTTTCAGGCCCTTTTTTTGCTTCTTTTACATACTTAATTGCAGATTGATATTTCTTTTGCTCCGCCATTTGTATCGCAAGTGAAAGATTCGCCATCTCGAAAATCTCATGCCCTTCCTGCGCACCTTCCTGCGGAAGGACCAATGTGTTTTTTAAAACGGTGAGACATTCTTTCCACCTGTTGCTGTTTAAAAGCACTTTTGCATAATCCATTGAAATGATTGGATTCAGTTTAAATCGCTTGTAAGCCAGGGCAGCCCTGAGCTGGCCCTGTTTGAATAACCCATTTCCTAAAAAATATTCGCTTCTTGCGTGCCAGCCCCGCCACTCGGCTGGCTGTAATTGGATGGCGCGTTCAAAGTCTTGAAGAACCGAGCTATTTTTAATAGGGTCGCCTTGGAACAGTAACCCCCGGGTCAGATAAAAGGCGGCGTTATCAGGAGTGTTGCCGCACGCTTCAAACAATTCTTTTGCTTTAGCCAGGTGCAAATTGTTCCAATGAACCAGGCCCAAATAATAGGTTGTTTTCCAGGAGGGCAATTGCTGATTTGCCCAGGTAAGTACAGGGATGGTTTCCAGTCGAAATGGAAATACAAACGACGTCGATAAAGCTTCTGCCGTTTTTAAATGAGCAAGGCTTTCAACGGGAGAAGTGTTTCTTTTAAGATAAGCAAGCCAATAATAAACCGTGGGATAAGCAGGCGCCTGTTCCAGCACTTTGATCGCTTCATCACTCAATCCCCGGCTGGCGTACGTAAGTGCCAGTTCCAAATAAGTTTCGTGAGGAAGCTCATTCCTGATCGCAGATGTAAAATCAATTAGCCGCGATTCTGATGGGTTCAGCAAGTACTTTTCGAAACGGGCATAATGACTTAAAGGATCGATATTTAATAATACCTGCAATACACTGTCGGCAGTTGTTACATCTTTTTGTTTTCGGTAAGCAGTTGATAAAAATTGGTAAGCCAGCAAATTGTTGTGATTATATTCAAGTGATCGTTTGGCATAATAAACTGCCTGCTCAAAATTGCTTTTCTGCAACTGGATCCCTGAGATAAAAACATAAGCAGCCGAACGATACTCCATCGTACGTGCGGCTATGCTCAAAGATTCTTCTGCTTCATTCAGCCTGCCTAGCCTGAGCAATAAATTACCATAAATAAAATTAGCGCTACCATCGTACGTATCGTACTCCAATACTTTGCGTGCATGCCTGATTCCTTCCTCATATTCGCCGGTACGGTAATAATGTTCTGCTACACGGCTTAAAGCCTCGTAGTGGCCGGGCTCCAATAAAAGGCATTGCTGATAATAACTAAGGGCAAGATTATAATTCCGTTGTGAATTTTGTTCTTCCGCCATTCTAAAAAAACGTTGGGCCGAACTGTAAGCCGTATCTGAAGCAGAAGCTACAAGAGGCCGGTTTATTTCATTTTCTTTTTCAGCAAATAGCAATTTATCTCTCCCTAAACTTACCCTTACTGCCTTTAGATCCAATCCGCGAAGGGCAATAGTTTTTTCAAACACCTGCATGGGTTGCATTTGCAGGTAAGCTGAAAAAACAGGCTGGCCCTGGTAAACAACAGTTAAGCTATCATGGATAAATACGTTGGGACTTATCGAAATAATTAAACTGTCATTTAGTGCCAGTACATTCAGCGTACCAAACGGACTCGCATCTGCCATTCCCCGGGTATTTTTTACGGGGAACCAATATTCTCTTTTTGTTTCCGCATATAGCGGGCGTAGCGAAAGTTGGGTGAAAGGACTATGATAACCACTTCGGTCAGCAGCCTGGTTAAGTATGGCCCCTGATTGGGCTTCAATATATTGTCCGTCATTATCTGTTAGTAAATTTTCCCAGATAGCACCTTCCCTGGACAAAGACCATATCCATAATTTCTTTCCCGGAGCATCGGTATACGGCGCCCAATGCCCGAACCCAAATTTTTTATCGTGCCAGTAACCCCCAAACCAATTGCGGTAGTTCCCTACTACATGATAAGATTTACTGTCGCCGAAATTATTTTCTTTATACAAGTCAAGATTCCGCCCCTGATTATCAACCGGCCAGGGAGCCGCTGCCCCATCATGACCAATGTGAAAATTTCCAGGTAAATAAAATTGCAAATCTTCGGAGGCTTTAAAGGCAGCATTTTCCCAGGATAAATAAGCATGATGCAAAGGGGTTGGGTTATACCAGAGAGAATTGGTTTCAAAATAAGCTTTGTCTTTCGGCAAACGGATATCTACACGCCACTCGGACCGGGAAGCCAGGTCGAGGCCCCCCACCACACAACTGACACTGCCGTCTTCGTTTTGCTTAATAACATAATCAACAGGTGCAGCAGCCCAGGGCGCATGTCCAAGATCAAGTCCAAAATTGTGCTCGATGCCTTGCTGGTTATGATTTTAATGCCGATGGCCCTGAATTTCATTACATGGTTAAGGTAAACAAATTCGTTATTGGTCGCATTTTCTACAGCTCCCATTACTTTGCCCCCCACCTCGGGTAATACAGTTACTGTAATGAAAGGATTTTCCAACTTTACAATCTTCCAATCTTTCCTGACAGCCTGGTCTGTGTAGCCATCAAACATGTAGTATGGATAAAAAGGAGCTACTTTTTTATTGATCCCTAAAACGGGGATAGGATTAGGGTCCGAAAAAGGATAGGTCTTTATAGTTTCGCTTACCTGTTTTACCGAGGCTTGTTGTGCCACTGCAGAAGATAACAAAAAAAGAAATAGTATAAGCGAAAGAAGATAATGATACAAATTTGAAAGAGATAGCTTCATGATTCAGTTTTTTAAATGCAGCGGGGTGTGCGATGTGCGTTGTTTTATTGCCCATAAATCATTTTACCCTTGAACTTTCCAGATAGATAAATGCAATGTTACGAAAGCCAATTTTATTTAAAGATTTTGAAAAAAGTAAAATAGAAACGAAATAAATAAAAGTTGTTAATTGCAACTGCCTTTAATAAAGTTTAAGCCGAGTCAAAATGTTGCTCTTATTCAACGCATATATGATTACGAGGGAAGTAGCAATAATTAATAGGATTCGATGGGAACCCCGGGGCAAATTATGAGGATAGATGGCTCGTACACAGTTTTATACCGTTTTATACCTCTCCGGAATATTGGGGTACTTTTTAATTAAAAAAAACAGGGATTATGTCACAACGTAGAGATTTTCTAAAACTCGCCGGGTTAACGGGTCTTGCTGTTGCCCACGGCAGTATTCTTCCAGGAAGGGCTTTTGCTGCCAACGGAAACGAACTTCACAAAGCTGAGGCTGCTATGGACGAAAATAAAGACGATGCAGATGTAAGTGTGATCGGGCTGTACGGTCCCTGGGCCAATTCTTTGCATAAAAATAAGTTGCCTTCCCATTCTTTCCGCCGGCCAGAATTTACCAATGTAACGAAATGGCGTAAAGCGGCAAAACAACGGCTAACCGAACGATTGGCCATTCCTGATATTGGTGGTTTGCCAACAGTAACGGTACATAAGCAATATACCTACGATGGATTGCTAATAGAAGAAATTACCTGGCAATTGCCTTACGGGAGGCCTACAGAAGCAATCCTGCTGAAACCATTGAATACTAAAGGAAAATTACCAGCCGTTCTCGGGTTTCATGATCATGGTGGAAATAAATATTTCGGGTGTCGCAAAATCACGAAGACATCTGATAACCAGCACCCGATGATGAAGGAACACCAGGAACATTATTATACTAAACTCGCCTGGGCAAATGAAATCGCTAAACGTGGATATGTTGTGATGGTTTCCGATGCCTTTACATTTGGAAGCAGGAGAGTTTTGTTACAGGACGTACCAGCACGTTTAAGAGACGGGTTAACAGATGGCAGTGACACAGACCGGGAAAGCATCAACGCTTACAACACCTGGGCAAGCAATCATGAACACATCATGGCAAAATCTTTATTCTCAGCCGGCACAACCTGGCCGGGAGTATTTTTTGCGGAAGACAAAATAGCGTTGGATGTGTTATGTGCACGCCCCGATGTGGAAGCAGCCAATATAGGTTGTTGCGGTTTATCCGGCGGAGGAATAAGAACTGCTTTTCTCGCAGGGCTTGATCCCCGGATAAAGTGCGCGGTAAACGTTGGCTTTACCACCACCTGGACTGATTTTCTCCTGAACAAATCTTTTACACATACCTGGATGACCTATGTTCCCCTTCTTCCGAATGAATTAGACTTTCCCGAAATCATGGGTCTGCGTGTACCGCTTCCGACTTTGGTTTTAAACGATCGCGAAGACCAGTTGTACACCCTGCCTGAAATGAACAGGGCAGAAAGTATTTTAAGCGAGGTTTACAAAAAAGCAGGAGCTTCCGATCATTTTAAATGCTCCTATCACCCCGGCTTTCACAAATTTGATGCAGCCACAGGAAGAGGCATTCAACTGGTTAGACCGCTGGTTGAAACCTTAAACAACCTATCCATTTGAATAAGAAAATACAACAGCAAATGAATGCATCAGGAAAGAACCGCCGCCAATTTATTAAAAACGCAACCAGTGCTATGGGTGGAATTGCCTTTTTATCAGCATTGCCGAATTCGTTAAAGGCAAGGACAAAAAAATATGAAAATCGCCGGAACAATAAATTGGACAAGGTGCCATCCCGCATCCGGTTCGCTGTTATCGGGATCAATCACGGTCATATAAATTCGCAGGTGGACACGGTGATACGGGGAGGTGGATCCTTTGTGTCGTTCTACGCAAAAGAAGCAGACCTGGCCGCAAATTTCGCCAAACTTTACCCCCAGGCAAAGGCGGCGGTAAGTGAAAAAGATATCCTTGAAGATCGATCAATTCACCTCATTATATGTGCTGCTATCCCGGATGAACGTGCCGCCATTGGTATTGCCGCAATGCGGCATAATAAAGACTTTTTAGTAGACAAACCTGCAGTTACCACCCTTCAGCAATTGGCCGAAGTACGGGATGTGCAGGCAGATACCGGGAGAATTTATACTGTCCAGTACGGCAGGCTGGAAAACCGGGGATCCTTAAAAGCCGGCGAACTGGTGAAAGCGGGCGCTATTGGTAAGGTGATCCAAACAATGGCCTTAGCCCCTCACCGAATCAATCCCAAAACACGGCCCTCCTGGTTTTTTGATAGTAAGCGATACGGGGGTATTATCAACGATCTCGGCTCCCACCAGTTTGACGAATTCCTATTTTTCACCGGTTCTTCTAAAGCAGACATCGTCGCTTCCCAGGCAGCAAATTTACATCACCCGCAAAAACCTGGATTCGAGGATTTTGGCGATGTGATGGTAACCGGCGATAGCGGTACCGGGTACATGCGGCTAGACTGGTTTACACCAGAAGGACTACAATCATGGGGAGATGACCGGGTCACAATTCTTGGCACCGATGGTTACATTGAGGTCCGCAAAAATATCGATATCGCAGGTCGGCCCGGAGGTAGCCATCTATTTCTTGTAAATCAAAAAGAAACGAAATATTTTGATTGCGCGAAACATCCTTTGCCATTTGGTAAACTATTTGTTGACGACATTTTAAATCGCACTAACACCAGCATGCAACAAGACCTTTGTTTCCTGGCAACCGAATTAGCGCTCAAAGCACAAAAGCAGGCCAGGACTATTAAAATTTAAAATTCAATTCAAAAACAGGTAGAACCCGAGCTTGTTAAAACTTGAACTAAACCGTTTTACCCTTACCTACAATCTATGGTGGTTTTTGAATTAAAGATATTGCTTCTAAATGTAACCTTTGCAAAGCTTATATTTTTGCCTTAACCCATCCTACCAAATTTTTAATGGCAGTTCCAGGTGTCACAATATTTTTACCAAATAACAATTAATATCAAAGTGAGCCCAACTAAACCACCATTAATAAAATTGCTTTTAGAATCATTTTTTTGAATATCGGGGTGATTACTTAATCATAATTTGGAGTAGAAATGTATCCAATTTGCCAGCCTTTTTTGCCTTTATACAATTCATATTCGTATTGAACGGAACTATCGGACAAAAGCGTTACGCCAATTAATGCAACGGATTTATTCATTGACACCGTCTTAAATTTTAAACTGCTGATCTTATTTAAAACCAGTTCAGGTTCCTGGGTTATTAAAACAAAATCAAAATCGAAGCCTTCGGGCATATCCGATTGCAGGAGATGTTCCTTTAGTTCGGTTGCTTTATCATCAAAGTAAGTTTGCCAGTGTGCAATGTATCTAGGTGAAATGCATTTACTGCTTTTAATAAAATTAAGATAACCTGTTACTGCTTTTCTATTTACCATATAATTACCTGCACTATCTTTTTTTAACAAGGGAAAACTATTTGCTTTATGCAAGTTGATTTTATACCACTGCAAAAATTGGGTGATCACTTTCTGTGCCGGGACAGGATCGTTTTTCAACATCATCCTTTTCTCCTGATTAACCGTAACTGCATTACTAAAGAAAAAACACAAAAACAGGCTGCAGGTTATGATTGGTTTTGCAAAGCGTAGTTGAATGGCATTTATATTCATTGTAATTTGTTTTTTGATGTTAATTTTCGAATTCTCTTTCAGAACAATTAGTATTTAACAGTATCTGGCGTTGTATCAATCTTATGTTGCTTTAGCCATTCAACAACCGCATCAAAACCGGGCGGCATCACTACATTTTTTTCTGCTGCATCGGACCTTATTTTTGCTATGACATTTTGCAAATTAAGGCCATTTTTTGTTGTATGGCGATAATCACATTTCGCATCCTCCAGCATATAAAGCACCAGCCTCCACATATCGCTCCAGAGGACAGTAGTGCCTGCAGTGAATGCGGCAAACATCACAGGAGTAAAACCATTATCGTATTTTTTATTCACATCAGCGCCTTTCTGCAACAATAAAATTGCCATATCATTATCTTCCCTGCTTCTGTCGATCACTTCAAACAAAAGAGCATTGGAATCAACAAAACCTTTTGTATCCGGATCAGCTCCGGCATCCAATAGCAAGGCTACTTCTTCCGGGGGAAGGTATTGTACGGCTTCTGCCAAGGCGGGTGTTGTGGCGCAACCATTTTTAATTAAAATGTGAATGGCTGCCCGGTTTGCAATATCATCAATGGGAAAATTATCGGCTCTACTTCTTAGCCGGATGGCAAACTGCAAATAATTTAATCCATCCCAGTCCCATACCCTGGTGCCCTGGATATTCAAATTTTGGCCTTTTATTAATTCCTTCAACAGTACGGTATCGTTCTTTTCAATTGCCGCGGCAATTGATTGTTGCGTTTTATCCTTGTAATACGTAGCAGCAAATGTTTGCTTCTTTTTAAAAGAAGGAAGCTTTCTATTTATTAAAACCCCCGCTGCGATCATCAATGGGAGTGCAGCAAAAAAAGTAGAAAAAACATAGGTAAAAGCTGAGTGGCTAAAACGCAACGGAATGGCAGCCAAAAGAATTACCAGCAATCCAATACCTGCCAGTATGATTGTCCACCCCTTTTCTTCGTAGCTAACATTATTACCATGATTTATAACAAAATAAGCCGCAATAAAAATGAGCAAGGCAAATGTATTAATGCCAATCAAAGTCCAGATAATTTTAATCATACTATTATATAAATTTGTAATACTACAAGGCCGCTTTTTAGTTACATGTCATTGAACCCCATTGCTAACTCAGAATTTGCAGGTAACGGAATAATAATATAATCATTTGGCAAAAACCAGCCTACCTCTTGCATCAGGTGATCGAGTTCGCTTACAACCGGATAGTTTTTAGGGTCAATATTAAAAGCTAATTTTCGTATAATTTTTTCTCCATTTATGGAACTGAGCATCAATAGCTTTGGTTTGTTAATCCCTCTGCTTTTCAGAAAGTTTTTGAGGGCATGCCTGGTGGGGCTAGGCAAATAATTATCGGATGGCTGGGCAACCATTACCTGCTCTTCCTTTGTGGTTACGCCTATATTTTTTGTAAATTTTACCTCATCAATTGAAGCATCATAAGGGGGGGAGAAAAAATGATTGTTTAAATGTAGGTTTACAACATCACCGTGGGTAAAAACCCAGTCTGCAGACCCGCCTTCTGTAGGATTAAAAACAATACCCCAGCCCCTGTCCAGTAAAAAATCTTCTGCCATATTTTTAATACAAAACGATTCAAAAGGTTGATTTTCTACGGGGCTACACAAAATGAAATAGGGGAACCCGTCAGGGCCGGTTAAAACTTGTGGTGTAGCACAGGTAAAGCTGGCAGTGGCAACATTTTCAAAAAAATGCCTGCGCCACTTATCATCCCTTCCATCCCTGGGGGTTTTAAAAAGTTGAACGATGATGTAGGTTTTACTAATATCAGCTTCCGGCCTGTTTGCAGGTATTATTCTTATTGGCTGGACCGGAGCTAGCTTTTTGGTTAGAAAACCGAAGAATCCCATTTTATAATATATTTAGTATGTATATTCCGGTGATGGTAACCCCTTATTCCGGGCATGGTAACCCCCCTGCTGAGGAACCAGGAAATGAAAGAACTTTTAGTGTATTTAAAGATACATTTAGTGAAGTATTAAAATAATTATTTCTTTTTTCTTCTGGAGTCACCTTTCAGTTCAAGCCGGTGCGATTTGGCTGTCATTCTGTCCATAAGTGCATCGGCCAGCTGCGGTTCATCGAGGTACTCATACCAATTTGAGACAGGTAGCTGCGAGGTAATAATCAATGATCGTTTTGCGTAGCGATCTTCTATTATTTGAAGCAAGGCAAGCTTGACATTTTTATTAAGGTTTTGCATACCAAAATCATCTATAATAATCAATGGGATCTTTTCAAACTGGTTCAATAATTTCAAATAACTTCCCTCTGTTTTAGCGATCAGAATAGCTTCAATTAACCGGTTCATATTATAGTAACGGGTTTTAATACCCATCATGCAGGCCTGGTATCCCAACGCTGACGCAACAGCGCTTTTCCCACAGCCCGTTGATCCGGTTATGAGTATGTTATCTCCTTGTTCGAGGTAACGACCCTCCAGCAGCGTTGCCCATTGAGCCTTACTTAGATTACGTGCCTCAGTACATTCAATATGTTCGGGCACAATATTGTAACGGAACCTGGCAGTCTTTAGAAGGGTTGACATTCGTTCATTGCCACGATGTAACTGTTCGGCCTGTAACAGGTGTCCAATAAGTTCGTGTCCTTCGAGTTGCTGATTTAATGAGAGCTCCAGCTGAGACCTATAGCTGTTAGCCATACCCGCTAACTTTAATTCCTGCATTCGTTGAAGTGTTTGTGAAGTGTTCATTTTTGTTTTTTGTTTTAAAGTGATGAATAAAATAAAAAGTCAACGCGTTATTAGAGCAGATGATTTTTTGCCATCGGAGTCTATAAAATAAAGGCCACTAAAATCATCTGCTCTAATAACGCAAGCCCGCGGCAGCGTCAGGGTGTTACTATTTTCTGAAGCTTTCCCATTACATTGTTTTACCGGTAATTTTCTTTGCCGCGTATATTTTTATGAGCAGGTATAGGTTTATCCTCCTGGTCAAAAAGCATCGGCTGTTTGTCAAGTCCAGTCTCCAGGATGTTGCGTATCATCTTTAGTGTTGGTCGCAGCACATTGGCGGCTCTCAGGCAGGCAGCTTCCAGTCTTTGCCTGGTGTAGCGGTTTTGTAACAGAAGCATGGTATTGCAGGTCTTATAATTTTGTTCCGGATAAATGCTGCCATGAAGGATACGATGGGCTGCCTGGCGTGTGTATGGACCTACCCATTCAGCTCTTTGCAAAAGATCCTCCACCGTCCAACCCTGGGTTTCGAGCATGTATTGGTGATTGGCAGGCATATGTTCGTTTATACGGTTAAACCTGGGCTCTGTACTGCTTCTCACATGAAAGGATATCCGCTCGTAGCGGTGATACACTTCCACGGTTCTTATATCAAAATATACTTGTACCTTATAACCCACGTATTGATAGGGGACCGTATAGTAATGCTTGTTATCCGGTAGTTGGATAGCATAGTTACGTTGAACGGTGACCTGCTTGCATTTCTTCAGACTGTAGGGGGCCTCGGGAAGTGCTTTAAGGAAACTCTTTTCCTGTCTTTCGAAGATGGCCCGGCGGCTTTCAGAAGAGTCTTTATAAGGCTTTAAATTAAGGAGATTCACTAGCCGACGGATCTCATTATTTAATGCTTCGAGACTATCTGGTATTTCATTGTACAAAGGGCCATAAATATTGATGTAGACAATATTTACCGCCTTTTCCACCATCGCCTTATCTTTGGCCTCATAGGGACGCGTAGCACTGAAGGTAGTATTGTAGTGCGCAGCAAGTTGATGGCACAGATCTGTAAACAACGGTTCATATTTGTCAGCACGCGTTACGGCTGTTTTTACATTATCGCACAGAATCGTTTTTGTTACTCCTCCGATATACTTTACCATCTCGTTTATACAATGGGCAAAGTCGGCTGTTTTTTGAGAGGGGATGGCTATTACAAAAATCAACCCACTATAGGGCAACGTCGCAACAAAGACCTGGCAGGGGATCATTTCTCCTGTGGATTTATCAACGTAAAATAGTTTCTTGCCAGCAAAATCTATCTGGGTAAACTCAGCCGGTGAATACTCCCAATGGAAGGCAGGATCACTATCATTAAGGTACTTTTTAAACCGATAGCAATACTGGCTATACTTATAGCCGTCAGGGTACTGGTTTATATACTCAATCCATAAAAGTTGCTTTGTTACGCCGGTCTTATGCAAACTATCTTTCTTATCATCGAAGTGTTTTATCAATGCCTCAAAACGTTGCTGTACCAACGGTGAGGAATCATCGTTGTAGAGGATAGCAGCCAGTTCATTGTCAGGTAAAGGATTACTAACGTTAACCTGTAGGGTATGATCGATGGATTCGATCTTACGAAGGTATTTCCTGACTGTTTTACGGCTGATACCAGTGCGCCGAACAATCTCTTTGATGGAAACACCATCAGCACTTAATTGTTGTATTTGTTTTGCCTGATTCATGTCAATGTGTTTTTGAGCCATTATGCCTGTTTTAGCAGGCAAAAGTGATCACAAAAGCATTCACATCAGGTTTCTCTCCAGGGGGGTTACCATGCGCCGGAATGTCATAAGGCCAGAAATACAAACCGAGATCTTTGGAGGGGAAATATTAACCTTAAGGACGTAAAAAGATGGCAGAATAAGATCTTTACCACGCCGCTTTGAGGGTGGGGTTACCATGCCCGGAATGAGGGGTTACCATAAAACGGAATGGGGGGTTACCATGCACCGGTGTATACAATTTAGTATTTTAAAAATTCCTTTTAGTTGTTCAATTGCCCGTTTAAAAGTGGGCCCATCGCTATTTTATATTTTAGCTTTTCTAATAAATTATTTTTTCTTAAAGCCGGCATACCCGTTTATGCCCACAAACCAATTGTAGTATTAGCTTTTAAAAATAATTCATCATAGCCGCCTTCTAAACAGGTTACTAAAAACGCTTTCGCCTGGTCATTATCTTTAAAATCTACCAGGCATAGAAAAACAACATTCAAACATTCAGCCCTGTGTTGTAACAAGTGTTGATGTACCAGTTCAAAACCATTATCATCCTCGTAAGTATTCCATAAAGCCGTTGCCAGCACCACCTGCTTTGCCGGGGTTGATGTTTTAATTTTCGCCTTTAACAAATTTTCTGTGGCAGGGTATTTATGAATTAGCAGTTTATCAATTGCAAATTTTAGGGTAGTGGTATTTGTAACTGTATCAATTTGTGCAAGGGCAATAGCAATTACTTCCTGCGCCCATTCAGCCTCTTCAGTTTGCGTTGCACAATACAGCTCGTCAAAACCATCTTATATATGTACATTTTCTTGCCCCCATTCATTATGTACAATTCCTTTGAAGTAAATGTTTGCATGTAATAAATTAGTTGTATGCTATTTGATATTTATCTCGGGCATTTGATATTGCGCTACTTCATTTACTAAAACTTTTCTGTTTGCTTTTAATGCTATTAAAAAATTATTAACATCTTTAGCATAAGCCCTGCTGCTCACGGCAAATAACAACACGCCCTTATTGCCGGCTTTATCTGTAAATGTTTTGTACCGGTAAACATTCCGCTCCACAATACTGGTTGTTCCATCAGCCGCATTGGCGGTTAATAAAAAATCAAGCAGGTATTCGCCTGTTTTTGGGTTTTGAATTATTTCATAGTTAACCATGGGGTTGCCTTCTTTCATCTTCTTAATTTCGGCAATCTTCGATGACACTACATTTTTTGGAGTTGTTTCACCGGCAATGACATCTAACATCAGCATCATTTTATACTTGTTCACATCTTCCCCTATTGTAAGATATTCCTGTTTATAAAAATTAACCGAAGGGTGACTACTCCAGTTTAACCTGAAAGATTTATTTTCAAATACAATTGGCCCGGTTACATTCAGGTAATTAGTCGCGGGCTTATTTGTTTGCGCTTTTATAATAACAGGCATAATCAGTGGAAGTAGTAAAATATAAATTATCTGTTTCTTTATCATTTGATTGTTTTTAATTGTGTCTGTTAAACCATGGTAGAACAAGGCGTTTAATTCTATTTAAAGGTTTGTACACGTAGGTCTTTGGAGCTTTAGTAAATTTATTTATAGTGTACCAATTTCCGTATTACGCAGTTGTGATTTATTGATTAATGCCTGCATTACATCCAGCATGGCATACATGGTTTTACCTGCAACTGCATCATTGAATAAAGCCTGTTGATTTGCCTCGCCAAAATGTAACCCATGAGAGGTTAAAAAATTTATCCTGGCCATTTTTGTCCCGGGAGGCCCTGGTCTTACATCTTTCCAGGGTCCGATTTTAGCAACAATGCACATGCCCTGTACCAGAATAGTATCAATCAGTTGATCAAGCGAATTATCTCCATGTTCCCAGGTGATGGTATTACCAGAATAATTATAGTACCTGGCGGAATGGTCGGCATAAATGGCCAGGGTATCATGCCCTTCCGGCATACTTACTTCTACTACTACCCCCAATAGTTTTATTTCGTCTTCAGTAAATCCCTGCAGCTCATTTATAAAATGATAGGCCTGAAGATACTGTCTTGACTCAAGGCCAGGGATGCGGGTAATGTTTTTTAGTATTTCAACGGCATCAAGTGTGTTTCCCTTAGCCACACTTTTTCTTGCATCTTTAAATAGATTCCATGGGGTATCATTACAATTCACCGCTCCCCAATAATCCAGTGGAAGATCACCAAAAAGCATATCGCGGCTGGAGATAGCCTGGGCTGTATTATTATTAGATTCAATCATTGATTTTATTTTAAAATTAATAGTATTAAATAAAACTAGTGGCCTTCAAACGCTGGAATGATGTACCAGCCGGGGAATGGTCAATGATTATCATGAAATCTGACAATTAGCCAGGGGCCAATTCACAATTCACTTAACACCACTTTTTACATTATTGGGTAAAGACGGTGAGCCGGATCATAAAAAAGTATTTTATTATACCAGGATATTCAAATTCTATCCTGCCAGTTCAAAAGGAATTTCATATTCTTTAATGACTGGTTTTGAGCTGCGGGTCTTTACTTCCACTTTTGCTTTAAGGGGCAGGCCAAGCACCAGGTAGTTTTTTACGAACTGGTCTTTATGCACCATCCAGCTATTATCTTCAATCAGGTACTCGGCTTTATTTTCTTTAGTGGCTTCGTATGCCCAGCGCTCTATAATCAACGGCTCGTAGTTAACGGTGTTACCCATGTAACAAACCTGTATGCCGGGTTTTGATTCATTGCCCAGTTCGCTACAGCCAATTACACTGATGTTTAAAGAGGACCCGTCTTCAAGGTCTTTTACCGACCACTCTTCGATGGTTGTTTTAATGTTTGGCATGTGATTATTATTATATTGATTATTGTAAAACTTGTTACTGAATTGTTTAACTAAAATAATATTGCCTATAGTATGTTGCTCAACCTTCAATTCCCTTACTGCCGAATAAGCAATTAGTGCCAAAAAGCGAGCAGGTTTAAAATAAAATTTTGCAACAAAAGGTTTATTATTCAAATTTCCTAACAGGCATACGGACAAATGGGGTAATAGCAACATGCTTTAGTAATAATAACCATTGATCTGATCTATTCATACTAAACAGTTTTCTATTGCTTCTTAAATTCAATGTTCTCCAGCATCATAAAATAATTAGGTAAACAGCTCATTGTTGAATCATCCTGCATTATCAGATCAATGCCCTTAAAACTTACCTGCGCCAATGAGGGATTCAGCGTAAGCGTAAACATGTTGTTACTATTTTGTTCATCCTTTATTAAGGTATAGATGTCAGGAAAAAGCTGGTGTTGTACATAAATTTTATCACAATGATCAATATAAATTTTTATTTGTCCCTTGTTATCTGCAAATGCATTATGCTCTTCGTCGCCTGTAAAATAAATACAACGGATATCAGGTAATACGTATTTGTTGGCATCTTCAAATTGCAACACATACCCGTTGCCAGTTCTGGATTGGTGAGTTACTGTAAAATCCTTACCGGGTTCCTTATCACTTTTAAGTTGCAGCGTATCTCCTGATATACTGAAAGTTCCTGAAGCCGTTCTATCAACAGCACCATAACTAAAAAAGAAATGGAACTTTTTGTCTGTGGAAAAATTGAAAACAGCAACCATTTCCTGTTTGCTGAAAATATACTCTCCCTGCACCTGGGCCATAGTTGTAAAATTGGTGAGTTGCAAAAAAGAGAAACTAATTATTGTAAAAAAGTATTGCATAAAATATTGTTGCGCCAATGGTAGAACTGTGCAAACCGAAATAATCTCCCGCCTTTAAGCTATTTACTTTCTATTCCTAAAATGCTTTTGTAAAAGTATTTGAATCTGGCGTTTATTTTATGAAAAGGAACGAACGGTTGATTCGAGGTAGCGAACGGCGTATTTATTTCTGCCCCAGTTGTTCGGCTTGCTTTTCATGATGCGTTGGTATTTCGGCCAGGTTATAATATACTTGCAGCCCGTGCAGCTTTGCAATTCTTACATCCTCATCCGCACCTTTAGAAACACCTTCAATCCTTAGGATGGCGTCGCATTTCAACAAAATCCGGTGAGCCACGGGGTAAGATATTTCCTCATAAATATCGTCTCCCGGTTCTTGACTTCCTGCCAATTGAAGCAATGGCAAAGCCAGCCACTCTCCTATCACAGGAATATGTCCGAGACGAAAAACAGGCAGCGCCATTGCTTCCAGGCGCTGCAAGTTTTCCTTCATTTTCTGCGGATCATCAGCTGTTCCGCTACGATAGGGCCCGGCGATTAAAATAAGCATTGTCTAATATTTATTCGTTTAAAAATTATAATAATTTTTTGAGGCCCTCATTTTTCCTGCTGGCAAGCCATCATTTTACCTGCTAATACAAGGTATACTTATGTTTATGTCATCTTTAACGCTGCATTCCAGGCGCTTCCTAAGCCTTGTTTCATAGTACAAAGCAATGAACTGCCTACTACTACAAAATGCTCCTCTTTTACACCTATAAGTGTAGTGCCGCATAGATAGCCAGATCACTTCATCCGAGATGTCATCTATCTTATCCAACTTTGCTATGATGCTGATTTAAGCTAATTCGATATTGTTTTTTGTTTAAATAAAGGGCCGCTGAAACAATGAAAGAATCCAGGCCAGCCATATTCGGGAAGCCAATTTGCATTGAAATCAGCAGGTTGTGTTTCTGTATTTACAAAATTATACATGGTTTAATAATAGCCGGAACAACGAATAAGAAGACAAACCTTTAAATGACCAATTTTGTAAAACCGGTGTACTCACCTTTTTCGTCATCCGGCTTCGCAAACAACCCTCCTGCAAGTAATAAAATCAGCCAAAGTAATTTAGAGGCTATGTTCATGCTATTTTTTTTAACTTGTAAAACAGTGATTAAAAAAGATTGGGGATTATTGCATAAACAGACCAGGATATCATATTCGCTTATCCCTTATTTTTATACAACTCTAAAAAATCAGCGATCTCTTCGCTGTTGTATAACCTTGTCATATCCATGCAATCAAGGGATTGATTGATAGACGTAGCAAGATAATTTTCTGTAACGGGTATATTTCTTTGCTCCACAATGCTTTTCAACATATAATACACCGCTAAAAATATTTTCTTAACCGGGTATGGCGGGATCCAGACACCATCATGTACAGCCACAATATGCTCAACAAAATCATTATAGCACTGGTTGATTGTTTTGTTATCACCAGGGGGAAAGTGCTCCCGTGAATGAAGTGTTATCTCAATAATGGCCATCCGCAGCAAGTTGTTGTCTATTTTATTGAGTGGCGCTGCTGAAGAATCGCGGTAGCTGGCATCCTGCATGAATGTAAATTTTTCCCAAACAGGCAATGCCTTTTGGGTTAGCGCCAGTGCCAGGTGCAGCTGGCCCGACTGTTTAGTTTATTCCACCATTCGTCATCTGTTGTTGCACCAGCAGGACTTACCGGTGCATCATCGCCGTTGTTATTAAAATTGAAAACCTGCGGAACAGTTAAGGACTGAGAAGCCTGCTGCTGATCGCTTGCAGGCACCGCGTTACCCTGGTGCCGCAGCCTATATATTTTCCAGATAAAATAAACAGCCGGAATAAATGAAACCAGGATTATAAACCAGATACCCATTCTTTTAAAAATTATTATGTATGCTGACCTTGTAAAAATACAAAGAAGGATTGCCTGGTAAAGCCCGCGGTATTGTTTGGTTGCTGTAAAGTATTATTTGGAAGTATTGGGTTATTGAGTGGTAGAGCAGGTTTAAAACACTGATTAAATATGATTGATTTGATTTACCTGATTTGATATCACGCAAAGAAAGTAAGGAGAAAGCGACCAAAATAAGTTATGGCCTTGCATTGTTATATAGTTTGCCGCGCATGAACTAGCAACACAACAAAGATCCACATAGGTAAGCCGTCCAGGAAAGATCAGTAAAATCATAATTACAACGATGATGCCCATAACCGCTTCTTCGCCCGTGCAAAGTTTATAGAAATGGGGCTATTTAAAATAATACCTCCGGTAGAGAAAATTTGATTATACTTATAAGCCAGTGGTGTATTGGTGGCAAAGATACCCTTGATGGCAAGTTATAACTTAGGGATCAGTTTTACAAAATCATCTTTGCGGCGGCGGGCTACATCCAGTTCTGTATTATCGGATAACAGCACCGTGCCGCCATCGCCGCGGATGTACTTTTTACATGGTTGGGGTTTATTGGCCGAATCGTGGATACGGAAAAACTGGTTGGCGGATAGTATTTCTTCAAAATCGCCGAGGGTTTTACTAACCAGGATAGTCTCTTTATTTAGCAGGTAAAATTTTGCGTAGCGGCCGTTTGCTTCCACCCGCAGGATGTCGCTCATTTTTACAAAACTGAAGCCATCGGAAGCAGCGAGGGCTAGTGTTTTATCAAGCGGGTTTTTATTGATGAGGTTCTTGAATAAATTTTCAAACCGCAACTGCGGCTTTTTCTCCTTCAGCCTTTCTTTGCATTTTTCAATAGCCGCGGCAAGGTCTTCATCATCCACTGGTTTTAATAAATAATCGAGGGCACTTACCCGTATGGCATTAATGGCAAATTGGTCGAAGGCCGTGGTGAAGATGACTTCAAAATTAATCGGTGTTATCTTTTTCAACATCTCAAAGCCATTCATCTTTGGCATTTGAATATCCAGGAAAACCAGGTCTGGCTGGTGTGTGGCGATACTCTCTATGCCATCAGCAGGGTTGCCGCAGGCATCAACTATTTCGACGTCGGCTTTATAACGTTGCAACATCAGCGTAAGCATTTCTCGGCTTACCGGTTCATCTTCAATAATAATAGTGCGTATCATTTGTTTTGATTTTTAGTTAAGAGGTATTGCAATAATTACTTTTGTGCCGCAGCCTTCGCCCTCATCATTCATCAAATCCACAATCTCAATTCCGGCGGGCGTGCGGGTATTTTGCTTTAAAGCCTGCAATCTTTTGGTGGCTACTTCAATACCTATCGAATGATGTGGCTCGGTATTTTGGCTATTATATTCCATTGATGTTGCCCTGCCAACGCCATTGTCTTCAATGCTTATTTCAAGCCAATCCGCATGCAATAAAAAACAGATGGCTAGCAGGCCATTATTTTCCCGGTGCATAATGCCATGCAGCATGGCGTTCTCTACAAACGGCTGCACAAGCATAGAGGGTATCTGCGTATCGCCCTTGTTTATTTTTTCATCCACTTCAATGGTGTAACGCAGCTTGGTACCAAACCGCAGTTGTTCAAGATCCAGGTACAATTTTAATAATTGCAGTTCCTTTTCGACGGTAACCATTCCATTTTGGCTGTTATCTAAAATAGAGCGGATAAGCCTGGAAAATTTGCCAAGGTATTTTTCGGCATTGCCGGGCTCATTGGCAATTACAAATTTCTTAATTGAGTTAAGGGCATTAAAAATAAAATGCGGGTTCATCTGGCTGCGGAGCGCTGCCAGTTGTACTTCGGCCAGTTGCTGATTAATGTTTGCCAGCTCTGCTTTCTGGTGTCTCAGCCGCTGTTCGGCTTCAATTGATTTTATTTTGCTTGCCACAAACGTCGCAATGGTAGTCAGTACCCGCAGGTGCTGCCTGGTAAAAAAGTTTTTTTCATGATGCTCACTGTCTATTACGCCAATCAGGTGTTCATTGTATTTTATGGGTACGCAAAGTTCACTCATCCTATTTAAGTCATCTACCCGGTACCGCTGATCCACCGTGGTGTCTGGTATAAGTATGGCTTCGCCCGATTGCATTACGCCGCCTACTACTCCCTGGCCCGGCAATACATCAAAAAAGTTTTTCTCCAGTTCTTCCAGCGAACCCTTGGGCCCATATCCAGCCTTCTGGATCATTTTGGTTTTATCATCATTCCACAAATAGATCATGCAATCAACAAAGCCAAGTTTGCCGATTAAATTTTTAGCCACATCCCACAATACATCATCGACATCGTTTTTATTTAATAAGGAAGTACTAAAAAAACTGCTGATCTGTTCCAATTCAAATTGTGTTTTGTATTTTTCTGGTAAACACCCGAGATATCGGCGTCATATAAAAGACCCCCATAATTATTTTGCAGATTGCATAGACGCTTTCCAGTTGTGAGGCAACAGCTCATGAACCCGGTTGATTGGCCAGTTATTGATTTTATTCAGCACATCGTTTAGCCATTCATAAGGATTCACTTTATTTAGATTGCATGTGCCAAGTAGGCTATAGATCATGGCGAGGCGCTCAGCTGCCTTGTGGCTTCCGGCAAATAAAAAATTCTTTCTGCCAACTGCTACAGGGCGAATGTTTCTTTCTACCGGATTGTTATCTGGATGCAACATACCATCGGTAGTGTAATGACAAAGTCGTTCCCATCGCTCAAGCGAATACGCTATTGCCGATGTGATGGGCGCTGACGACAATCCAGTTTTATATTGCTCTTTCATCCATTTGTGTAAGTCATTCAATATCGGCACAGCTTCGCTTTGCCGCACTTTGGTAATCTCATCGAATGAAAGTTTTTGTTCTTTGCATCGTCGCTCAATTTCATACAGTTCATTGAACTTTGTTAGCGCAAATGTGGCAAGCTCCTCATCATATTTTCTTGCTTCGTAAAATTTACGTCTCGCATGCGCTAAACAACATATTTGCGTAATCCCGTTTTGTTTGGCTGCAATATTTTGATATACCTGCCAGCCATCCGTCTGAATAACGCCGGTAAACTTTTTTAAAATACCAATCGTATGCTTTTCTCCACGGCCTGCCTGGTAATCGAAGTACACCAGGTTTTTAATACTGTTGTTATAACACCACAGATAGCCACCATGTATTTTTTTCTCCTTCGTACTTTCTTTACCCAGTAATACTTTCAGCCCCGTTTCATCTACATGGATGTATGACGATTGAACAATCTCTTTCAAAAGCGCTTCGCCCATTACGCTTAGCAATTCAATTGATTTTCCTGTCCAGTCAACAAACGTATTGTATGGAATGGATACACCATTACGTTCGAACCGTTTCATCTGACGATGCAGTGGAAGGTGATCGCAAAATTTATCAACAAGGATTTGTGCAAGTAAACTTGAGCCTGCCATGCACTTAGCCAAAGGCCGTTCGGGAAGGGGTGCAGAGATGATCGCGGTTTTTTCCTCAGATACAACTTTATATTTTGGTATAACAACAACACGCACAAATGTACGGCCAGGGGTAGTCTCAATAGTCTCGTGTTTCTCTTCTCCAATCTTTATGGCACCTTCTGGTATATACTCAGGCTCTTTTGTTTCAATCACCCGATCCAGATACTGCATGTAAACACTTAGCTCAGACAGATCCCGTTTCTTTGGTCCGGCTGGTTTTATGTACTCTATTTTTTTTGCCTCGGCAATTTTGCACGCAGGAGCAACTTCCTCTGCCTTTATATCCAGGCTAAGCTGCCCAGTATTTGCAACAAAGCGTTCGCTCTTAGAGCCAAAAACAATTTGAGTAAGCTTATGAAGTTGAAGTTGCAGTTTCATCACTTCGGTACGCAATGCCTCCTTCTCATTTTTCTCTTTTTCGTAGAGACTTTGAAGTGACTGAACGTCTGTAGTTGAGGTGATTTCCATGTGGTAAATGATACCACGAAAGTACCGACTGTACTGCATTCAAGCTACTTTAATTACTCACAAAATGCAAGATTATGTGAATAACGTGGACGATATTTTATTTGCTTTAATGCGACACCTTTCAAGATAAAAATCAGCTCATTATCCTTGAGCAATAATGTGTCAGAGTTGCTTTCATGCGCCGGAATTTCAAACGTACCTTTTTCCAGTTTTTTATAAAAAATAGCGAAGCCGTCTTGCTCAAAACGCAATAACTTAATTGCATTACGCCGTTTGCTAATGAAAACATAAATGTCTCCGTTTAAAACGTTGCTTCCCATTTTATACTTGACAATTGCAGCCAGTCCATGAAAACTTTTGCGCATGTCAGTATTGCCGTTATAAAGCAGATACCGAGATTGATCCGGCAAATGAAGCATCATTGTATCAATGCTTTAAAATAAGAAGCCTCTACCTCTTGAAACAACTTAACCCGAACCGTTGACGAAAATTGAATTTCCGCAAATAACTTTTCAGAAAGAGTTTGCTCAGCAAAATGCAGCGGTACAAATTTGGGCTGCTCCTCGGCTTCAATCGAAAAACGATTGCGCCAATTATAAAATGTTGCTTTATGAATATGATGCGCTTTACAAAATTCAGTCACTGTAGAGTTACTTGTCTCCTGGAGGCGAAGCTTCTCCAGAATTTCTGCTTTAGAATAGCGTTTGCGTTTTGTGGTATCAGCCATAACATCTGGTTTTAAAATAAAAAAACCAAATGTAAGCGCTCAGGAGTTGGTAAAAAAGACGCGGCTTGTCGGGTGCTTACGGAAATATTAGAAGCCGTAGTTGTTCATGAT
>JBBJMD010000335.1:0-2843 GCA_037719925.1 Ferruginibacter sp.
TTCGATTGGTACCGTTTCCACTACCTCTAACCCGTAGCCGAGTAACCCTGCCCTTTTCCGGGGATTATTGCTCATTAACTTCATTTTGCTAATGCCCAGGTGCCGCAGGATCTGCGCGCCAACGCCATAATCCCTTTCATCCATACTAAAACCTAATTCAATATTCGCTTCTACCGTATCCATTCCCTGCTCCTGCAGTTTGTAGGCTTTTAATTTGTTCAGCAATCCAATACCACGACCCTCCTGGTTCATATATAATACAAGCCCTTTGCCCGCAGTTTCAATCATTTTTAGCGCCTTGTGCAACTGATCGCCACAATCGCAGCGCAGTGAGCCAAGTATATCGCCGGTCATGCAACTGCTGTGCACCCTTACCAATACCGGTTCGTCCTTTTTCCAGTTGCCTTTTTTTATTGCAAGGTGGATCTCGCCTGTATTAATTTGCTGAAAAGCAATGAGTTCAAAATCGCCGTATCTTGTGGGCATCTGCACGCTTACTTCTTCCTTAATCAGCGTTTCCTGCGAAAGACGGTAGGCGATCAGGTCCTTTATGCTTACCAGTTTTAAATCAAATCTTTTAGCGATCAGGAGAAGCTCAGGAAGCCGGGCCATGGTGCCATCCTCATTCATAATTTCTACCAGTACCCCGGCAGCTGCAAAACCAGCAAGCCGGGCAAGGTCGATCGTTGCCTCTGTATGCCCGGTCCTTCTTAATACCCCTCCCTTTTTTGCCCTAAGGGGGAAAATATGCCCGGGGCGGCCCAGGTCTTCAGCCTTTGTAGCCGGATCTACCAGGGCCTGTACCGTTTTAGCACGGTCGTGGGCGGAGATACCCGTAGTGCATCCATGGCCCAGCAGATCGATGCTTACAGTAAATGGCGTGGCATGAAGCGATGTATTATCGATGACCATTGCCGGCAGGTTCAATTCATCACAACGTTCTTCCGACAAGGGAGCACAAATCAGCCCGCGGCCGTGGGTGCTCATAAAATTGATTATTTCCGGAGTAGCATTTTGTGCCGCAGTAATAAAATCCCCTTCATTCTCCCTGTCCTCATCATCCACTACAATTACCAGTTTGCCCTTCCTGATATCCTCAATGGCACTTTCGATACTATCTAACATTTTTGTATTTTAAGGTGCAAAGTTACAAGGTTTGTTCTTTGCTGGTGATGTTGCAGTCTGCGAATTAAGAAATAGTTATGTGTAACATTTTAATACACTTCAAAGCAGCGTTAAACCATCCCTGCTTGCCTTTTACGATTGTTAACAAGTATAAAGAGATATAACTTATTATTTACTTTCTTTGCCCCTTAAAAAATTCAATTATGCTATTAAAAAAATTATTTCCTATAGTAATGGCGTTCCTGGGAATGCCTTTTTTAATGGATGCACAGGTAACTACGAGCAGTGTTACCGGGGTGATTACCAACGGCACCGGTGATGTATTACCAGGCACAACGGTAGTTGTCACTCATACACCTACCGGTACAGTGTATAAAACCTCCACAAATAAAAGCGGGAAGTATGACCTGGTGAACCTGATCCCGGGGGGGCCTTATGCTATAGAAATCTCCAGTGTTGGCTTTACAAGTTTTACGGAGTCGAATTATAATTTGCCACTAGGGGAAAACACAAAAATCGATGCTGTGTTGAATGTAAGTACCACTACACTAAGTGAAGTAGTTGTATCCGGAAGAACAGGTGGATTTAATTCACGGAAAAAGACGGGCGCTTCCACCAGCATTAGTAAGGAACAGATTGCAGCACTTCCAACCCTGAGCAGGAGCCTGCAGGATTACACAAGGCTTACCCCCCAGGCGAACGGTAACTCATTTGGAGGCGCAAGCAACCGGTTTAATAATATAACAATTGATGGTGCAGTAAACAATGATGTGTTTGGTTTGGCTGCTTCAGGTACTCCCGGCGGGCAAGCTGCCACAACTCCCATTTCACTGGACGCCATCCAGGAAATACAGGTGGTTCTGGCCCCCTATGATGTATCCTATGGCAATTTTACCGGCGCGGGTGTAAATGCCGTGACCCGTTCGGGCACCAACAAAACAGAGGGTTCTGTTTATTATTTTTTACGTAACCAGGGAACCATTGGAAAAGATCCCGTGTCCCGGATCAAGTCCACAACTTTTACTGATAAACAATACGGTATAAGACTTGGGGGGCCGATAATCAAAAACAAATTATTTTATTTTGTAAGTGGTGAATTGGCAAGAAGGACCCAGCCTACGATATTTAACGCAGGCGAAACCAATTCATTGCTCACTACTGCTGAAGCGCAGGAACTAACGGATGAATTGCAAACTAAATACAATTACGCGGCAGGTAATTTTAATAGTTTTGATGCGCAAACTCAAAGTGATAAGATCTTTGGCCGGCTCGACTGGAACATTTCCGACAAGCACCGCTTAACCGTCCGCCACAATTATATCAAGGCATTCGATGACAATATTTCCCGTTCCAGCACGCTTTTCCGCTTCGGCAACAATACCTACCGGTTCAACAATACCCAACATATAACCGTAGCCGAGTTGCGCAGCCGGATCAGTAAATCTGTTTCCAATAACCTCATCATCGGCAGGCACGAGATCAGGGATTTCCGCAGTACCTATGGCCAGTTGTTTCCTTCAATAGAAATAGCCAAAGGATCGGGTTCAATCCAGGTTGGCTCGGAAAGAAGTTCAACAGCTAACGAGCTCGACCAGGATATTTTTGAAATTACCGATAACGTGAAAATTTTTGCAGGCAAACATACATTTACCATTGGTACACATAACGAATTCTTCAAGTTCCGGAATTTGTTTATCAACAATTTGAACGGACGCTGG
>JBBJMD010000336.1:0-2834 GCA_037719925.1 Ferruginibacter sp.
ATATTGAAATAGCAAGTGAGGATTTTGACGGCCTGGTAAAAACAGCAGTAAACCTGAAGAATTACCTTGATTCCATACAGGTACCCGGTGTAGAAGAACTTAAAATGGATGTGGATTTAAATAATCCTGAGATCACCCTTACCGTGGATCGTGAACGTGCACTGATACAGGGTGTATCTTCCGCCCAGATCGGGCAGGCGATCCGTACCGGTTTATTCGGCCGGGAAATTTCGAAGATCAAGGAAGGTAAGGATGAGTACAAGATACAGCTGCGCAATAATGAAATGCAAAGAAAGGACCTTGGCAATTTGCTCAACATGCGGGTTAGTTTTCGTGATATGGCAATGGGCGGTGCGGTGAAGAATATACCGATCAGTGCCCTGGTGAAGATTGAGCCTACCAGCACTTTCGGTAGCGTGAAGCGGAAAAACCAAAAGCGCCTGATCACTTTAAGGTCGAATGTATTAACAACGCAGGGTTTTAACCCTACTGGCGTAAACCAGGTGATTGCTACGCATATCGCAAGTTTTAAAAATAAGGATGATGGCGTTACCATCAAGCAAACAGGAGAAGGAGAGCAGCAGGCGGAAACGGTCGCTTTCCTGGGAAAAGCATTGGTGATCGCTTTAATGATCATCTTATTTACGCTGGTAATCCAATTCAACAGCGTTAGCAAATCCATTATCATCCTGACGGAAATCATCTTTAGTATTATTGGAGTATTCCTTGGTTTTGCCATTACTGGTATGGAAGTTTCGGGACTGATGACCGGGCTGGGAATTGTGGGGTTAGCAGGGATCGTAGTAAAAAATGGTATCCTCGTAATTGAGTTTACGGATGAACTCAGAAGCCGGGGTATGAGGACCAGGGAGGCCGTTATCAGGGCTGGCAAAACACGTATTATCCCGGTGCTGTTGACAGCATTGGCAGCAATACTTGCATTTATTCCTATCGCGGTTGGTTTTAATATTGATTTCGTTTCGTTGTTCTCCGACCTTAACCCGCATATATTTTTCGGCGGAGATAATGTGGCCTTTTGGAAGCCATTGAGCTGGACGATCATTTTCGGGTTAACGTTCGCCTTCTTTATGACGCTGATTATTGTACCTGCAATGTACCTGATCGCAGAAAGGCTAAAGCGCCCCATGCGCAATATGTTTGGTGGAAAATGGATCAGTTTTATAGGCATACCGCCATTGATTTTCTTATTTATGCCACTGATGATCGTGACAGCAATCCGTCATGGCAGGGATGTAAGGCGAAGGAGAAGGAAATTAAAAAATGATCCTGCTGCCGGGGAGAGCTGGATACGAGGTTGGTTATAAAGAGCATGAATTTTAAAACATCAATGCCGTCCGTATGGGCGGCATTTTTTTGGTGCGCCATTGTTGGATTATGAATTGTTTGTTGATAAGCTGGTCCGGCTGGCCGGGTTATTTTCCCAAGGAGTTGTGTTGTTTTCCTCCTTATTTTGCTTTACCGGATTATTAAATTCGTTGCCTGTTTAATTCACCGTATGATAAATGTAGAATACAAGTATTCCCGGATTACGGCTAAGATCATCCGGTCGGCCATGACAGTCCATACGGCACTGGGAACAGGTTTCCAGGAGCTCATATATCAAAGAGCATTGGAAATTGAAATGCATTTAATGAACCTAACATTTAGCAGGGAGGTTGAAATGCCTGTATTTTACAGGGAGCAACAGGTAGGATTAAGGCGGGTCGATTTTTTAGTAGAAGGAATTATTTGCGTTGAGTTGAAGGCGAAAACTAAATTGGAAGATATTCATTTTGCCGAGACAATGAATTACCTGGAAGTTTACAACGTTTAAATAGGGCTGCTGATTAATTTTGGCGAAACGACCCTGAACTTTAAGCGGTTTACAAATAAAAAATTTGAGGTTTGAGCCAGGATATTGTGATTATTGGATCACGGGGATTGAATCTGCAGTTCACCTGCTGCAGTAACTAAATGAGTTTTTGTGTTTGGGATCAAAAATCAAACTCTATTTTTTAATTTCCTTGTGATCTCAAATTCCACAAGGCTTACAAATTCAAATATCATGATTCACAAAACAGGGTTAATATTCATCATAAAATAATGATCCAGGCAACATGTTTATTTTAGGGAGATTATAAGATAAGGAGCAGGACATGATTGAATGAGCACTGCGGTACTATTTCCAGGGAAAATTTTCTCGCACGTGCAGACTCTTCAACTACACCTATGGATCCTTCCTGGTTCCTGCATGCTATCCCATATTCTATTTTCCTTGCAGACAATGGTTTTCCCTTAACTTTCATTTCTTATTCTCGCGTTGCGGCAATATGGAAAGAGAATACCTTACCCGCAAGCGATTAAAGTATTCAGGCCTTTTTGCTTACGTGGTGTTGATCTCTCCGATCTCCGTTCTGCTTATAGCTTACTTCGATAAAGGAATTGCGTTTTATTAGAAAAAGTTTTATCCCTAATTGTGTAATTATTTGCACACAATAAAGGACGGTCGTTTCCATTGATTAATTTGTTGAATAACAAACCTGTATAGAGCGACATAAGGTTTACATTTTATTATATCAAGGATAATAAGACTTGGATTAATATTTGAGCAATTACTCAAAACATTAACCATGGATAGCATCAACAGAAACCAGGCAGAAGAAAATTACGAGGACCTAACCGGGGAAGAAGGCATAAAAAAGATCATAGAACTTGTTAAAAAAGCGAATACTTGTTTTTTCTGTACAAAGATCAGTACAGATGAAAGTTTTTCGACCAGGCCGATGGCCGTACAGAAAATAGATGACGCTGGTGTTCTTTGGTTCTTAAGCCCA
>JBBJMD010000337.1:0-2826 GCA_037719925.1 Ferruginibacter sp.
ACAGATAGTTCATGCGTAAGAAGAATAGTTTCGGCGTTTTCGTAAGCTGAGGCAAATTCTACATTTACCTCATCCAATGAAAGGACCGTTGACTTCTCCGCCTGGCGCAATTTTCTCAAAGAAGCATTCCTGACACTCACATAAAGGTACATTTTCAAATCTTCAATTTCAGCCAGTTGCTTCCGCTTCGCCCAAATTTCAATTAAAACATCGGAAACGACCTCCTCAGCCAGTTCCTTCGATTTTAAAATGGAGAAAGAAAAACTTTTAAGCGGAAGAAAGAAATGAAAGAACAATTTTTTGTACGACACTTCATCTTCATAATCAGCAATACGTTGTTGAAGCTCCTGCAATACCACTAAATTTAAAGATAATTTTTCCTCCATGACACTAATCGCTAACAAATTTTGATAACTACACCTGGAAATTTACATAGTTTACCCGTTAAAAGAATTATAGCTAATCAAGGTAAAATAACCAGGAGGTGCAAGACAACCATTGATCTTAAAAAAAGTAGTTTGATGGATGTTATTTTTCAATGCAAGCCCTTTTATATGACATACACGGTAAACTATTTGCTGCTTTCACTGATAAATATAGTCTAGAAAAGTGCGTTACTGTGCTGCTGGAGGCAGGGTATTGTTCATCGGGAAAACATACAGCAGCCAGGGACACGTAATATCATGACGTTTAGCAAAGGAATCGTAAATTTATAATTATTATTACCCTCCCGGGTACTTGATCGATGAAAGCAGTCATCCTGTTCTTTACAGGGAAAATAAACCCGGGAATAAATTCTTTAATATGTTTGTTTTTAAAACGGGCAAGAATGAATCCATATTTACAAAAGGTTATTATTCACGAAAACAATAAAAACCGTGGCGATTCAAATAAAACGTATTCAAATTATGAGTTAGCCAAAAAGTTCCGCAGGCTAAAGATCATGGTCAGGCGGTTGCTAACTGATAGCTTTTTGATAGGGTTAGGCGTACTATCGGCGGGTTTTGGTCTTAAAGGTTTTTTATTGCCAAATGGTTTTATCGATGGCGGGGCAGTAGGTATTTCGCTGCTTCTTGCCAAGGTAACCGGCATATCGTTATCATTTCTTTTAGTGGCGGTAAATTTACCGTTCATTGTTTTGGGTTACTATTCTATCAGTAAGGAATTTGCGATAAAAGCAGCGGTAGCAATTATCGCACTGGGGATCGTGGTGGCATTTTTACCGTATCCCCGGATCACGGCGGATAAATTACTGGTGGCTGTTTTTGGAGGATTTTTTTTAGGAAGCGGGATCGGCCTTGCTGTAAGAGGAGGCGCGGTCATTGATGGAACCGAGGTACTGGCGATTAATATCAGCCGCAGGCTTGGACCAACAATCGGCGATATAATACTGATCATAAACATCTTTATTTTTTCATTTGCTGCATGGCTGCTTTCAGTAGAAGTAGCACTTTATTCTATCCTTACCTATCTCGCTGCTTCCAAAACGGTAGATTTTATAATTGAAGGAATTGAAGAGTATACGGGAGTAACGATTATCTCGGTTAAATATGATGAGATAAGGAATATGATCACCGAAAGAATGGGCCGCGGATTAACGATCTATAAAGGAGAAAGGGGATTCGGCAAAAGCGGCCACAGCAATCATGAAATAAAAATTATTTATACGGTTGTAACGAGGCTGGAAGTAAGCAAATTAAAAAGCGAAATTGAAAAAATCGATCCTGATGCTTTTGTGATCATGAACAGCATAAAAGACACCAAAGGTGGCATGATAAAAAAACGGCCATTGAAGTAAGTAGAACCCCTGGATCCGGTAGTATCGCGGGATGAAGACATGTTGATTTAAGCGTAATATTATACTGTCGGCTTTCGCGGTAATATAGCATACCATTATTCCGGAATTGCGATAGACCATTCATCAGGCGGCATTGAAACCTGCGATCAATATACCACCATCCAGAAACATCACTGAATACCAGCAAACGAACTAAAAATCCTGCAGGGTTAACTTTTGAGCCAGCGGATCCATATTTGTTTGCTGCCAGAAAAATTTGCTCGCAAATGCTCTCTTTCTTTTGCGCCATCTTTTGTAATGGGGCATTATAAATCAGTTATCGGTTTGTACACCGGAACCAGCATTTTCATAACTGACCAGGCGATGAGATAAGCAACGGCACAAATCGTAAACATAATCGTATAGCCTGTTTGTATGTGCCCAAGGGCTTGATAATGGTCGAACAATGCGCCTCCTAATTTAGACATCATTACCCCGCCCATGCCCCGGCCATTCCCCCGATACCTACTACGGAAGCTATAGCTTTTTTTGGAAACATGTCTGATACCGTTGTAAACATATTGGCGGACCATGCCTGGTGAGCTGATGCGCCGATACCAATGAGGATGACAGGAATCCAAAAGCTAATATAGCCAAGCGGCTGTGCAGCCAACACTACCAGGGGGAATAATGCGATCACTAACATGGCTTTCATCCTTCCATCATAAGGCGTATAACCCTTTCGCATAAAATACATGGGAAACCATCCGCCACCGACGCTGCCTATCATGGCAAGCGTATACAGGAACGCCAGTGGAAGCATAATTGCTTTATCAACTATACCATACTGTGCTTTGAGGTAAGCAGGCAGCCAGAAAAGAAAGAACCACCATACCCCATCTGTCATAAATTTACCAAATATAAAAGCCCAGGTTTGCTTATAACCCAGCAATTTAAGCCAGGGGACTTTTTTTTCTTCACTGCTTACTTCATTAACAGCCAGCCCACCTGGTTCTGCTGCATTGATATAGGCTAATTCTGCTGCCGAG
>JBBJMD010000338.1:0-2825 GCA_037719925.1 Ferruginibacter sp.
CGATCGTCATTTTCCATTCATCGGTAAAATCTTTTTTTGCTTTATCCCAATGCTTTCCCGACATTACAGTGTGGCCGCTTGGCATCTTCATTCCAAGGCCATCCAGCAGTTTTTTAAATTCAGCAGCTCCATAACCATAGAATTTCCGGTCAACGTAATTAGCGTGTTCAACGTTTTTGTACCCCATTGCAGCAACTTCCTTCAGGGTACTCAAAGGGTCTTTTTTCATCTCATCCCTAACAGAATATAACTGCACCCCCAGGTTAGTTGAAAGAGCTGTGGCACTCCCAAAAATATTATTGGGAGCAACCATGGCGCCTGCCAGTGAAATTGATCCGCTCACGAGAAATTTCCTTCTTGATAATTTCATTTTTTATAATTTTTGATAAAAGAATAAGAAAATATTGTGTAGAGATTGATTAAATTTTCGTGACCAATTATACAGTTTATTATGATTTTGCTGATGAGTAAGACAAGGCAAATTTGCTCCCGTTTAACTTTATCCCGTTATGCTGATCTTCCAGTTTTCAGGATTACCATGGATCCGGTAATTAGCTCTCTTTAACTTTCATCTGCTCAGGATCCCAGTAAATTACTTTCGTTTTAAAATAACTTTCATTACAGGCAAGGGCGGGCGCGGCAGCTCTGAAACCAAAGGCCGCATCTTCAATCACAGGCTTGCCGGATCTCACACTATCAAAAAAATTTGTATGGTGCTGTAGATGCTCATCAAAATCTTTGGGCGTTTTATAAACGATGTCCGGCTTTGTCTTCCTTTTTTGCTGTTCGGGAGTAAATCGCTGCTTATATTGTTTCAACAGGTCATCCTGCATAGCTTGCGGATAAGTGCCGAGTGCATCCCACCCTCCTATCCCCGGCGCTTCCGGCATAATGCTGTGATGCACCGTTAATTCGTCCCAGCCGATATCGATCGTGCCTTCATCACCTACAAGCCGTATCACTTCAGACCCACCGGTACCGCTCACGAAGTTTACCTGCAAGGTAAGCTGGAATGCCGCATGTTCGGGCAATTCAGGATATTGCATGATCCCTGTCATTACATCCGGAACGTTCCGGCCATCTTTCCAGTAAGACAATTGGCCTGCGGCGAATATAGCGTTGGGCCCTTTGGAACCCGTTATAACATGGGTACCTGATAGTAGATGAACAAAAAGGTCGCCGGCTACACCTGTGCCAAATTCCCGGTAATTCCGCCACCAGAAAAATTTTTTTGCATCATAAGGTGTTTTTGGCATGCCGGCAATGTACCTGTCCCAATCCACGGTTTCCGGTGAAGCATCTGATGGCATTGTATATTGCCAGGCACCAAGTGCATCCTGGCGGTCATAAATTGCGTTTACCATATTAAGCTTCCCTATCTCCCCTGACCGGTACAGTTCATGAGCTTTAGCATAAACAAGGCTGCTTACCAGCTGGCTACCTACCTGCATGATCTTTTTGCTTTCTTTTTGGGCAGCGATGACGCCCGCACCCTCATTGATCATATGTACCATTGGTTTTTCGCAGTACACATGCTTTCCTTTTTGAAGTGCTTCTGTGGTAATACGAGCATGCCAGTGATCCCCGGTAGAAATAATTACGGCATCAATATCTTTCCGGTCAAGAATCTTGCGGTAGTCGTTCGTCACAAAAAGATCTTTACCATATAATTCTTTTACCCTTTCGAGCCTTCCGGCATAAAGATCGCAGGCAGCCACCAGTTTCACACCGGGAACCTTGAGCGCAGTGCGGGTATTGTTAAAGCCCATAATGCCCATACCAATAACACCAATATTGACCTGGTCATTCGGTGAAATATGTTTTTGATAACGAATGATCCTTTCTTCAATTTGTTCCTGTGCTGCAAGAGCAGCAAGAGGCCCTACGCCCAGCGCAAGCGAAGTACCGGAAATTTGTTGGAGAAATTTTCTGCGGGACGATTGTTTATTATTATTTATGTTTTCTTTCATACTAAAAAAACGAATCAAGCAATTTTATAACTTAAAAGTAATGTGCGGTTAAACAGGTAACCGTATAATAAATGTAAGGAAGTTTAGAAAAATAAATAAATAAAATGTCTGCTCTTAACCATCGGGTTGGCAAACATACAAATGCTGCATACACGCTTCCCAAAATGACAAATTAAATGTTAAATGAAAGCAAAGTGAATTTCAATATATTATATTTAATAGATTTAACTTCCGATCGGCTAACTGTTTTAACACGAGCCTGACGCCTATAACCAACCCCTTTAAAAGGAATGGCCGAAATTTTTAGGGTAATCTATTAGCATTCCATGTATTATAAATGGACAATATTGATACATTAATTTGAATATTTTTTAAGCTTATTACCATGATATTCTTTCGTAAGTTTTATCGTTTGAAGCCAGCCATTCTTCGTTTATTTTTCCTGCTGGCCATTAGCCAAAATGCGGTATTCGCACAGACAAAAGATGTTGAAACACAGGGTTATGACAAGGCCTCTTACACTACAGAAGAGGCGGGCGCATTTATGAAAAACTGGCTTATCGCAGGCCCTGTTGCGGTAAGCAGGGATACAGTGGACCCCGGTGATGCGCACCAGGAAAAGGTTTTTAAAACAGATAGTATTTCCGGCGTGCTTGTTACTGCAGGTAAACCGGTTCCACCTGTGTTGATAAATGAAAAATCTTTTCAATGGCAGCTCATTAACGGGCAAACGGATATTGTTGACCTGGATTCTTTTTATGACCACAGGGATTTTGTATATGGTTATGCATTGGCCGAAATCAAGACCATAACCGCTAAGAATGTGATACTTGCCCTGGGCAGTGATGACGGGAT
>JBBJMD010000120.1:0-12312 GCA_037719925.1 Ferruginibacter sp.
ATAAAATCAACTACCCAACCCGGCAACGACCCTTTAAGCAAACAGTATGATTTCTGGTGCAGCCGTAAAAATGAGGATATTGATAAGTTGATTGAACTTGCAGGGGGGCTTTTTATGGAAGCAACAGCCGCCAGCCAGCAAAATGTTATTGGTGACAGTATAAAGCTTAATCTTGTTTTCAATAACAGGTCCGGCCTGGGCATCGGGGGAGTAGTGGTAAGCGTATTTGGTAATGATTATACGCTGGAGGGTATCAAAACAAATGAAAATAAAGTTCAAACCGTTACGGTTGCCATAAACGATACCATCCGGGCTTCTCAGCCCTACTGGTTAGACAAGGGACTCGCCAGGGGTAATGGAAGTTTTGACGTGTCAGATCAATCCCTGATCGGCAAAGCAGAAGATTACAAATTAATTGCAAACTTCCGGGTAACGATGGGTAATGAAGCGTACGATTTTGTTAAGCCCATTTTATTCAAGTACACTGATCCGGTAAAGGGTGAGCTTTACCAGCCTGTCCAGTTGGTAAACCCTGTATTTGTAACCAGCCGGCAGCATTTGATCATATTTAAAAATGATGATAAAGGGCAGAAACGCGAGCTAGGCTTTACGGTTCAGTTTAATAGAAATATCGCTGACAGTTCAAAATTCATGTACGATTATAACGGCAATTCCAGCGTTGTCTTTGATTCAATGTTGCATGTTTCAAGAGCTGAAATTAAAAATATAAAGATTATCGTTAACAGCGACTCGTTAAAAAAAGATTCACGAGAATATTTGGGTGGACGGTTCTCATCCAAGGGGTTGAAGGGAGACCAGGTTTCTTCTCTGACCCGGATTAAATATGACCACATCCCTGATATTTATTATAATTACCATGACAGGATCACGGTATTAAAAATGGATCTTAAAACAACGGGCAAAGTGGTTGGCTATATTTCCGGTGCCGGCGACAAAGTGCCGCAGGCACTGGAACAAATGGGGTACAAAGTAATACTGCTTAAACAGGCAGATATTATACCTGGCAATTTAAACCAGTTTGATGCAATCATCACGGGCGTAAGGGCGTATAATGTGAATGAATGGATGAATAATGTGTACGGGACATTAATGGACTATGTAAAAGAAGGCGGCACCTTGTTTACACAATACAATACCAGTAGCCAGTTCGGGCCGATGAAATCCAGGATCGCCCCTTATCCTTTTACGATCAGCCGCGGCCGGATCACGGATGAAGAGTCCAGTATAAAATTTTTATTACCGAACCACCCGGCGTTAAATTATCCAAATAAAATAACCGAAAAGGATTTTGAAGGATGGGTTCAGGAGCGGAGCATCTACAATGCGGAAACAATCGACAGTAACTATCAACGTATCTTAAGCATGAAGGATGCAGATGAAGACGAACAGGAGGGTAGTTTGATCATTGCTAATTATGGCAAAGGTAAATTCGTGTATTCGGGACTGGTTTTTTTCCGGGAATTACCTGCAGGTGTGCCGGGCGCCTACAGGCTGTTTGCCAATTTAATCGCTCCCAATGATCCCGGCAAGCCGGGCAATGAAAAAAAGGGCGATAAAGCTGCGGGTTTGAAACAAAGAGCCAGGCGCACGGGAGGCCGGTAACAATGCATTTGTATGCCAAAGAATAAATCATATTGGAGTAACTGGTATATCGGTGTGATCCTGTTCCTGGTGGCACAGATAATCTTTTATTATTTTATTACTGCCTATTATAATCAATGACAAGAATGCTGCTGTTGAGAAATTTTCCAACCTCAACGCCCGGAAGGCTTACCTGCGCCTGGGTCAATGACAGGTGCTTGGGTAAGATCGACTGATCGTATTGATTACTACACTTTGCGGTATCATCATTTATGGTATCTTTAAAAGTCGCACCACCAAGAACCTGGATGGATATTTTCTCAGCAATCGTTCGATGCCCTGGTACCTGGTGTTGCTTAGCATTATGGGAACCCAGGCAAGTGCTATCACTTTTTTAAGTTTGCCCGGCCAGGCATATACCGATGGGATGGGTTTTGTACAGAACTATTTCGGGCTGCCTCTTGCCATGGTCGTTATTTGCATTTTCTTCGTACCGGTTTTCAGCAAGTTAAAAGTATATACGGCCTACGAATTTTTGGAAAACAGGTTCGACCTTAAAACTCGTTCACTCACATCCGCTTTGTTTTTAATATCCCGCGGATTATCCACCGGCATCAGTATCTACGCCCCTTCTATTATTTTGAGTTCTATGCTTGGTTGGAACATTTATTATACCAACCTTGTAATGGGCGGATTGCTCATCATCTACACCATTAGCGGAGGTGCTAAAGCGGTGGCATATACACAACAATTACAACTCCTCATCATCATTGCCGGAATGTTTTTAGCCGGTTATATGGTTGTGGTGTTATTGCCCGATGGAATGGGATTTTCTGCTGCTGTAAAGGTTGCAGGCGATAATGGTAAAATGGATATCATTACTACCGGATTTAACGGTGATCATTTTAACTGGAAGGATAAATACAATATCTGGAACGGACTGATAGGTGGTTTGTTCCTCCAGCTGAGCTATTTCGGTGCAGATCAAAGCCAGGTGGGCAGGTACCTGACTGCCAGCAGCGACAAAGAAAGTAAACTGGGATTATTAGTAAACGGGTTGGTAAAGGTTCCGATGCAGTTTCTTATCCTGTTAGTAGGTATCCTGGTGTTTACTTTTTACCAGTATCATAAGGCACCGGTTTATTTTGATCGTGCAAAAGTGATCGTCGCTAAAAAAACAGTTTATAAAGACTCACTCGTAAAACTTGAGCAGCAATATGATAAAGCGATGGCTGCTAATGACCCGGTTCAAAGCAGCGCAGTACGTGCCCGGTATAAAGAAGTTTTAAAAAAGGCGATCCCCGGCGATAAAGCCAATGATACCAATTTTATTTTTCTTCGTTTTGTGATAGATAATTTACCGAAGGGCCTGGTAGGGTTACTCATCGCTGTTATTTTCCTGGCTGCATGGGGAAGTATTGCAGCCGCGCTCAATTCACTGGCTTCCTGCACCGTTGTTGACTTCCATAAAAAATTTATCAATAAGAACTGCTCCGAGGCAGAGGATTACAGTATCTCCAGGAGGTATACTTTTGGCTGGGGCATTTTTTGTATTGTTATAGCGATGTTTGCGCATAATATCGGTAACAGTCTTATCGAAGCGGTGAATATCCTCGGATCCTTATTTTACGGGGTGATACTGGGGATTTTTCTGGTTGCCTTCTGGATAAAATTTATTAAGGCCAACGCCATTTTTACCGGGGCGGTCATTTCTGAATTACTGGTGATACTCATCTATAAACTCGATATCATTTCTTTCTTGTGGCTGAACGTTATAGGGGCGTTACTTGTAATTATTCTCAGCCTGATTTTACAACCCTTTTTATCGAAAAGAAAACCGGCCTGATGAGTGCCAGGAATTTCTGGCTGAACTACCACTAACAATAGTCGTTACCGATCTCACTTTCTTGGCGCACCCGTTCCTAATTGGGCCGGACAAGGCAATAATTTTGTGGGGAACAATTGCTACTTCTTTTTAAGTTCCTGCTGCAATTTTTCGTTCATTTTTATATAATCCTGGTTCCTGGCTTCCTTCGATAATGCCAATGATGTTTTAGAACTTTCCATTGCTCCGGGAATATCGCCAAGTTCCTTTTGGATTTTCGATTTATATAAAAACATCCAGAATGCTTTCGGATTTACTTCGGTAGCCCTGGTAACATTTTCGAGGGCCTTGTTAAAATTCATTTCATATTCATTATAATATTGGGCAGCCTGCCAGTAGGGCTTTTTACCGGTAAGCATGGCAGCATCAATCTGCGCACGTATTTTATCTTTTATATTAATTTTTACGGGTATCGCTATTAATTTCTTATCCCACATCAGGTGAATTTCACAACGCTGGGCTTGAATGTCGGCAAACTGGATGGTAAATGATTCGATTTTGTTTTGTTTTTAAGGGCTCTATTTTAAACCGTGCAACATCTTCTGATTCCTTGTAGCCTTCTGTTCCCGCGTTCCTTGCGCCTTTGTTAATGATCACCTCCCAGCTTTCTTCGCCCGGGATGGTATACAACGCATAGGTACCGGAATCAAGTCTCCGTCCTTCTATCTCTACCGGATCGGAAAAAACTATCCGGGTTGCGGCATTTGCGCCGGTGCGCCATAATTTACCATAGGGAACCAGGTCACCAAAAACCCTCCGTCCCTTTGCTGATGGCCTCGAATAGGTAAGCTCGATACTGCCCAACCCAAATTCTTGGTTAATAGTTTGCGTGGGAGAAGGAGGCGGGAATATGACCTGTGCTTCCAGAGCCCAAACATTTAAAAAAACGATTGTTATGCAAGCGAGGAATGATCTGCTCATAAAATGTATTTTATACAAATATAGCGGATAGCGGCCCAGGGATAGGATGTAAACCATTCAGCATGAATATTGAATCGCCCTTCTGCAGGTCATAAAGGCGGCTAAGGTACGAGGCCGTAGCGTCACCATTACTGCGACGGGTGTGGGAAGATTAAAATTTTACTGTGACCTTACCCTTCGCCTGCGCACCTTTTTTTACCTTCCACCGGGGGCCTTCTTTAACTGCGCGCAATGCTGCATCATCGCAATCATCGCATAGTGATCTATCTATTTTTAAGTTAGTAACGGCCCCGTTGTTTTGTACTTCAAAAGATATTCCTACTTCGCCATGGATGTTTTGTTGCCGGATATTATCAGGCATGAAAAGGTTATTTATGAGGTATGTATCGTAATTATCCCAGCCATCCGCAGGTTCTGCCGTACCCATTGTATCGGGCATTAAAATTGACCGGCTTTTCCGGGCGGGAAGATTAGAAGCCGGTTTCCCCGTAACCAGTGTTTTTTCGTTTATTGCTTGTTCATCTTCTGCAAGTTCTATTTTATGCTGGCTGGTATTGTTTTCAAAGTAAAATTGCCGGTAACATGGCCTACCGATTTTATCCGGATTGTCAATAGCGAGTCTGCGGATACCAGCCTGAAGTTCCCCTGGCATCAGTATAAGTGCCTATGTTTTGGCCGGTAAGTCCAACATTTGCAAAAGGGAGTGGGTTTCCCTCCCGGTCAACCACCTGCCCATAAAATTTGTGTAGCAGAGGGGCGGGTTTTTGAACATCGGCAGCAAGCGTTACAGCCTGTTCTGTTGCCTGTTGATTTTTTAAAACCGTTTCTACGGGTTCCTGCTCCCTGCCAGCCACCCTCTCCCGACTTCCGGCGGTTTCCTTATTTTTGCTTGCTGCACTATTAATGGCGAGATCCTTATTGTTTTTGGTTTGATCATCTGCAACCCCTTCTCCGGGAAATTGTTTTTCTTCCTTTTTAGGCACAGCGGAGGGAGGATTCACAACGCCGCTTTCAGCCGTCGATCCGACGGTTTCCCCTTTGATAACTGGTATTTTACCAGCTTTCTCCTTTGCAGTAGGCGCTACTGATGTTTTAACCGTACTGTCGGTATCGCCGGTTTCACTTGGAATACTATTTAAGGAATCGTCGGTTGTTTTTAAAGCAGCTATGGAGTTTTCCGGGGAAATGGTTTTCGTGGTAACCAGGTAGGTGACTGCTAAAGTGCTGCATATTATAACTATTGCCGCCGCAATGCGTAGATTAAACCGTTTTTGCGGGTTTAATGGGACTATTGTTGCGGTTGGGCCCTTTGCAAAATTATCCCTCAATACGCCCACCTGCTCTTTCCATTTCGTTTCCTGCATACCCCCGTATCCTTCCATTGCTTCCGCTAAAAAAGGATCGTCCAATGCCGCCCTTTCTATAGCGTGCATCGCGGGTGGCTCAAGCTTACCTGAAAAATATCTTTCAATATCTTCAGCTGTGTAAATAATATCATCTTTTTGTAAATCCATAAATTCTGCTCAGTGGAAGCGTTATTCAACACTACTTTAATTTTAGGAACGGAATACGCTACATCCCCTAAATTATTAACCACCAATTCCTTAATTTTCCGTTTCTTCCATACAAATCTTCAAATTCCGTTTTCCGTTTTGAATATAGCTTCTGACCTTGTTCCATTCGTAGCCCGTAATTTCCGCTATCTCATTATAACATTTTTTTTGTTCAAAGAAAAGCCGGATACTTTGTTGCTGATCTTCCGGCAATGATTCAATACAACGGGCCAGGCGGTCGAAAGTTTCTTCCCTTTCCATTACATCATTAGATAGATGTGTTATTTGAGCCGATTGCATAAAATCTGTATTAAGCGCAGTCGTTGGCGTATTCTTCGGGCTTCTCAGTTGCATGAGGCAGTAATTTCGTGCCAATACATGCAGCCATCCCTTAAAATTGTCCACTTCATGCTCTTTCAGTTTCCTGTTTATTTCTTCAAAAATATCCATTACAGCATCTTTGCTTCGTTCTGCTTCCTTAAAATATTTAAGGCATACACCGAATACAAGTTCCATGTAACGTTGATACAATGTGCTTACATGGCTGATCTCCCCGCTTTCTTTAAACGCAGTTACCAGTTCCTTGTCGGTTAGCCGGTCAATTGATATGTTCTTTAAGAAAGTCACATTGTTTACCAGGTACAAAACGAATAGAAAAAAGGATGAATAAATGTGGGTTATTCTTTCTGGTAATTCAAGCGGGCCTGGCAGACCTACTCAAAATATACTTTTACGGTTTGATAAAAAAGCCGGTTGTTCAGGTATTGGTATTGAGCCTGGTTCTGTTTTTCAGAATAGCCCTGCAGCCCGAACAGTCCGGCGGCATTTCCTTTATTGATTGCAATCTCAAGATAAGCGGCAGAATTAAACAGGGCGAGTTTTTCACCTTCCTGTACATCAGCGTAGGTATCACTGATTTTTTCGATCACTTCATCCCGTTTAAATACAATTTTAAAACTTCGTCCTTTTCGCTGTTCCTCAAATTCTTCCCTGGTTATATTAACTATCACATTTTCAAAATTGTCAATAAATATAATCTGCCCTTCCATCCAGTTATTCCCAAGTAACGGCCTTAAGGGATTCTTAACCTGTATTGAAACAGAACTTTCACCGATCTGTTCCAACGCCTTACCACTCATTACTTCATTAAAAGCTTTTGAAAAAACAGAGGTACAATAAAGGGCGTTCTTCTGGTGGTTTTTGTCCAACGTAAGTGCTACCACTTTCTGTGGTAGTTCTTCGAGGATCATGGTCAGCAACCCATTGTCGGCACAGCCAATAAAATACCCGTTGTGTTCGGCCAGCAGCATGTGATCGGGCTTTTCGTCAAATAAATTTACGAGTATGAGGTGGCAGGTGCCTGCCGGAAAATTTTTAATAGCATTCCTGCAAACATATGCAGCCTGCGGATAATTAAAAGGAGATAGCTGGTGGGTAATGTCTACAATTGTAAATTGCCACCGTAATAATTGCCCTTTACTGCACCTGCAAGAAAGTCGTGCTGGCCAATATCAGAAGTAAGGGTAAGTATCGGCATTGTTATAATGATAATTTTTAATTAAAAAGTTGCATGTTGAAATAAGGGTAAAATACCGTTTACTATACACCTTATTTATTATTTTATCAGTTCATCATTTTTATAAAAGAACTTTCTAACAAGCCTGTCAGTGAGGGAGGGAAAAAATTTATTCATGAAAACTGTTTGCTTCCCGCTAAATGAAAGTACCAGTGTCCGCTTCCTTTTCTCGATGGCTTTTAAAATATGATTGGCGCAATCCTGCGAACTCATAAGGTCCCTTTCATTGAGGGGACTTTCTCCCTGCGCATATCCTTTACTGTTAAGTGCAGCATTACGGATATTGCTGCGTGTAAAACCCGGGCATACCCACATCACATTCACACCTGTGTACAGTAATTCGGTGCGCACCGATTCAAGCCAGCCGTTTACAGCAAATTTTGAAGCTGAGTAACCGCTCCTGCCCGGCAAGCCACGGTATCCGGCAATGGAGGAAACGCCCGCCACAGTGCCTTTTCGTTCTATGATAGAATGAAGTGCCAGCTTGGTACAATATACGGTACCAAAAAAATTAATATCCATTACCTTTCTTATTACATCAACTTCCGCGTCATTGAGTAAGGCCCTCATGCTAATGCCTGCATTATTGATCAGGATATCTATACCACCGTATGTTTCTATTGTAGAGTTGATAAAATTTTTGCAATCATCGTAACGGCTCACATCCGCTACGATGGTGTGAAGTAAATGATGAGAATATTGAACCTGTAAATTGTATAATTTATCCTGGTTGCGGCCACAGGTAGCTATTTTTGCCCCTAGCGGGATCAGGGCATCCACCAATGCTTTTCCAATGCCTTCACTGCCCCCGGTAATGGCAACTACTTTATCCTTAAAAAAGTCACTCATATAATAAATTATAGGCAAAAATAAGCGAGTTCAGCGGCTGTTTATAAACAATCTTTCTATTGTTGAGCGGTTATAGGTAAAAGTTTTCTGAAAAAGTTTGGCACTAAATGATTTTGCCCTTTTTGCCTCCTTTAAAAGAAGGGAGTTAAATGGGTTGAATTGGTAGCTTTGTTGGCAAAGCATCCCGATTTTCTCTGGAGGTACCTGGAATAGAAATTTGAATTGGTATCAGTTGGTAGAGCAATACACTTTTAATGTATGGGTCTGGGTTCGAGTCCCAGCCAGTTCACAAATGATGATGTATCAGTTGGCAGAGCATCCGATTTTATCCGACTGGTCTGGGTTCGAGCCCAAGTCAATTCCCCTTTATCATATCTAAAGAAATTACAAGCCTGTAAAACATAATGTTTACAGGCTTTTTTCATTTTAGCCCCACCAAATTATATCAAATAATTTCAATCTCGAGGTAGCAAATCCGGGTACACCTCATTTTTTTTTTGATTTTAGTGCTACCAGGTGGCTCTGAAATGATTGACCATGGCGGGATACAGCCACCAAAATCATTTCATTGACAAAAGTCAATCTATTGCTTTTTAAAAATTATACATTCATCTTATGGTACATTCAATTAGTTTACTTTTTCAACAAAGAGTTGCATCCAAATTTAAAACCGCAATTTTGCCGATTTATAGGAGGATCATTTGCAACGGTAAACGTATTGAATACCTTCCGTTGACACTTCAAAATGGTAAAGACGATTTGGTGTCAACAACAGAGCAACTGCTGAGGCAAAGATCCTGGGATATTTTCCTGACGCCTTAAGAATAAGGTTCGAATAGTATCCATTAAAATAAAAAAAGAATCGATAAACTACCTAGCCGTTCGGATTAGGCTGCCAAGCCCAATGATGAAGTATTGGCAACTGCATTGCTGGACCGGTTATTATTTCAATGCGAAGTCATAAATCTGAGCGGAAAGCTTTAGTATGAAAAATCGCAAAACAATTTTTGATGAAGAGAAAACTAATAATTTTAATGGGAGTTGTGTATTCCTTGTTGCCAAAATTTGTGTATTCCTAATTACGAAAATCTCTGCATTGTTTGTTGCCACTTACACATAGTGCAACACCAGCTAAAAAGCATTAATGCTTTTTAACCGCGGCCCGTTAGGCAAATTCAGAATAACTACTTTAAGTAATCAAGAACTAAAGTATCCGACATTATTTCAATGAAACAAAATGAAAAATTATTGCTAATACTTCTCGCTTAATAATTCGGGAATTTAAACCTGAAGAAGAATCCCTATTTCTTTCCATAGATGGAGATGACCGACTTACAAAGTACATTCCAAAACGTAATCTACAAGAAAGTAAGCTGGTGTTTGCCAAATCTTTAGAGGACTATACAGCCAATACAGGTTTCGGTAGATGGGGAATATTCAATACAGAAGATACAGAATTTATTGGTGTATGTTTTTTAAAGGCCAGCGAATATGATAAGAATAGTATTGAATTAGTTTTAGATTCCATTTAAAATACTGGGGTTCTTGAATGACAACTGAACTGGCTAATGCAATTGTCACTTATGGCTTTGATCAGTTAGGATTAAAAGAAATTAATGCGGTAACGCATGCGGAAAATTTGGCTTCACAACGGGTGTTATATAAGATAGGATTTCATGATAAGGGTGAGGTCTTTTGGTACAATGAAACGCTGCCTTTGTTTAAAATAAACTATGGAGAAAAAGCATAAATTAAACTTTTTTAAAAAACTCGTACAGATTTCATCTCAGCGGAACAAATGCCGACATACCTTTTTAGTTTACAGAGAGACGCTGATTCCCGGAGGTGTAAAGGAAATGTTCGTATTAGCCCTGTCCCGCTTCCTTCGGGCAGCTGCTGTTAGCGGTTCGTTGTTTTTAGGCTACAATATTTTATTTTCTATTTGAAACCAATGAAAACCAATTCCCTGAATCATCTTTAAATAAGGCTTCATCACCATAAAACTCCTCTTTTGGCGGCTTTGTAAATTCAACCCCTTTTGCTTTTAATTCTTCATAAGTTGCATAGATTAAATAAATCTTAGGATATTTTTCTGTCTTCATAGATCTTAACTTATAAAAATGATTGAAGGTATCGTTTTTACCTTGACCTCACTCACCTTTAGCTCTTTGCTTAAACCGGTTACCTCCGCCTTGCCTTTGCATGAAACTTCTGGAGGATAAAAAATTTCGTTCCGGGGTTGATTTATTTTTAAACGCAGCAATGTCATTCAATTTGAAACTGGCTATTTGAAACCGGCAAAATTTATTAATGTTTATAAAAGGATGAAAATAATAAGTGTTTGACAGAAAGACTTGCCAATTAGGAAGCATAAGGGCGGGTCGCAGGTGGGGAAGCCATATTTATTTATATCGAAAGGTAAGGAAAGATAGGTCTTCACATATTAAAATACAATAAAAAGAAAGGTTTCATAAGAAAATTAAATTTTTTTGAAATGAAAGTATTAATATTTATATTTGTTTCGTAACCATTCGAAATAAATTACCATCATTATAACTAACTAAATTTACTTTTATGAAGATTATTGTACAGGTCCTTTTTGCCTTACTTATCGGCCATATTTCCTGTTATGCTCAAAGCACCACTGTTACGGGTCAGTTGTCTGATGAGGAAACGGGAAAACCAGTGCCGGGTGTTTCTGTTTCTTTGAAAGGGTCAAACACCGGAACTTCCACCGATGCTGATGGTAGGTTTTCCATCAGTGCTCCTGCAAACGGGACGTTAGTATTTTCTTCTGTTGGCTATGGGTCACAGGAAGTACCTGTTAATAACCGTTCCATTATTAATTATACCATAAAGTCCGACAATACCTCTTTAAATGAAGTGGTTGTTGTAGGTTATGGTAAAGAGAAAAAGGTAAATGTTATCGGTTCTGTGGCTACCGTATCTGCCAAGGATATAACGTTAGCACCTGTGTCGAGCGTTTCTAATGCATTGGCAGGCCGCCTCCCCGGAGCCATCGTACAACAAAGGTCTGGCGAACCAGGCAGTGATGCAGCCACTATTATTATAAGGGGAAGTGGCACATTTGGAAATTCCGCTCCGCTTGTAATCATTGATGGCATTCCGGGTCGCGATGTAAATTCTAATCAAATGACCAATGATTATGGCGGGCAGACCATCGACGGAAGTGCAGGACGGGACCTGAACTCTATCAATCCTGAAGATATTGAAAGCATCAGTGTTCTTAAAGATGCCTCTGCAGCTCTTTATGGGGCAAGGGCCGCCAATGGGGTAATATTGGTTACCACAAAACGCGGCAGAACGGATGCGCCGCCCAGTTTCAATTATTCATTTTATACAGGATTATTGTCGCCGACAGAAGTGCCTAAAATGGCGGATGCAGCAACCTATGCACAGATGTTGCGGGAGATGGAAACCTATAAAGGTGTTGCTCCCTCAAACCTTACATTTTCGCCGAAGGATATCGAAAAATTTAAATCAGGAAATTATCCCTGGACGCATCCAAACAGTGATTGGTTCGATCTGACTTTAAGAGACCACAGTGTAACAAGACATCATAACTTTTCTGTTAACGGGGGAAATAAGACCGTTAATTATTTTGTTTCCTTTGGCAGCCAGTATGCTGACGGGATCTATAATACCGCGGCATCAAAAAAATTTAACAGGTATAACATAAGAGCTAACATTGATATCCAGGTAAATAAATACCTAACCTTCGGACTTGACATGGACGGTTCACAGGAAAACAGGATAGGGCCGTCGCTCGATGCCCAAACCGTATTCAATGTAATTAATCAGAATAAGCCTACAACGGTGGCTATCTATCCTAATGGTTTGCCCGGACCCGGAGCTTTTGGGGGATCCTATCAGCCAATATTAAGGTCCAGTTCGGAAGGAGGATT
>JBBJMD010000339.1:0-2788 GCA_037719925.1 Ferruginibacter sp.
TACAGGTAAATATAATATCCACAAGGAAACTGGCACCTATTATTGTGCGGTTTGCGGCAATGCATTGTTTAACAGTAATGGAAAATTTGAAAGCAATTGCGGGTGGCCGAGTTTTTTTGAACCCGTTAACAAAGGAAGTATCCTCTATGCTCCGGATAATACCCATGGCATGAAACGTACGGAGGTGATGTGCGGCAGGTGTAAATCGCACCTGGGCCATGTATTTGAAGATGGGCCTCCCCCCACAGGATTACGGTATTGCATTAACTCTGTTGTACTGGGTTTTGACAAGGCAAAAAATGCTGAAAAAAACTTTACTGATTCTGCTTCACGGCCTGCAAAAAAATAACCGAACCTTATAACTTAATCAAGGAAAATAATTAGCCATACAGTTGGTAGATGAATTACTGGTTAAACCTTGTGAGTAAATTTACCAGGTTTTTGTTTTGCCCTCTTTACTAATTACTTTTGCCAGTCATAATTTTATCAGAATTTAATTTTTATATATCATGGCTTCCAATAAGTTGAGTAACCTGGCTGAAACCCTCATTGGTTCGGAAATCGTAAAACTGGGAGCCGACATAAAAGAAAAAATAAAACAAGGCAATAAAATTTATAATTACACGATCGGTGATTTCGACAGCGCTATTTTCCCCATTCCTCCTGAATTAGAAATTGAAATCATCGAATCTTACAAGAATCGACACACTACTTACCCGGCCGCAGAAGGTATCATCGAATTGAGGGAAGCTGTTGCAACTTTTATAGAGTCGAGACAAGGCATTTCATTTCAGCCAAATGAAATATTAATTGCAGCAGGTGGAAGGCCCCTGCTATATGCAGCCTATAGGGCAATTGTAGATAAGGGTGACAAAGTGATTTACCCCGTGCCCAGCTGGAACAATAATCACTATGTTCATTTTACTGAAGGCGAGCATGTGGTAATTGAAACCCGTCCGGAAAATAATTTTATGCCTACGGCGGATGAAATCCGGCCGCATTTGCAAGGCACATCCTTATTAGCATTATGTTCCCCGTTAAATCCCACGGGCACCACCTTTACAGCGGAAGAATTAGCGGCGATATGCGATATGGTGATCACCGAAAATGAACGGCGTGGTGCTGATGAAAAAAAACTCTATTTACTCTACGATCAAATCTACTGGACCCTTACCTATGGCGAAGTAAAACATTATGATCCGGTATCGCTGCGACCGGCTATGAAGGACTTTACAATTTTTATTGATGGAATCAGCAAGTCGTTTGCATCAACGGGTGTACGGGTTGGCTGGGCAATGGGCCCGTCCTACCTCATTGCAAAGATGAAGGCGATCAATAGTCACCTGGGCGCCTGGGCCCCCATGGCAGAGCAATTTGCTGTGGCTGCATATTTAAGTCAATCTGCTGCTATTGATACTTACTTCACGCATTTTAAGACTGAACTGGAAGAAAGATTGAACAGGATCTATGAAGGATTCCTGGAACTTAAGAAAGAAGGCTTTTCAGTAAATGCTGTTCCACCGCAGGCCGCCATCTATTTAACCATCCAAATAAATCTTGTGGGCAAGTTTACTACTGATCAGCGCGAATTAGCGAATCAAACAGCTGTAACAGAATACCTGCTCAATGAGGCCGCCCTCGCGATTGTACCTTTTTCAGCCTTTGGTGCTTCAGCAAGTAATAGCTGGTACCGGTTAAGTGTCGGGACTAGTAAAAAAGAAGAGATCACGGAAATGCTAAAGAAATTAAAGGCGGCGTTAAATAAATTACATTAAATGGTAAAAGAATAAACTTAATCAACAGGTGGTGAAGTGTTAAGGTTGTAAGTAAGAATTAATTTGTGTCGTGCGGGTAGAAGAAAAGTTAATTGAAAACAGGGTTAGTTTTTGCAATTTAAAAACACAAAAGGCTTTAAATCCTGCTTACGGATGGTATTATGAAGTATTAGGCTATTGTTTATAACTTTGTATTTGTTTAAATCAAGCAGTTCGTGAGCTGTAACCAGGTTATCGAGACGTTCCACGATATGCAGCAATTCATGCAACAATTCAACCTCATGCTCAATAGCCTGAGGACTTAAGAGTTCCTGATTGAACAATACCAGCAAGTCCCGGTTCATTCTATTCATTGGAGTAAAGTTTTGTTACCTGTACCTGTCCTCTGTAATTAGTATCCCGACATTCCTTTTTTACTAGGACAGCCACACTGATTCTTTTTTGAAGCACTGCATCCTGTCGTAATAATGGAAACAATTAACATGAGCGATATAGCGAGTTTAAAATAGCGTTGCATCTTATAAGATTACTAAATTAAACTATTTTCACAAATAATTATTGTAATCTGGAGATTGATAAAAAAAATTTTCTTAAAATTCCCAAAAAAGCCAACATACTGATAGTTCCGCTCGACTGGGGGCTTGGCCACGCCACCCGTTGTATCCCCTTGATTAAAGAACTGCATGCCAATGGATGCAATGTGATTGTAGCGGCCGAAAAAGCAATAAAATCGTTACTGGAAGCTGAATTTCAACATCTTACATTTATTCCACTCCATGGGTACCGTATAAGTTATAGTCGTCAAAGGTTTTGGATGCCTTTTAAAATATTATCCCAGGTTCCGAAAATTTTGCACAATATCTATAAAGAACACCAATGGTTAAAAAAAGTTGTAAAAAAATACACAATAAATGCCGTCATAGCCGATAATCGGTTTGGATTGTTTCATCCCGGTATCCGGTCCGTGTACATTACCCACCAGTTGTTAATCAAAACAGGCAACCGTTTCAGTG
>JBBJMD010000340.1:0-2787 GCA_037719925.1 Ferruginibacter sp.
AGTAAAATTTGCGACATATTGTTTAATGTAGCAAAGGTTCCGGGAAAAATAAAGGAAGCAACAGCCGCAGTGATTATAATGGTAAAAGAAAGGCTGAAGACCCTGTCCTGTAATATTTTTTTCATTTGATTATGGGGCTTATTTGCTCACCGGATTGTTTCATTGCCAATGATAATATTTTTTCTTCAGTCGCTTCTGCAGCATCCAGCAATGCAACGATTCTTCCTTCCCTTATTACCATGATCCTTTGGCACAGGTTCAATAATTCGCTCATTTCACTGCTGATAAGCAGTATACCCTTCCCTTCCGAAGCAAGTTGGCGGATAAGCTGATAGATTTCAAATTTAGCACCTACGTCGATACCATGTGTTGGCTCATCGAGAATCAAAATATCAGGGTTCCCATGGAGCCAGCGGGCCAGCAGTACTTTTTGCTGGTTGCCGCCGCTTAATTCAACCACCTTTTTTTGGATGGTAGGTGTTTTAATATTTAAAGATTTGCACCAATCAACTGCCATTTTATTTAAGGCCTGGGGCTGCACCTCCCTTTTGAGAGCAAGTTCTGTAACATAAATATTTTCGGCAATTGTTTTTTCAGAAAACATTCCCTGGCTTTTCCGGTCCTCGGTTACATAGCCGATACCCTGGCGAATAGCATGTACAGGATGTTTAAAAGGGCGTACATGCTTCTTCCTAATTTCCATACTACCTTCTTCTACTGGTATGGAACCAAAAATCGCTTTCGCTATCTCTGTACGCCCGGCACCAATGAGGCCGGCCATACCGAGTATTTCCCCCTTATGAATGGTGAAATTTATATTAGTAAATCCCTTACCCCTAAAATTTGTGATTGTTAAAAGTGGCGCTGTTTGCTTTCTTTGAAGCGTTACTTCCTGGTTTATTTCGCGGCCTACCATCAGGCGAATGAGTTGGTTGCTGTCCACCCCGGTTGCTTTAAAACTTCCCTGGCTCCTGCCATCCTTTAAAACAGTAATGATATCCGCGATCTCAAAAATTTCCCTTAACCGGTGGCTTATATAAACGATAGCTACGCCTTGCTGCTTTAACTGCTTAATGATCTTAAAAAGAATTTGTACATCCTTTTCACTAATAGCTGCGGTGGGCTCGTCCAAAAAAACAACGGATGGATTACCTGCAAGGGATTTGGCAATTTCCACCATTTGTTTTTGCCCGGCACTGAGGGTATGTACCAAGGTGCCTGCCTGGAGGTAGCCGAGATCAAGTTTATGTAAAAGGTCATTTGTATTTTTTAGCAGTAAACTCCGTTTCAAAAAACCATATTGATCAACAGCTGGAAAACTCGCGAAAATATTTTCAGCAATACTTAATGAATCAACGAGGCTGAGATGCTGGTATACGATTGCAATACCGTTGGCGAATGCTTGCCTGGGGGAAGAAAAAATAACTTGTTTACCATCGATCAATAAACTGCCTTTATCGGGTTGCAGGTTGCCTGTAATTATATTTAACAAGGTACTTTTACCTGCCCCGTTTTCGCCACAGATGGCATGAACTTCACCTGCGCGGATCGTAAGGGATATGCCATCTATGGCCTTAACTCCTGGAAAATATTTTGTGATATCCTGGATTTGCAACTGCATTATTGGATCATATTTCTTTTATCTTTTATTCCGGAAGCCCGGGCCGGTCAGTTTAATAACGTTTATAAGAAAGCAATCTACCCTGCGTTCACGTCACCGTCTTTGACTGATTTTTAATTAACAATTACTTGCCTCATTCCTGGTTTTAGAATGAACTTTAATTCATTTCCTTTATAAATACCACTTTATTACTGCGGGCACTTTCATAAGCTGCATATACCAATTGCATTGTTTTATAATTATCTTCCCCGGTTGTATCCGCTTTCCCCTTACCCAGCAGGTCATTTAATATGTTACGGTTGCAATCTACAATGCTGCTATGCACCACTGCGTAATCCGGCGATGCCCAGTTGTACAGTAAAGGCGGCGCTTCCATTTGTTCCATTCCCATGGCGGAGATGACGGTAATGGAGTAATCTTTATTTAGTAAAATACTTCCCTCCGAACCTTCAACAAAAGCCAGTGTCTGCGGAAATGCATCTGATCCGTGGCGGGTTGCAAAACTCATCTCAACAAAGGACTGTACCCCATTTACATGTGTCAATAACGCATTGGCCACATCCTCCCCTTTTATGCCGGGAGTAATACTATTTACCTGGCAGTATACATGTGCCACCTCGCCGAATAAAAAACGGGCAATGTCAAATGTATGGGAGCCAAGGTCTGCAATGATCATGTCGTCTAACTCACGGAGTGCCGGCTGGTTATCAAACACCGGGAAAGCTGTCAGGAAACTTAACCTGCATTTAAATGGTTTCCCGATCTTGTTTTGCCCGATCAGTTCTTTTAGTTTTTGTAATGGCGCCTGCCAACGGAAATTCTCATGTACAAAGAATTTTACGTTTTTTGTGTTGCAGAATTCAACCATTTTTTTAGCCGTTTTCAGGTCGGGCGCCATTGGTTTTTGGGTGATGACGGCAAGCCCCATTTCAGCGCCCTTGAAGGTAAACAAGGGATGTGTATGTACGTCGGTAATGATATCGATGAAATCCAGTTGGTGTGCATGGTCTTCCAAAAGATGATCGGCGTCGTCATATACATTTGGCACGGCGAACTGATCCGCATATTGACGGGCCTTCCCGATTTCCCTGTTATACAGCGCTACCAGTTCAACGGATGATTGTAATTCCAGCCATGCCGGAATCTGGTACCCGGCCCAAAATCCG
>JBBJMD010000341.1:0-2784 GCA_037719925.1 Ferruginibacter sp.
TGGATACTACCCGGTTTATTTTTTTTTATTATAATAAAATTTACACGACCATTTATAGTGAGGAAAAACAAAATATATTCATTTATAAAAGACATCTTAAAAATGAACACCTGGCGATCGCCACAAAACTTTTCAACGCCGACCTGTTATTGCTTGACAGTACCAGGCAGGTGATGGATTTTGATGAACGAAAAGAAACCTATAGTGACCTGGCTATTGATAATCACGGAAACTTTTTATTTGCCAGGGAAACAAAGAAGGGGTTTCGCGACAATAACAGCCAGTTAAACATTTTCTTGCATAAAAAGGGCGTAGATAGTTTTAAAAACTACAGCATTTCTTTAAATGGGAAATTCATCGAGGAAGTATTCATTAAGGTTGATAATTTAAACAAGCAATATATTGTCAACTCTTTTTACTATGGAAAAGCCCGTGGTAGTATCGAAGGCCTGTTTACCTCACTGATTGACATTGATGGTATAAGATCTATCAAAGCAGTCTACAATGCATTTTCAGATTCCCTTCGCGCCAAATTAAATTCTTCAGATCAATCAGGGTTCGTTTTTGATAACCTATCAGTGAGGAACATATTTGTGAAAAAAAGCGGAGGCTTTATTTTAACTGCAGAAAATTTTTATACTGAATCATTATTTAATAACAATTGGAACAGGCAGTATTATTATAACTATATACCTTCCTCCACTTCAGATTATTATTTATCTAACCCGTATTATTATGGTTACCGGCCAGCCAATCGGTACGGCAGGCAAAGAGAACAAAGTGTCCGTCATTACTATGATGATATTGTAGTGGTGAGCCTGGGCAGCAATCTTCAATTGGAATGGAACAATATTATCCATAAAAAGCAATATGATGTAGATAATGACAATTATCTTTCCTTTTCAACCATGAATGCCGGACAAGAGGTACATTTTTTCTTTATTGATAAGGACAAGAACAAACAGATCATAAGTAATCATAGCATTTTTCCCAGTGGCGAAATAAAACGATATCCAACCCTAAAAAGTGTTGCAACAGGATATGGCTTTATGCCCCGCCTTGCAAAGCAAACCGGCGCTAAAGAAATGATCATACCTTATACTTACCTTGGATCTGTAGGATTTGCTAAAATTAACTTTTAAGTCAGCACATTTGTCTTGCGGACAATTTATGGATGTCAAAATTTTCGGATCGCTAAATTATCTCCTCAAGTATATAATTTAAATTCTGTGACAGGCGTATTTAAAGCCAATAATCCTTACAATAATTTTTTGCTCTTTGTATATGGTTTTTTGCTGAAGCTCCCCATGTTTCTGCAACCAAACATACCTCGGGCTCAGCATTCGGACGGGTTTTTATACCGGTCCCTTTTAAAATTGATAGCGCCGGTTTGCGAGGGTAGAAATATTATTTATAGCATAATAGCTTTTATATTATTATACGTGCAGGCCATCACTTTTAATAAATTGGTTAATGATCAGCGGCTTTTACCGAAGTCAAATTCTCTTGCAGGGATGAGCTATTTACTGATCACATCACTTTTTATTGAATGGCACACCCTAACATCAGCTCTGGTAGTGAACACCTTTTTAATATGGATACTTGCCCGGTTGTGTAATCTTTACAATGTCACGAATCCTAAAACTGCCTTATTCGACTTAGGGATAATAACAGGTGTGGCAACTTTCTTTTATTTTCCTTCGATATTATTTGCGATATTAATTATTGCCGGAATGGCGATAACAAGGCCATTTAAGTTAACGGAATGGATCGTCGCTTTTATTGGAATTCTAATTCCATATTACTTCCTGGGTGCATGGATATTTTTAACGGACGGGTGGAAGAGATATCATTTTCCGTGGATGGCCATTTCAATACCGGCATTTCATGATGCTTCCTGGGCCTATGTTTCAATCATTCTAATATTATCTGCAGTAGTGATCGGGGGTATTTTTAATCAAAATAATATGCTCCGGCTTTTAGTCCAATCACGCAAAAACTGGCATCTCATATATCTGTATTTAGGCATTGCGGTCCTTGTTCCTTTTTTTAACGCTACAAAGAGCTTTAGTTATTTTATCCTGGCGGCTGTTCCCATGTCCGCTCTTGCCGCAGCAGCGTTTCTTTTCCCGGAAAGAAAGTGGTTTGCAATAGTGGTTCACTGGAGCTTCGTTGCGCTAACAGTGGTTGTTGGCTATTTTATTAAATAACTATCAGCTAATTTTGGATGCCAGTAGAAAATAAATTTAAACTTTTAACGGATGAAGTTCGGAGTAGTAGTATTTCCAGGATCAAATTGCGATAGGGACATGACCGATGCTTTGCAAAATGATTTGCAGCAGGAAGTTATCACATTGTGGCATAAGGATAAAGACCTCAGTATGTTCTCTTCCACGGATTGCATCATTTTACCAGGAGGTTTCAGTTATGGTGATTACCTGCGTTGCGGGGCCATTGCACGGTTTAGCCCGATGATGCAAAGCGTGGTTACTTTCGCAGCTACCGGCGGTAGAGTATTGGGGGTGTGTAATGGATTCCAGATTTTATGTGAAAGTGGTTTATTGCCGGGAGTATTGCTTCGAAATGCTCAGCAACAATTTGTATGCAAAAACGTTTTTATTAAACAACCCGGGGAGGGGGAAGATGGGATTTTGAAGATACCCGTTGCTCATGGCGAAGGAAGGTTTTTTGCTGACAATGACACATTAGAAAAATTGAATAAAAACAGCCAGGTTTTTTACCGGTATTGTGACAAGGGAGGAAATATAAACCATGAGAGTAACC
>JBBJMD010000342.1:0-2777 GCA_037719925.1 Ferruginibacter sp.
TATTTTGGTATTCGTATCCGCCAAAAGCTATGCTACGAATATTGCCGTCGAGGTTGGCGCTTATATCGGATGCCGTAAAGCCGCTTCCATTTACCTTTCCGTTAAAAGTGATAGCCCCCAGCTGGTTGTTGTTAAGGAACTCGCCTAGTTTAAAACCGGTTGTAGCGATCTTGCCCAGGTAAACAGGGGCGGTGTTTTCTGGTAATTTCATATTGATATCGCCGGTGATAGCGCCCAGCCTTGTATTGATGGACCCAAAGGCGACAAAATCATTCACAAAACCTGTAAAGTTTCCTTTGTATTGTATATTTCCCAGTTTGTTAACGGCAGGCTGTGTTATATTTTTTAAAGAAGGTATGATGGCACTGATATCTGAATAAGTGGTCCTGAGGTCATTGGCGCGAAAATCTATGAATGTTTTATTTATATCAGGCAGTCCCCTTAAAGATATTTCACCATCGAGGAACGAGTTGCCGCTTTTGATCAGCATTCCTTTGGCGCTCAAATTATCAATTGTACCCCTTACCTTGCCCCTGATGCCAAATACTCTTTTCCAGGTCTTTAAGGCTGGAGCAAAGAATGCCAGGTCATCGCTGTTTAATTCACTGTTAACAAAATTACCTTCCAGGGTTATATCATGGAGGAAGTTTGACATGTCTTTTCCGAAATCATTATATTTCATAACATAATAATTTCCAAGCCTGCTTTTATTAGTGATCAGATCAAGTTGATTAAATTCCATTTTTTCTGGGGTAAACTTCATGTTCGCCTGTAGCTTTTTTATTTCAAAGCCACTTCTTTCCCTGGTGCCTAAAAGTATTTCAGCCGAAAGTGTGTCCTTTTCAAAATGGATATTTTTTAATACGCCCGTGATATTTTCAAAGCGCATATGCTGACCGTCAAATTGCCCCGGGTAGGCAGGTCTCTCGGTTTCTATCTGGTTATTAAAGATGCCGTTGGTAACATGGACGCTGTTTACATTCATCACCCATCCTTCATTGTTCCAGCGGTAAGGAAGCTTTTCTAAACTTATCTGTTTTACTTTTTTAATTACCAGGGAATCCACCCTTTTCCCTGTATAATCTTCCATGGAATATACCGGTTCAACCATGGAAAGGGTGTTTAAATTGAGCTGCTTTTTTGTGAAATTGACATCATCGGCATGGAGATCCAGCTTTTTAACTGCCACTTTAATATTTTTTCCAACCCATTTATCAACCTGGTTAAATACAATATTTGTAAACTGGAATATTTTAATATCAAATTCGATACCTCCCTTTTTTTTAGCGGAAGAGTCCGCGGGACTTGCAAAATAATCAACTAAAAACTGGTAGTTCCAAACGGAATCCGTTCGTTGCATATTTACAATGGCATCGTCGAGTGCAACATATTTGAGGGTCGCTTTATTCTTCAGGAAGAACCAGTCAGTAATATTTACTCTTGCATTACCAGCGTATAATAAAGTGTCTTTCTGCTCGTCTTCAACCAGAAGCCCCTCTAATGCCATTTTATCAAAAAAATGATAATTAATGTGCTGCACATGGACGCGGGCGTGTAATTTATCCGATAAGGCAGACGTCACTTTGCCCACCAGGTAATTTTGTACAGCGGTAATTTGTAAAAATCCCCAGGTGAAGAGCACAAATAATATCAGCCAAAGGAAAAACCAGGTCTTTTGACTTGCTTTTTTAAAAACAAAAACCCAGGCTACGAACAATAAAGAAAGTAATAATATAAAAACTAGTTTCGGGTAATCCGGCAAAACATAGATGATCAAAATAGCAAGCGCTAACCAAAATATCAGTATAAGAGAAAACCACTTTAATATGTTCAGGCTTTTGCGCAGGGTATAATTCAGTTATTGAAAAAATAAAGTATTGTCTGCTTAAGGCAAATTCAATACCAATTACGGCTAAATATATTATCTTTTAACCTATCAGAAGAAAATTAATAAGTTAATTAACAGATCGAAAATTTATGGTGGGTCATTTGACTCTTTAATGGCCAGCCCCGTTGAAACGCAAAATTAAGTGTTAAAAAAATAAGCGCCGAACCCTGCATACAAATGATGGTGCAACTGGCCGTTAATGCGCGGTATCAGGGTATATACTTGAATAGCATTCCTTGTTTTCTTTCAGCTGAATCGGAATTCTATCTGCCTCTTTGTAACTTGCAGCATGAATAAAAAGGTATTGCGCTGGATAAAAGGAATAGTATTGCTTTATTGTGTTTTTGGGATCGCATTATTTTATCTGCAACAATATTTCCTGTTTCATCCGGCACCTTTGGCAAGAGATTATAAATATAAGTTTGATATGCCGTTCATGGAAGTCGAAATCCCCTTTAATGGCACCGATACGATGAATATGGTAAAATTTTTTCCTTCTGATACAACAAAAAAAAAGGGTGTGGTTCTTTATTTTCACGGGAACAGGGGTAATATAAACAGGTATAAAAGGTTTGTCGGTAATTTTACGAGGCACGGTTATGAAGTATGGATGACAGACTACCCCGGGTTTGGAAAATCTGTAGGGGAAAGAAATGAGCGAATATTATATCAGCAGGCCGAACAGGTTTATAAGATGGCCCTCACAAAATTTCAGGAGGACAGCATCATTATATATGGCAAATCATTTGGAACAGGTATTGCGTCCTACCTTGCATCTGTAAAAGACTGTAATCAGTTAATTTTAGAAACGCCCTATTATAGTATTCCCGACCTGTTCAACTGTTACACGTTTATTTATCCGACTTCCAGGATGGCAGATTACCAGATA
>JBBJMD010000343.1:0-2775 GCA_037719925.1 Ferruginibacter sp.
AATTGAGTAGCGAGTTTTCCAAAATCATTTCCTTTTTGTAAAAGTTTGTATAAGGAATCTACTAACCGCTTAGCATTTTCTTTTATGGCTTCAGTTGCGTCAGGTGGAAAGGCAATCAGGATCTGGGCTGCTTTCATCCGTCCTACTGCCTTTCGCTCACTTATATTTTTTAAAATGTGATATCCTTCTGCAGAATGATAAACCGGAGATAAGGTTCCTGCAGACGTAGCATAAATAAGATTTTCTAATGCATAGGGTAAAGTAAATGCTGTAATAAAACCCACCTCACCGCCATTATCACGGGCAGATGGATCATTAGAATATTGCCTTGCAAGGCTTGCAAACGCATCACCTTTTTGTAAACGTTTATAAATTTCAGTTACCTGATGACTGGCAGCAATAGTATCACCCTTGCCTGCTGAGATAAAAATATGGGCAAGGTGAATATCTTTTTGAGAGCGGCTAAATGCCTCTTTTACAAGGTTGTTAACTGCTCCCTCGTCATTGAGATAGGAAGGTAATATCTGTGCTCTCAATCCCTGCAGATCAGAAATTAGTTGAGGGAGCGTATCGAGGCCGCGACGCCGTGCTTCCCTTAATTTAAGCCTGGATGCGATATACAGGTCAAGATAATCTTTCATACCCTGAACATCGTTCCTGGCAGCAGTGTTATTTTTTTTATACGCGGCTAAAAATGACTTTACACTTACAGAGTCTTTTTCTATAGTAAATAGCGTTTGTGCAGATGCATTAGCAGTAAGTGCAACCACTGCTATAAAGGTGGCACAAAAATGTTTTTTCATAAATTATGGTTGCTTACTACCGGCCGTCTTTTGTCTGTACGCCAATATCTCATCTACCTGCTGTTCTGTTATTTTTTTCGCTATGATGCGCTTCTCGCTGTCAAGCAGGTACAAAGTAGGAAAACTTTGCACATCAAACAATTGCGAATAACTTGGAATACCCGCATCAGTTCTTTCTTTATCTGCTTCTTTAGAATATACATGCACCCATTTTTCCAGTTTAAACTGTCTGATGAATTGAGTCCAGTCTGCTTTAGTACCGTCGGTTTCTTTTGCCAGCGCAAAAGGTTTTAATCCCATTGCCTTCCATTTTGTATTGTACAAGGTATCTAACCGGGGTAACACTTCTTTGCAATGACCGCATTTCGGGTCCCAGATAACCAATAAGGTGTAAGCCGATTGAACATCATATAATTTTTTCAGTTTACCTGTGCTATCAGGCAAAACCACATCAGAGGCGGCTGATCCAAATATATTAGCCATTAGGCTGTATGCACGGTCCTGGATTGTCTTTTTACCTTTTTCATTTAACCACGCATAGGTCTTTTGCGCGAAATATTTTTCAAAAAGATGAACGAAGACCTTGTCTTCCCACATGTATTTTTGATTGAGGTAGCGGTTCACAAATTTTAAAAGTAAAAAGCGCTGCATATCATCGCTTGCGCTTGCAAAACCCAGCATCCAGTCGATCTCTTTGTTAACAGAATCAGCAGCAGGATACACCAGTTGTTCAAATAATAATCCTCCAAAGAAGGGGTACGGGCAATTCGATCATCCCGCAATTTACACCGTCCCAGTAATGAGTTTTAAAATACCGGTGGCAAAGAGAATCGCGTTTTTCGCCGGCTACAGGTTTAGGTATTTCAATTCACGCATGTTTTATAAAGTTGAATAAGCCTTCAAATTTCGCGTCACATCTTCCTGTATTTTTTAATACTGTTGCTTTTTGCATCTATACTTGCTTTCAATTGAATAGAATCTTTTGCACCAGCAAACAGTTTTTTTTGAAGAGTATCTATGGCTTTGCCATTAATGACCATAAATTCCTGGTACGCTGTAAATTCATTGTTTTCAACTGAGTTGCTAAAGTTGATCTTTTTTGCAATGGTGAGGGTATCGGCCATCACACTGAATTTTTGAACTTTTCCTATCAAAATTTCGAAGTTGCGGGCCCGGTCGGGATAACCGATCATATAGATACCGGCCCCTAATTTTTTAGACCCTTTAAAAATTCCTTCGCTTTTCTCATCCAGTTTTACCGAATCAATAATAGGTAACTGCTTTCCAAAATAATGCCCCAGGTAAATATATTGATTGGTAAACGGTTTCAGTGTTACTTTGATCTCATACCCATCCTGCGCGAACAGAGACCCGGAAAGAAAGAGTACAAACAATGCAGTCGCTAATTTCATAATGAACGATAAGGCGTAAAAATAACAGAAAAGCGTTGCACGGTTGGTTAAAGAGATGTAAAAGGGTTGATTGATATCAGGTTGATGATTCAAGGCTATTGAATCTGGCATTCCATTGATTATTGTGTAATAAATGGATAAGTGTTTCATTAGCCCGAGAAGTGTTAACATTATTTGTGTGGTCGCACTCTTATAGTATTGCAATGCTCCTTATTATCACTTGCAGGGAAAGTTATTTGCTTATAGTCATTCTTTGCGGCTGTCGTCTTTTAGCATAAATCAATCCTGTTTATAAATTACTCTATAGTTACAAGGTTTGGCTTGAAATTCAACATCATCACAAAAACCTTTATGATGAACTAATTTTGCAGCGTGAGGAAAAATAAAAGCATTGTTCTTCAAAATGTGTCCGTTGAAGACTATGCAGCAGAAGGTAAATCAGTAGCCAGGATAAATGGCAAAGTCATTTTTATTGAAAACGTAGTGACCGGTGATATAGTTGATGTGCGTTTATCAAAAAATAAAAACGCGACTTTTTCAAGGTCGCTTTTTTATTTTTT
>JBBJMD010000121.1:0-12273 GCA_037719925.1 Ferruginibacter sp.
CTTCCAGCATACCACGGCGGCGGTTAAGGTCACCTGTTACATCACCCATGTATTGATCCGGTGTCAGTACTTCTACTTTCATGATCGGCTCAAGCAACACAGGTTTCGCTTTGCGGCCAGCTTCGCGGTAACCCTGCTTTGCGCAGAGTTCAAAACTCATCGCATCACTATCCACCTGGTGAAAGCTACCGTCGAAAACGCGCACTTTCATACTTTCCATAGGATAACTGGCAAGAACGCCGGTTGTCATGGCCGTTTCAAAACCTTTCTGTATGGCAGGAACAAATTCTTTTGGAATACTACCCCCGAACAAACCATTAACGAACTGGAAGTTCGATTTTCCTTCTTTCAAAAATTCTTCATCCGCAGGCCCGATTTCGAAAACGATATCGGCAAATTTACCCCGTCCACCGGTTTGCTTTTTAAGGGTTTCCCTGTGTTCTATTGTATTTTGGAAAGCTTCCTTGTAAGCCACCTGCGGCGCACCCTGGTTAATTTCCACCTTAAATTCCCTGCGCATGCGGTCCACAATAATTTCGAGGTGAAGCTCGCCCATTCCGCTGAGGATGGTCTGGCCTGTTTCCTCATCTGTTTTTACGCGCAATGTAGGATCCTCCTCAACCAGTTTGGCAATTGCCATACCCATCTTATCCACATCGGCCTGTGTTTTGGGCTCAACGGCCACGGAAATAACGGGTTCCGGGAAGGTCATCGCTTCCAGAACGATCGGGTTATCTTCGTTACAAAGGGTATCCCCTGTTTTGATATCTTTAAACCCTACGGCAGCACCTATATCTCCCGCTTCAATGTAATCCACCGGGTTTTGCTTATTGGCATGCATCTGCATGATACGGCTGATACGTTCATTTTTACCTGTACGGGTATTCAATACATAACTACCGCTGTTCAACCGGCCCGAATAAGCCCGGAAGAACGCAAGGCGTCCAACGAAAGGATCGGTCATGATCTTAAACGCCAAAGCACTGAACGGCTCTTTAGGATCACAATGACGGAATATCTCTTCCCCGTTATCAGGATTGGTTCCTTTTACCGCTTCGATATCCATTGGACCCGGTAAGTAACGAACGATCGCATCCAGGGCTGTTTGTACACCCTTATTTTTAAATGACGAACCACATAACATCGGTATAATACTGATATCGATGGTAGCCTTTCGGATCGCTTCGTGGATCTCTGCTTCAGTGATCGTATCAGGGTCATCAAAAAATTTCTCCAGTAATTTTTCGTCATAATCGGCCACTGCCTCGATCAGGTGTTGCCGCCATTCTTTTACTTCTTCCAGCATATCATCCGGAATAGGCACTTCATTATAGGTCATGCCTTGTCCTGCTTCATCCCACACCATTCCTTTCATAGTGATCAGGTCCACTACGCCCTTGAAATCGTCTTCAGCACCGATCGGTAACTGCAAAGGCACCGCCTTAGCACCGAGCATTTCCTTGATCTGTTTAACCACATTCAGGAAGTCTGCCCCGGCACGGTCCATTTTATTAACAAACCCTACCCTCGGTACTTTATATTTATTAGCCTGGCGCCAAACAGTTTCCGACTGTGGCTCTACTCCTGAAACGGCGCAAAACAATGCCAGTAAACCGTCGAGCACACGAAGGGAACGCTCTACCTCTACCGTAAAATCCACGTGACCCGGTGTATCAATAATGTTGAATTTATATTGCTTTGTATCAGGTGTTTTCTTGTTTTGTACCATCGGAAAGTTCCAGAAACATGTAGTAGCAGCACTGGTAATAGTGATACCCCTTTCCTGTTCCTGTGCCATCCAGTCCATGGTAGCGGCGCCATCATGCACCTCACCTATCTTATGGTTCACCCCCGTATAATATAATATACGTTCGGTGGTAGTGGTTTTACCGGCATCAATATGCGCCGCAATACCAAAATTTCGTTGATAACGTAAATCAGCCATCGTATTTCAATTAAAAATTAAGAATAAAAAAAATAAACTATTAGTGTTAAAAGTTCAGTCGGCCTTTTGCAGGCAATGCTTCACCTATATTTTTTGTACCCGGCCATGAATACCTATTAAGCTTCATTGGCGTCGCACTCTTGTACTGTATAACCTTATTGAGCTTTTTACACCTTTTAAGTGGCGCATTTTAACCCGTGAGTATTGGGCTTTGCAGATATGATCCTTGTACTCTCATAGTATGCTAAATATTACAGTACCACTAACTTACTTACTGAACTTTTTAGCGCGGCAAAGTTAACAATTTTTTTTTGAAATACAAAGAAAGGAAACTGTTACCCTTAAAAAAACTTCCTCATTATCAAAACATCCTTGCTATTATTACAATAACTTAAAAATTTGATAATTTGACCAATTCGGGATTTAACCCTATTTTGTTAACCTAAAAACCATAAATATGTCAATCAACGAGATCGCTATTCGCCTCACCCAACTTTGCCGTGAGGGGCAGTTCGAAACTGCGCAAAAAGAATTTTTCGCCGACGATGCGGTAAGTATTGAACCGGAAGCCTCACCGGCCTTTGAAAAAGAAACAAAAGGGCTCCCCGCCATTCTGGAAAAGGGACATAAATTTGAGTCCATGGTTGAAACGATGCATAGTATCACTGCCTCCGAGCCGCTGGTTGCTGATAATAGCTTTTGCATTACTATGCGGCTGAACGCGGTTATGAAAGGACATGGCCCAATGGATGTGACTGAACTTTGTGTTTATAAAGTAAAAGATGGCAAGATCATTTCTGAAGAATTTTTTATGTAAAACTAACCACCTAATACAGGTGGCGCTGTATTACATTTCAATCCACAGCTACAAGAAGAAAAGGGAAAACCCCATGAACCCATTCGCATAAGGTCAAATAAATAAAACAGGGATGTCCATGGATTTAATTAAAAAATAGCGGCAGATCAATGCTAATCAATGACAGTTTGGGAAATTCTAACGGAAACTTCAACAGACTGGAATGGTATAACCATTGAAACAAAAAGTGAGTGGAAACCGAATAGCGATATTATTTTTCTTCCGTTTGGGACGGGAAAGAATATAATGAAAAAGGAAAAATAATTCATTTTGAAACTGAGAAGGTGTGTTACTACACATGTATGAGCATTCAGAAAATAATTGGGAAGAAACACTTTATAAAATAAAAAGCCGTTGTGAAAAATGAAAGGCAACGAACCGCTAACAACGGCTTTTTATAAATAGGGGGTACTGAAACTTGTTTACACTTTTTGTTGTTCAATTTGCTACCTATCCAACCTGGATAGCTGTAAATTTATAGCAACACGACGAAATATTAGGACCTTTAAAATGCACCTATTTTTAAGAATATTTTTTCCATCCTATTTCCTTGTTTATTTTGGGATTGCCTTTGTGGCAAAAAGCTTAATCGTCGCCAAACGTATAGGAAAAAATCCACTGGTACTTCCCAAAGATGATAGTGCTATGGACTTATTGGACTGTACTTCAAATTCTCCTTGATTTTTATATTCAGCTACTTTTGCTTTTCGCTTTGGTGCCCGTACTTTACGGGTATTTCTTGCCTATTTCAAATCCTGACAAAGTGATGGTGAAGTATATTGGACTCGGACTTTTGGTATTTGCCCTTATTTGGACAATTTTTGCCCAGGCACATATGAAGACTCCTGGAGAATTGGCATTGATACTAAAATGAAAACAAAACTTGTTACAACAGGCCTGTTTAAACTTTCAGGAAGTCCTATATTTTTAGGAATGATCCTGTGTTTGGCTGGACTGTTTTTAACAACACCAAACGTGGCAACAGGGCTCTTTCTAATTTTTGGCTATATCTTAATTCAAATACAGAACAGGCTTGAAGAAGAATTTTTATTTAATCAACACGGACAAAATTACGTTATGTCTACTCAAAAAGTAAGAAGACTGATTTGAATCAAGCATCAAGAGAGGCTTGAATACCTCTTCAATCAAAAAGATCTGAAGACAGGTACCTGTCGCCCCTGTCGCATACAATAAATACGATGACGCCTTCGCTTAGTTCCGTTGCAAGTTCGATAGCGGCATGAGCCGCTCCCCCGCTGCTCATGCCGCTAAAAATGGCTTCTTCCCTCGCTAGCCGCTTCGCCATTATGCGCGCCTCTGATTCTGCAATTTCAATCACGCGGTCTACCCTGCTCTTGTCAAATATTTTAGGTAAATAGGCTTCCGGCCATTTTCGGATGCCGGGTATCCTCGAGCCGTCTGTAGGCTGGCACCCTACAATTTGTATATCATTATTAACTTCTTTCAGGTATTTAGATACGCCCATAATAGTGCCTGTAGTCCCCATGGAAGATACAAAATGCGTGATCTTACCTTTGGTATCCTTCCATATTTCAGGGCCGGTTGTTTTGTAATGCATGGCTGGGTTATCCGGGTGGCGAACTGGTTCAGCATCAGGTAACCACCCCTCGCCACCTGCGCATTTGCATAATCAATTGCCCCTTCCATGGAACCTGCCTTTGGTGTAAGAATTACCTTAGCACCAAATGCCTCCATGGCCGACACCCTTTCACGGGTCGCATCCTCCGGCATTACCAATTCAATTGGCACTCCGAACAAACTGGCTATCATAGCAAGCGCGATACCTGTATTGCCACTGGTTGCCTCTATCAATGTAATACCCTCGGCTATCTCTCCCCTGTCAATTGCTCCTTTGATCATTCCATAAGCTGCCCTGTCCTTAACGCTACCTCCGGGATTATTTCCTTCAAGTTTTCCATAAATGGTCACTTTTTTATTAACCGGTATTTTTCTTAATTCCACGAGCGGGGTGTTACCAACAAGTTCCAATATTCCTGACATGATCATATTTTAGTTGCTTAAAAGAAGATTCCAGTTCTCAATTATGCAACAAATATATAAGTAAAAATTATCTGTCCATTTTGTGTTGATATTATACTGTTTATTTGGAAGGCAAAAAATTTATGGATAAAAAGTCACTAAAAGAAATCTTATTATTTGATTTTAAATATATCTTTATCGATATAATAAATGTAAATCATAAGCCCTCTTATTCGATTGGTTCCATTGCAATGAACGAAACATTTCAATGGCTCCGGATAAACCAGCTTTAAAAACTTTGATTTATACCGATCAGATTGTTTGTAAAAAAATTTTAGATTCAACAAATTTCATAAAAACTAAAAATAATTATATGAAAAAATATGGTATTGTTTTATCCCTCGCTTTTTTTTGTTTTGCCTGTGGCAATCAAACCAATTCACCGGAAGCAACTAAGGATAGTGCCCAAGCTGAAGTATCCGTTATGGATAGTCCGGATTGGATAAAAGGTGAAAAACTGGTAGCAAAATCTGATTGTTTTACCTGTCATAAATTAAGCGAAGCATCAACCGGTCCTTCTTATTCCTCAGTATCTGCTAAATATGAAAACACGGATGCTAACCAGCAAATGCTGGCAGGCAAGGTTATAGCAGGTGGTTCTGGAGTTTGGGGACAGATTGCCATGCCGCCGCATGTTGGCCTAAGCAATGAAGACGCGATTGCAATGGTAAAATATGTGTTATTACAAAAAGATGTAAAAAAATAAATATGAAAAATAATCTTTTCCTGTTGGTTGCTGCGCTCGGCATTTTAATCAGTTGCAACAATGCTAAAAAGACTTCAACCGATGTTACTGCTGAAGGAGATAGTTCTATGGTTGCCAAAGACAGCACCGGTGGCTGGGTTGATTTGTTTGATGGAACGACCACTTCCGGCTGGCATAGTTATGGCAAGGATAAAGTGGGGGACCGCTGGCAGATTGCTGATGGTATGATCTACCTTGACACTTCAAAAAAAGAGAGTGGTGACCTGGTTACAAATGCTGAATATGGGAATTTCCATCTTAAGCTGGAATGGAAGATTGCACCAAAAGGAAATAGTGGAATCATTTTTTACACCAATGAAGACACAGCAAAATATAAGGCCACCTATGTTACCGGGCTCGAAATGCAGGTAGTGGATAATGAAGGGCACCCGGATGGTAAACTTATAAAGCACAAGGCCGGTGACCTCTATGATCTGGTCTCCAGTTCAAGAGAATCGGCTAAACCCGTTGGTGAGTGGAATGAAGCAGAGATCAGGTCAATAGATGGAAAACTAGACCTTTTCTTAAATGGTACAAATGTTGTTTCCACCACTTTGTGGGATGATAACTGGAAAAATTTAGTTGCCGGAAGTAAGTTTAAAACAATGCCTGATTTCTCAACTTATAAAAAGGGCAGGATCGTATTGCAGGACCATGGAGACATGGTTTCTTACAGGAATATAAAAATAAAAGAACTCTGAAAATAAATAAGCTAAATATAAAAACCCGGTCTCGTTTCAAATGCGACCGGGTTTTTATATTAAAATACTTACCAGTCTTAATCATTTTGCAACTCCTGTTTTATAAATCATGTAATAACCAGGGATTAAACGGTTTCGGCAAAGGGAGCATATAGTTAACAATCAATAAAATTACAGGGAAGATTGACCGTTACCTTTCAATACTTACAACTGGTTTATCCAAATAATAAATAATTACGCCCGCTAACAATATACCACACCCTATGAGGCTTTCGATTGGTTTGTCGGCCATGGTAAATATAAGGATCCATCCATTAAATATCAAAAAGACAACCTGGAGCCATGGCTTGAACGGACTTCGGAATGTTTCTTTTTTTTGGTTTTTAAGAAATAAACTGGTTGCAACGGTTAACGATGCCATTAATTGTAACACAAATCCTGCATATAATAAAACCCTTTCGAAAGAACCGGTTAAGCGAGTACAATAGAAACAAAAACATGCACCCATAAGGCACCTACCGGAATCCCATGCTTGTTTTTTTGGCAAGCGGTTGCCATAATTTATATTCCCTCGCCATTGCCCAAGTAACTCTCGGGCCTACCCACAAATAAGAACTTATGGTGGCTACCAACTGGATGGCTATGAATACACTTACCCATTTACCCCGCTACTGCCAAGCAGGTTATTGAATGCGATAAATGTAACTTCTTCCTTGCCCCGCAGCGTATCAGCTGAAGCATTTTTTAGCAGCACGAGTTGAAACAATACATATACCAGGGAAACCAATACAGTGCTGCCGATCAGGGCTGTGGGAAGATTTTTTGACGGCTCATCAATTTCATCCACGATATATGCGGCTGCGTTCCAGCCGGTATATGCAAAAGCAACATACACCATGGAAACAGCGAAGCCAGGTTTAAGTATTTCCTCCTGCCAGCTTGTATCAAAATTTAAAGCGTTACCCGGGCTACCGGGTATAAGGAACCCCAGCACCACCAGGCAAATGATAAACAGGATTTTGATGACGGTAGAATAATTCTGCAGCCTGCTGCTGTGCCTAATCGTAAAACTATGGAGTATGCCAATTAAAACAATAACCAGGATAGCAAGCCACCTATTTCCTTCCAGCCCAAAGGGTGCGAGGTACCGGGTAAAAGCCATTGCGGCAAGTGCAACGGGGGCTGAAAAGCCTACAGTAAGCCCGGCCCAGGCTGACAGGTAACCGAGCATAGGGTGAAACACCCTCGACAGATAAATATAATCTCCGCCTGAATCTTTAAAATGCGTTCCCAGTTCAGCATAAGCAAAGGCCCCAAATAAAGCAAGTATACCACCTGTTAGCCAGAGCAATAAAATACTCCAGGTATTCTGTACGGATGACAATTGAAAACCAACACTGGTAAAGACTCCTGTACCGATCATGTTGGCTACCACTACCGCAGATGCAGTATAAATAGTAATTTTCTTTTTCAAAATGCTGCGGTGATTTCGTAGCGCGTGCGCTTAAGCTTAACAGACTGGTTAAATCCAATGGTTAAATTACAAATATATTATTTAGATTCGGCTGCCCGGGATTTTCTGCGGGGCGCAAAAAAAAACCGCTCTTTGCAGAACGGTTGTATAATATTTTGTGTAAAATTATTAGATCCTAAAGTGGGCAAACGCTTTATTCGCTTCTGCCATACGGTGTGTGTCTTCCTTCTTTTTAAATGCTGCACCCTCACCTTTGCTTGCTGCTACAATCTCATTGGCTAATTTATCAGACATGCTGCGGCCATTTCTGTCGCGGCTATATTTTACCATCCATTTGATGCTTAAAGATACTTTCCTGTCGGTACGTACTTCAGCAGGGATCTGGAAAGTAGCTCCCCCGATGCGGCGGCTACGCACTTCAACACCCGGGGTGATATTGCCCAATGCCTTCTTCCACACATCATAACCATTGTCGCCGGTGATTTTACTTACTTTATCAATGGCATCGTAAAAAATGATATAAGCACCACTTTTTTTACCAGCCCACATTAAATTATTTACAAACCGGGTAACCAATTTGTCATTAAACTTCGGATCAGGCGCTAAGGGTATTTTTTTAGGTTGTGTCTTACGCATTTTTGTATATTTATTTTCGTTATACGGTAAACGTACAACAAACATATTAAATTATTTTTTCGCTTTTTCTTTCTTGGTTCCGTATTTACTGCGGCTTTGCTTGCGGTCCTTTACACCGGCGGTATCCAGGCTACCACGAACGATGTGATAACGTACACCCGGCAAATCCTTTACCCTTCCGCCACGAATCAATACAATGGAATGCTCCTGTAAATTGTGCCCTTCGCCAGGGATATAAGCTATAACCTCAATTTTATTGGTTAACCTTACTTTAGCAACTTTGCGCAAGGCAGAGTTAGGTTTTTTAGGAGTTGTTGTATACACCCTTGTACATACACCACGACGTTGCGGACAGGCATCCAAAGCTCTTGACTTGCTTTTAGCCCTGATTATTTCTCTTCCTTTTCTGACTAACTGTTGTATTGTAGGCATTTTTAACCCTTTATTTTTTGGACGGCAAAGGTAGTTATTCTCATTTAAAAACGAAAATTAATAATTATTTTTTTTAAATTGACTTACGGCCCACAATTTAAAGGGAAATATTCATTCAAATCAACAGGTAGCCACGGCCAGATTTGCGGCCCGTTGGATGCACAAATTTAAGCGGAACATATTGCGGTTAGAAATGTACAATTAAGGATTTGCTGGCCGACACTAAAAATCGGCATCCTTAAAATTTAAAAGTCAAAAAATTTTAATACAGAAATTACAGGTTTTATTGTACAAAAATACGCGCCAAAGGCAATAAGATAGTTTAGAGCTGACCTTGCCTCATTGATATGAAGCTTTCTATTAAGCGGCATTCAAAATAGAACCATAAAAAACAAATACGCAAAAAAATGGACATCAATGATGCCCTATTTTTTATAAATTTCGTGATTTAAATTTTATACAACCATCCGTAAACGTCCGACTCCAAGCCGTACCGGATGGCATCTATCCTTCGCTTGATCTCCGGGGCAATCGCCCATTTTTCGACATCAAATTTCATCACGAATTCTTTATATTTTAATTCTTTTATTAATGATATCGTGGCAGCGGTGCCCGTTCCAAAAACCTCTTTTAAACTGCCATTTTGTAAGCATCCATAATTTCATCGATGCCCAACGCCCTTTCTTCAACCAGGTAGCCGAGCTCTTTTATTAACACCATGGCACTGTCCCGTGTTACCCCTTCTAAAATAGTTCCTGTTTCCAGGCCTGGCGTAATAGCGGTATTCCCGATAATAAAAAACACATTCATTGTTCCGCATTCCTGCACATACTTATGTTCAAAAGCATCCATCCATAAAACCTGGTCGTACCCTTTTTTATTGGCTTCCGCAGCGGCGAGTAGGGAACCTGCATAATTACCGGCAGCTTTGGCAAAACCATAGCCCCCTTCCACGGCACGTACAAATTTTTCTTCCACATAAATGCGCATAGGTGCTGCATAATATGGGCCGGTCGGACTTAATATAATCAGGAATTTATACTTGTGACTCGGCCTTACACCAATGGCTTCATCGCTGCTAAACATAAACGGGCGGATGTATAAAGCGTGGTTTTCCTTTGCCGGGATCCAGTCGCGGTCAATATCGATCAGCAAACGCATTCCTTCAATAAAAATCTCTTCAGGCACGGTCGGCATCTGCATCCTTTCCGCAGAAATATTAAATCTTTTAAAATTATCATAGGGCCTGAAAATATGTGGATTACCGGCCTGGTCTTTAAAAGCTTTGATTCCTTCAAAAATTGACTGGCCATAATGCAGAGCAGCTAAAGAGGGCTCAAGCTGAAGCGGCTGATAAGGTAATATACGCGGCGTTTTCCATTCTCCATTATCATAATCCACTTCAAGCATATGATCAGTAAAGTGTTTTCCAAAAGGAATGTTTTCTAAACTCGTCTCTTTTAATTTGCTATGTGTTGCTTTAGTGATGTTAAAATCTTCTACTGCTGTCATATTCCTTAATTTTACTGCAAAGAAACAAAAAAATTTACAGAGTAAAGTTCAGCGGCATGAGTTTAAATAATATACAGCTACCACCAATTGTGTTACAACAATTATTTAAATATTCATTGGTAAGCTCTAAAATCGAAGATAAACCGGGAGACAAAGCCGCTTCAAAAAGATTGCTCACCTTAGGAAATAATCGCAGCCAAATATTAATACTGGTAGATCATGATGAGGTGACTTACCTACCTGATGAGCAATTGAATTTTCTATTGGGCATCCTGGCAGCGTGCAATCTTACCCTGGAGGATGTTGCTATTTTGAACATCAGAAAGAACGATGGGGTTACCTATAAAACAGTTACTGCTGCGCTAAGGCCGGAAAAATTATTTTTATTCGGTGTAACTCCAACACAAATAGAATTGCCGCTGGAATTCCCACAATATCAAATCCAGCAATATAACAATCAAAAATACCTTGCGGCACCACCGTTATTCTTTTTCCGGGATAATAAAGCAGAAAAGACAAAATTGTGGAATTGCCTGAAACAGATTTTTGGGATTTAGGGAAGGCTACTGCTGGATACCCGATGCTGGATGATGGATGATAGAAAGGAGTGCTCATAACTGGATCCTGGGTAGCTGGAAGCTGGTGAATCAAACTGGATTGTTCAGACTTAGGTGTTTATGATAAATGCCAGGCAACTTAAAAACTTTCTTAATTATTTTTAAATCTGCCCGATTATGGATACACTTATTTTTGCCAGCAATAATCAGCACAAAGCTGATGAAATACGCCAGGTGCTGGGAAATATTTTTCAAATCCTCACTTTAAAAGAAGCAGGGATCAATATTGACATTCCCGAGCCGCATGATACCCTCGAAGCAAACGCGACAGAAAAATCAACAACAATCCATAATCTAACTAAAAAAAATTGCTTTAGTGAAGATACCGGGCTGGAAGTAGAAGCGCTCAATGGTGCACCAGGCGTGCAAAGTGCTCGCTATGCCGGGGAAAGCAGGACCTTTAAAACAAATATTGAAAAATTATTGCGCACCATGGATGCCACCGCCAACAGGAAAGCGAGGTTCAGAACGGTGATATCTTTGATATGGGGTAATGAAGAAATTCAGTTTCAAGGCGCCTGCGAAGGTGAAATAATCAACGAGGAAAGAGGCGAATATGGCTTTGGCTACGACGCTGTTTTTGTACCCGAAGGAAGTAAATTAACTTTTGCGGAAATGGGTACCAAAGAAAAAAACACGTTTAGTCATCGAAAAAAAGCACTGGATAAATTAATAGTATATTTAACATCGCTTAAATGATATAATAATACGGGCAAAAATTAGCTGGTGCATGCCCATATCAATACACCTGGCAGCGCATTTATAAAGCATCGATCCAGCTTTTCCCTTCGAGAAAAAATCCGGACAACTTTAACCAGCTATCAATTTTAAATTGATAAAACCCAAATAAATTTCTTTGCTTCAAAAAAAAGGATATGGCAAGAATTAAAATTGATATCCCGGGCGACAACAATATCGCGGCAGTCCATATCAGGGTGCGTATCAGCGATATAAATTACGGAAACCATGTTGGCAATGATGCTTTTGTTTCCTTCATTCATGAGGCGCGCCTGCAATGGCTGCAGCAAAATAATTTTACAGAACTGGATATCAATGGGATTGGACTGATCATGAGCGGAATGGTGTTTGAATTTAAAAATGAATCCTTTTACGGAGAGGAAATTTCTATTATGATAAGTACCGGCGACATCTCCAAGGCGAGTTTCGACCTGTATTACCAATTAACTACTGAAAGAAACAATGAAACAATATTGTTAGCCAGGGCGAAAACAGAAATGGTCTGTTTTGATTATGGGTATAAGAAAGTTACCCCAATACCTCCCGAGTTATTTAA
>JBBJMD010000122.1:0-12250 GCA_037719925.1 Ferruginibacter sp.
AGAATTTACTTTTTGTTCCCAGCTGTGATACTTTATAAAACCATCAAATTGACCCATCTGTTTCCAATGCCCGTTCAGACAATTTCATACTAACGGTGTATTTTTGCTGCTTGTTTTTGATTAACTTTCGGGTGAACACCGGCTAGCGGAGTGGTGTAAACGAAAAAGGATTTTGACGATAAAAGAAATACTTGATATGAATAACTTGAAAATATCGACAGCCCAGTTTGAGAACAGAAGTGGCGATAAAAAATACAACCTGTCCGTGATTGAAAAACTTTCACAAGGGGCAGCACTGGAGGGATCTGATGTTATTGTTTTCCACGAATGCTCTGTTACCGGTTATTCATTTGCAAGGCATCTTACAAAGGAACAAATGCTTGATCTTGCAGAAGTCATTCCGGGCGGGGATTCTATATCCAGGCTTATCGAAATAGCAGCAAAAAATAATATTGTTATTTTAGCCGGACTTTTTGAGAAAGACATAAATGATAATTTATTCAAAGCCTATGTTTGTGTAGATAAAAACGGGCTGCTTGCAAAATATAGAAAATTACATCCCTTCATTAACCCATATTTAACTCCGGGGGATAAATATTGCGTGTTTGAAATTAACGGATGGAAATGTGGAATTTTGGTTTGTTATGACAACAACATAATTGAAAATGTGCGTGCAACAACGCTTCTTGGAGCCAGCATTATTTTTATGCCTCATGTAACAATGTGTACGCCTTCCACAAGGCCAGGAGCCGGATTTGTAGATCCTATGCTCTGGACAAATCGCGAAAGGGATCCTACCTCGCTAAGGCTTGAATTTGACGGAATGAAGGGGCGGGCCTGGTTGATGAAATGGCTCCCCGCACGGGCGTACGACAATGCAATTTATGCAGTTTTTTCAAACCCGATCGGCATGGATGATGACCAGCTAAAAAACGGATGTTCAATGATCATTGATCCTTTTGGAGATGTTATTGCAGAATGCCGTTCATTTAATGATAGCTTTGTTACTGCTACAATTACACCTGAAAAACTGGTACAGGCCGGCGGTCACAGGTACCTTGAAGCAAGAAGGCCGGCATTGTACAGGGACATAATTGGACAAAACCATCAATCAAAACAGAACGTAAGCTGGCTGGATTCCAGTGAGAAGAAATGAACTTGTTCCCTTTTATCATCCGATAAGGTAAGCCAGGACCTGTTTTCAGTTTTTACGATAATTGAGTGGCCTAACCCGGCATACCTTTTGGGAGAAAATATTGTCGCGTTTCAGTAGCTTCATTTAATTTGGCTGAAGTACATAAAACAGAACGGTAATGTTAGCAATAACTTCTGCCTTACTACTTTACTGTTAGTAAAACGTCATAAAACAAAGCTCTTTCAGCAACTTAAAACCCTTTTATTTTTACTTCTCAAATTTTGTTTATGAAAAGTTTAGGCAGATTCTTTTGTTGCATTGCGTTCCTATTGATTTTTGTATCGGGGCGTGGCCTAAAAAAAACTGAAGTGCCGGCCGATGGATTGAATGGTTCTTGGATAAATCAAAGTAATCATGAAGAGCAGGTATTACTGTTCATTGACGGTTATAATACCCAGACCATCTATAGCAAATCCGGCAAAAAATTCATTGAAACACGTGGTGGAACGTACACTATCAAAGATAACAAATTAACTATCGCTTATGAATTCGATACCAGGGATAAAGAAAAAGCCGGAACATCCGTGGCATTTGATTTTGCTGTTAACAATGATGAAGTGACTATCCAGGCGAACGGAAAAAAAGTAACGTTTAAAAGAATAGAAGATGGAACTGCACCACTTGCGGGTTTGTGGGTTATTACAGGCCGGATGCAGGAAGGTAAAATTGTTCCTATTCACCGGACAGGCACACGGAAAACCATTAAGATACTTTCCGGCAGCCGTTTTCAATGGGCAGCAATCGATCCGGGTAAAAAAGACTTTTCAGGAACCGGTGGCGGCTCCTATGAATTTGCAAATGGAAAGTATACGGAGCACATTGATTTTTTTTCACGGGATAGCAGCCGTATTGGTGCCTCCCTCAGCTTTGATGGAAAGTTGGAAAATGGCGATTGGCATCATAGCGGCCTGAGTTCAAAAGGTGATAAAATTTATGAAATATGGAGCAGGATTAAGCAGTGATTTAATTGAACCCCGATCATTCGCTACATCTGCCAGGAGTTATAGTCTTGAATTACCAGTTGATCAGGAATAGTAAACTACCTGTTAGAGAATTAAGTAAATGACATCATCCTCACTATTTGAAGATTGGCTCTTTCTTTAAAAAAACAGATTCGCCACAAGTTTGCCTGTATAACTCGTTCGATCATTTAAGCTCCGGCTGTGCTATCCTATAAAGGGATAAGTTCCCCTGAAGGGGATAGGTAAAGGTTTGATTCATGCGACTAGTTGATTTCCCCGATTTAAAGCACCGCTGATCAAGTCCGTGTTTTTTGGGTAGTGCCGCGAAGCTGTTGATCATCAGGGATGCATGCCGGGCGGGTAGGTCAATCCTGCCTCTATAATTGAGGATGCTTATTTATTTTTTAATTTTAGGGACCGCTGCATCGAGCTTTTAGAACATGTGGCAGTGATAAAAAGCAGCCGATAATTTATTTGGAAAAATCCACCAAGAAATCAACAGATTCATCCGCCAAACTAATTAAAACATCGTATTCCAAAGTTTTAAAAATGCATAATATTAGGACGCTAATGACAATATCACTGATAAAAATGTTCTTTCTCCGACAGCGTACTCATAAGCTTATCCCATAAAATAAAGTAATTGCCATAGTTACAATTGAAACGCTTGTGGTGAAGATCGTGGCCCGTTACCGTATTCTGCCATTTAAAAAACCATTGCTTTCTTCGCTTCCAGCTTAAAAACTCAAAGCCTGCATGGCCCGCAATGTTTGAACCCATGTTGTATAAATGAAAAATTACAAACACTGCCAGGTGTTGCGGTATCAAAAGGGCAAGACAGGTGTATACTATGGAATGTAAGATAGATTCTCCTGCGCCAAATGAAAAAACTGCAAAAGGTGTTGGGCTGGTATACTTATGGTGCACAAGGTGTATATACCGAAAAACACCTTTTAAATGCATCAACCGGTGTGTCCAGTAAAATATGGTGTCATTTATAAACATGAGGAGGAACAAGCTGAAGACAAAGTAAGCTACTCCATAATCACTAATCTTAAAATACATCAGCGTATTTCCTTTTTGAACAGTTTCATAAATGTATAAGCCTGCAACAGAGAAGTTGAACAGGGAAAGAAAAGAATACCTGATCTCCGAATTAATTTGTTTGCGGCCCGGGTACTTGTGCTGGATCTTAAACCGCCTGAATTTCTCTTTGTTCCGCACATACAATACGTAGTACGTAATGATTACCGGTACAAAATAAAATATAACCAGCATGCAGAAAATTAAAAAGAAATGTCCTTGGTATAAAATTAACTGTTGCATATTGACGGTGAGTAATATGTGAGGAGTAAAATGGTGGTGATGATGTATCGGCAACCCCTTAGGGCTATAAATTAACTTGTTAAGTTTGTGACGTAAAAGAGATAAAGTAACCGGTGGAAACTAAGGCACCATAAAAATTATACCCCACCGGTTTACTTTTACATATTAATATTTCACGTAGGTTGTGTTATCTTTTATACCGAGGTCCGTCCATAAGGTTGTTACAATGCCGGCGAGTACATCTGGCGTGGGCCCGGCAGAACTACCCGGTGGTAATATTGAAAGCGCTTCAATTTTCCTGCGTTGGTCTGTCGGCATTTTTTCATCACCTGCAAAATGAGCCATTATCCCGTTTCTAAAAAGCGGTACGGCAGTAGGCACAATTGCAGGATCAACACCTAACAAAGAACCAAGGTAATAATAGAAATAGCCATCCAGGTGACGAGATAAAAATCTACTGGAGTAAACCGGAAAACTTAAACCACCCGGCAATCTGGCCCGAATTGATTTTACGGTGGTAGACTTCACTTCCAGCATATCCTTTTTCAAAGTGATGATCCTGTAAGGTATGGGAGCGGTAACAAGCGAACCTGTTTCTATATCCGTTATTTCTTTACCGTTTTGTGTGTAGGAAGAAATATCATTGGCATGATAGTGACCGGTAAAGATAATTTTTAAACCTGCGTCCATCAGCGACTTTGCTACGTTTTGCCAATCGTCCACTACATAACCCGGATCCAGTGTTGCCTGGCCTGCATAATGCTCTACCAGGTTGTGGTGCATCATTGCAAATACCTGTATGTTATGTTGTTTGGCAATGGCAATTTGTTCCAGTATCCAGGCGAGTGTGGCCGGCTTTATCCTACCGGCTGCCACATCTCCCGAAGGGCCATATTCCTCATATTTACTAGCGTCAATTGCTATAAGACGCAAGCCTGGCTTTAGTTGGGCCACATAGCTGAGAGAACAGGCATCTCTTGACAGTGCTGCATTGTAGCCAAAGTTGGCATAGATGTTTGCAAACGCTGCCGGGGTTGTTTGTGCCACCGGGTAATCATTATTGCCATCATACAATTTTGCCTTCGCATTATTGATATCATGGTTGCCTGGTATCACCAATACTTTTGTACCACATTTTTCCAGTTGGGTTAAAAAGCCTGCCATTGCCTCATGACCAATCTTTTCGCCATCTTTTGTAATGTCGCCTGTCACAAGTAAAATGTCAGGTTTTTCATTTTTTAATTCTGAAACTACCTGCCTCCATATCGGATCGCTGTACTGCACGAGTTTGGGATCCTGCGCAATGTAGTTTTGAAATGCAATACCATCAGCACCGCCATTTATCAGCAGCGAAGGATGCATGTAATGAATGTCTGAAACGATGGCAATCTTCAGATGCGGGTTGCCTTTTTTTTCTAAAATAAGAGCGCTGTTTTGTGTCTGAGCAGCGGAGTCATCTTCAATTTCTTTTTTGCAGGAAAGAAAAAACACGCTTAAAGAAACTGCGATAAATACCATTTTTCGTTGCATAAATTAAGTTTTAAAATTTGGGAAATTATGATGCCTATAGTTTAAAAGAAACAAGTGGTAAGAATTTGGTTGTAAATGTTCACAAAAGATTAAACCGTAGCGCTAAATAGTATAGAGCGCCTGTTGCCGGGCTTCCAAAGCCGTTTTGGTAATAATGGTTAGTGATGTTGTTGCCGCCTAGCCTTAACTCCGCGTTTTTTGTTAGCAGCTTATAATTTACCTGTGCGTCAAAGGTGGAGAAAGCCGTAAGTAAGCCATTGGCAAAATCGTTTTCAAAAGAAATTTTATCCTGCCACCTGTATTGCACAGCGAAGCCCCATTTTTTTTGTGTACCAATGCCCGTACTGCTGATGGCTGCATTTAACCTGTACTGTGGTGTATTATAACTTGCAATAAAGCCTACAGGCACATCTGTAATTTTATCTGAATAAAAATTTGCGGCTGCGGAGACTGTTTTGGTAACCTGGTAATTTAGCCCGGCACCGTAACCGTAGGTTCTTACTTTATTTTGACTGTTTACAGATATGGCATAAATATTACCAGCTTGGTTAACCACCATGTTACGCCCTATAAAATCTTTGTAACGGCTGGTATAGCCATAAACATCTATCAAAAGTTTGTTTGCAATTAAAGCCTTATAGCCAGCTTCAAATGTGCTGGCAACTTCGGGTTTATATTCTTTGTATATGTACGGGGTACCGTTGGTTTCATATACTTGTTTTCCCATAATATTATTGATCCACGGAAGGCCGCCCAGCAGGAAAACATTGCTGCCTATCGGCAGCATATACTGCTGTTGTTAGGTAACGATGTCGACTTGAAAGCCGGAAGTAGTTGTTCCGCCAGTTTTACCAATGCAGAATACCGCGGTGTAAATTTCCTTTAAAGTTTTCATTTTTATCATAGCGGCCGGATGCAGCGATAGTAAGCCTGTCGTTAAATAACTTTTTGGTAGCCTGCAAATACGCACCTACTTCTGATACTGAATGGTGTTTATTGTATCAATAAAATTGTACCCTGCGAGTTAAGGATAAATTTTTTATAATTTCCCCCGGCGATTATTTCCACATGAGGGAAAATGCTGCTAAAGTTGTATTGCCCTTCGGCTACCCACAGGTCTGTTTTGTCTAAAAACATTCCACCATTTTTTGATATCGGGGTTTTCTTCAGCTCATTAAATATCTGTTGAAATTGAGGTGAGCCTGGTAACGGCCGTCCCTTGTCGGCCACTGCCCTTGCATCACGGTGTGCTTCCTCATTTGGTGTGCCCATTAGGTAGAGCGGAACATAACTGTTAAGGTATTCGCTATACCATAGATCACTCGGCTTCCACCTTTCATTAAATTGCCTGGCTAATGTGGTAGATGCGTATGAATGCCCGGCATTTTCCTGCGTGGTGTACACTCTGGCAAACCAGTTCTTGGTTTTTATTTCAGCTTTATATTGCGCAATTACGGCATCATTAAAAGCGTAACGGTCACTACCCGTATACACGGTGGTGCCTTTTCCCCAATAGGCTGCCAGCGATGCCTCGGTATTTGAGTTAAGCTTATAATGAATTGCCCCCGTAAGTTTAAGGTTGCTGGTTACAGGGTCTATTATATCCGCTTCGGCATAACCCGTCCTGGAAACATTGATGTTGCTTTGCGGGAACAGTGCCTGGTAAGCCGCAGGAATATAGGGTTTGATATCTGTTGTGGTTTCATCACCATAAACGTTTACGCCATCATAATTAGGATCGGTCTGGCGTGTTCCGGGAATCACGTGCCCGGCATCACCCACACGGAGATAATCGGCAGAGTCATTCGCCAGCCAGTCTTTAGCTTTTACATATTGTACTCCAATCTTTACGGCAAACTTGTTTGAAAAAGCTTTCGCCCATCTCAATGACAGATCATGATATGCAGTAACACCCGGCCGCTGCTTTTTATCAACATTCATGATACCTTCCTTCACCTGTATGCTGAGGCCCTGGTAGGTGAAAGGATTTTTACTATTGATTAAAATAGTTCCATTCATACCGCCCGAACCGTATAACGCTGATGATGCGCCTGGCAGCAACTCTATATTGTCGACATCCAGTTCTGTTAAGCCGGTAAAGCTGCCGACAAAAAAGTTGAGCCCCGGCGCCTGGTTATCCATGCCATCCACCAACTGGTTTACCCTGGTGCTGCCACTGCCGTTAAAGCCACGTGTAGAGGGTGTTTTAAACATAAGTCCCGACGAAGTAAAATCCACTCCTTTTAAATTGGCAATAGCATCGTAATAGGTTGCCGCTGCGGTGGTTTGCAGGCTAGCCGGTCCGAGTCGTTCTATTGAAACCGGTGATTCCAGTGAACTTATGGCGTTACGGGTTGCCCCTACAACCACCTCCTGGCCGATGGCTTCCTGTTTTTGCAGCGTGATAGTAAGCGGAGATGCGGATTGTACGAGCATAGAAACAGGGCCGTAACCTACGAGGCTAAATGACAGGTTGAGGGGGAAAGGCTTGTTTGAAGTAAACTTGAATTCGCCGTTATCCCTGGTAACGTCCCTTGCTGAGTTTCCTTAATAAATACAGAAACGCCTGGTAAGTTTTCGCCTTCGGTATTGACAAGCCTGCCGCTAACCTGCGTTGACTGGCATTGGGTTTTTACCAGTGCCAGGATTGTAAGCAATAAACAGAATAATTTTTTCATAACTTGATCTTTTAGTTTAATGGTTTGTATTTAAACACGATCGTTTACAACAGGTACGGCTTACAACTCAACCTATACCCGGAAATGGACAGGTTGTTACAGGTTAAAACCCTGGTAGCGGAGATAATTTTTACGATGGTTGATCCAGGATGCTGAATGTTGAAGAAGGATCAGCAAAATACTTGGTATGCCTGGTGGCTATGGCTAAACTGTCTTATTGCTTCGTTGAAAACCTGGTTAACGGCAGGAATTTTTTCCTGAGTATTTTTTGCTGTTGTGGATTTAAACACTCCGGCAGTTGACCCGTTCCTTTCTGACTACTAAGCTATCTACAACAGGCTGCTTTTAAAATACACAATTGACAAAATACCATTTTAACTTAACGGTTAGCCCGCATCACCTAACAACCGCACATCACCTGCCCTGCTTGTTACCACCAACAAATCAGCAATCAATAAAATCCGCCACAGTTGGCAGCACTTTACGGGAAGTAATTGTGCGGGCAGGGAAATTAGATATAATGCCTCTTTAAAAAGGGATTGCAAAAACTGGGTTAGTGCAATATCTTTAAAATAAAATTCACTTCGCAAGTTGTGATAATACCATGATAAATGCCATAATTATAGATGATGAACAACATTGCGTTGATTCTTTATTAGCAGACCTGGCAAATAATTGTACGAACGTAAATGTTGTTAGCACCTGCATCTCAGCAAAAGATGCCATACTGGCTATAAAGAAATACCAGCCTCAATTATTATTTTTAGATGTTGAAATGCCCTGGTTAGATGGCTTTGCGATGCTCGAATTATTGCCCTACATTAACTTTAGCATCATTTTCATTACGGCGTTTGACAAGTTTGCTGCCAAAGCTTTTCGTATTAGTGCGATAGATTATTTACTTAAGCCTGTTGATCCTGCTGATCTTATTGCTGCGGTACGTAAGGTGGAAGAAAAAATATCTACGGATGCAGGCATTCACCATGTACAAAACCTGCTAACCAATATTAAAAAGCCGGCAGCGGAACAAAAGATTGCCTTACCTACTTCTGACGGATACGAATTCCGTGAACTCTCTTCCATCCTGTATTGTGCTGCTGAAGGCGCTTATACCAGGGTGGTGTTAAAAGATAAGTTACCTATGCTTATCTCAAGGACATTAGGGGATATTGAAGAATTACTGCCGGCGGAAATTTTCCTGCGAATACATCATTCCACTATTGTAAACCTAACAGTAATTACGCATTACAGCAGAACGGACGGAGGATATGTTACGATTACAACCAATGAAAAATTAATGGTATCTAAAGCAAGAAAAGAAGCGCTGCTTAAGCAACTTGGTTTAAGATCATCTTCACACTAGAAAACTGGTAACTATGCACCAAAAAGCAGGCTGAAACATTATAATTATGTAACATGCGCTTATCATTGCTATCAATATTGATCATGTCAACGTTGCTGGTTAAAAGCAATCCAGAGGTGACATGTACTGATACAATCGTTAATCTTGCATATACCGCCCAATATGTAGAAGATCCGGAGGGCAGAATTACGATTGAAACACTTCTCGGGCAGCCGGATATGTTTCAATTTAAGCAGGTAAGTAAGCAAACTATTAGCTTCGGATTAACATCTTCTTATTATTGGATAAGATTAACTTTAATGGATCAAACAGCCAACCGTTTGCATGTACAAATTGCCAGTAATCCTCTAACTGATATAAAATTCTACGAAACGAAAGGCCTGCATGTATTGCAGCAGTATCATACCGGCAACTGGCAATCCTTTAATAAGAGGCCGGTAAAGCATATTGATTATATTTTTCCGCTCGAGGTTGCAAAGGGTGCTTCAACCACCGTCTATATCCGTGTAATGCATCTCAGAGGCACCCAGTTTCCTTTGTATGCAGGCCCATTGAAGGCTTTCTATGAAGCAGACAGTACCCGTATTTTAATAAATGGTATTTATTATGGATTAATTTTGCTGATGGTAATGTATAACCTGTTTATTTACTATTCATTAAAAGATAAATCATACCTTTTTTATGTAGCCTATGTTTTTTTGATTGCCCTGCTAAATGCTTCAATGGATGGCTATGCTTTTCAATACTTCTGGCCATCTCTACCTGCCATTAATCAATACGAAGATATTTTTGCCTCGCTGGTAGGTATCGCTGCAATCCTGTTTGTTATATCCTTCTTAAATACAAAAGCAAATGCTTCTTTACTGCATAGAATATTGATAGGTTTAGCAGTAGCCTATATTGTTACCATTGCAATAATAGCTTCCAAACATTTTATGATTGGCAGCAGTATAATGGAGATCGTTTCTCTTGCATCAGTGATATCTATTTTTATTACAGCACTTGTCATTTTAAAAAAAGGATTCAGGCCGGCCAAGTTTTTTTTAGTTGCCTGGACCATGCTCCTGGTAAGCATCATCGTTTTTATTCTGAAGGATTTTAACCTCCTTCCTTACAACCAACTTACGGTTAATTCATTTCGGTTTGGATCTGGTGTAGAAGCAGTGTTACTATCTATAGCACTCGCTGATCGCATTAAGCTTTTCAGGAATGAAAAAGCCAGGGCACAGCTTGAACGGATACAATCGCTTCAGGAAAAAGCAACCATGCAACATGAAATGATCGAATTGGAGGCAAGGGCACTACGCTCACAAATGAACCCTCATTTTATTTTCAATTGCCTGAATTCTATCAAGGGGCTTATCCAGAAAAAAGAAGGTCATAAGGCCATCACCTACTTAACCACATTTTCAAAGTTATTGCGGACAATATTGCAAAACATGGATAAAAGAGAGATAACCCTTTATGATGAAATAGAGATATGCAGGGTGTATACCCAGCTTGAGTGTATGCGCTTTGGTAATAAGTTTGCGTATTCTTTTTCTGTTGATCCCAAACTGGACATAAAATCTATACAGGTACCGGCGCTTATACTGCAACCCTTCATAGAGAATGCCATCTGGCATGGCCTGATGCCAAAAAAAGAAGCAGGGTATTTAACATTAAGCGTAGAAATAAGAGATGGTATTGTCGCATGTATTATTGATGATAACGGTATTGGCAGGAAGCACTCGGCACTACATAAAATTAAACACCACGCCTCCGATCATCAGTCAAAGGGTGTAACATTAAGCCAGTCAAGATTAAACCTCGACAATTCATTGAATAAACGAAACGCTACAGTAGAAACTATCGATAAGTTAGACGAACATTGTGATGCGGCGGGTACAACTGTTATCCTTAGTTTTAAGGAATATTAAAAGCAAGGTAAAAATGAATATTAAATTACAATCTTATTATAGTGGCAGGGATCAGTATCCTGCATTAGTTCCTCGCATTTTCATGCAGAGACAACATTTCGTAAAACGTGAAATTATCATTAACGGACCCCGGCAAAAAGCATTTGAGTATATAAATTTCGATTGCCGCGGTAGGCAGTTTTAAGCCAGAATTAATCTTCTGCCTTGAATTCATACTTAAGACCACAGATGTCACTATAATTGAGTTTATACCTAAAGTGCAAAATAGATTGCGTATGGCGGAAGAAAGTTTGATACCCGTTATTAAGCCTGCTCTCATTATAATGGAAAATCTATTTTATACTTGGATACTTTTATTTTTACTTTTTGTAAAACATAAACTTCTCTATTTGCAGAAATGAAATGTATTGCGTAGAAAAAGCTGTTCAATGATTCATTTATTCGTAGCCATGATTTTAATAAACTGGTAGGCGATTCATTATCACTTACACTAATCATTGCTCATTTTACTTGGCAACTAGTCCATAAATAACACCTGGTCTTAAATTCTAGAATCTAAATCCCCGGGTTAGCTATTTCATATTCAATTAACTTTTACGTACAACTCCAGGGTCCGCTTATAAGCGCTCAATTTAAATTAATGTTACTCAGTATTACACCATTTTGATAATTACCGGAGCAAATAAGTACAACGCACAACTGATAAATGCTTAACGTGATTTTAAACGATTTGATTTAATTTTTAATTTATTAATCCTGGTAACTTTCTCAAAAGTGGCTGGTAGAAGGCATTACCCCGGAAGAAGAAGTTATTTACCGGCGATGAAAGAGATTGATTCTATTTAATTGCAGCTCTATTCAGCATCAACTTTTCTTTTTTCACGTCGGTGATTTTTTCGAAGTTGTACGGCACCGAACTGTTGCCGGTAATAAAAGAAACCCGGTCGATAGCCAGTAGATTACCTGAAATAAGATTTATTAAAGGCCTGGAATCTTTCTTTTTGAATATGACGTTTTGAAGTGTTACCTGGTCAAAACTGGATGCATTAAATAATGCAGGCGAAGTAAGCTTTGCACCCTCAAAACCGGATGCATTATCGACCGCTCCTTCCCGAAATGAGAACACAGAATTTTGAACATCGAGTTTAAAATTCTGTTTGCCATCTGCAATAATATTGAATGCACTAAGGATGCCCGTCGCTTTTATTTTTTCGAATTTAAGGTTTGTAACAGGCTGTCCCGTCTGCCATAATCCCTTTTCGAAATTATAGTTGTAC
>JBBJMD010000123.1:0-12207 GCA_037719925.1 Ferruginibacter sp.
AAAAATGCATCTCGAACAAACCATGCATCTGGTAAATATATTGCGCCATGAATATTCCGAGTATGATACTAAGAACATATTGATAAAGATCCGAATGGGGAAGTGCTTTTTTTATGAAATAGTAAGCAAGCAAACAGCTGCCGCCCGCACCAAGTGCTATCAGCCATGTGTCATAGAACGGGGCAAGCATCAACCCGCCAATAAAAAAGCTGATCAGGAAATAATTCATCAGCCTGTCTGACCTTTCCTTTAAGTCCTTTCTGTAAGCCGTAGTCGTTAACTGGTCGATTGTGTTCGAATGGTGCATTATTTAACGTCTTTGTTATTTATTAGCATGGTTCATTTTTTACAGATCGGCAATGAACAACCATATGCTGTAAGGGCAAAGTGGTTATATGCGGGCTGCCGGCGCCCTGCTATCAAAGAATCAATTGCGTTTTGTGCATAATTGGTTTTCTTATCCGTACAATAACGGCTCCTGTTGTAATTGCCCCGGTAAAAAAGGGAATGATCATCATTTAACAATACAGCCTGGGGTGTAGAATAAACACCGCAGATCCTGGCAAGGGAGCTATCTATTAGTACAGGAACAGTGATCCCGAATTTCCTGCTTATATTTTCTTTGGTATAATTTTTATCTTCCGTTATTACTACTACGGCAAAATTGATTTCATCTGCATATTCAGTAACGAGTGATTTAAAGTGCGCGATGTTAAATTTAGAGCAGGGGCAATCCGGGTTAAAAAAATGTAATAAGACGGGCTTGTTAACCTGGGGGATATATTTACCGGCAAGGTCAATGTAAGCACGCAAGCCGACCGGATGGTAGGATTCGGGAACCGGCGTTGGCAAATTGTATCTCCATTCATTGTACCAGAACAGTAAACCAACGAAACTGAAGATCACAATAACACAGGATATGGCTAACCATTTGTTCATTTTTCTATCGGGATATATTGATTTTATTACTTACACCTGGATATTCTTATAAAGAACGTTTTTATCCCGAATTTCTTGTGAGATAATATCTTTATTTGTTTGTAGTAAATTTCCTACAAGGTTTACAAGGCGTTTATCCTTCCTGGAATCTTCTGCCTGTAGTCATTTTCCGGCATTCATGTAGACAGGTTTCTATATTCTTCCTTCTCTTCAATATTTCTGGGATAATAGAGTTATAAGATTATTGCCGTGTGAAAAAGAAATTCATTTAGTGTATTGTTTTATTTATAGCCATACACGGATATAATCATTCACAAAAAGTTTGACTGCAATAAAGCAGCACACCCAGTCAAACAATAATTGTAAGTATATGAATCATCCTATTGCAAAAAGCATCAATGTCTTCCTCTCCTCCGACAGGCTTATTGCAAATGACTATTTCAACAAGCATGATCCGGCTCCCATATATATGCGGCAACTTAGCCACCAGTTTGAAGCATACGTAATGGAATCGGTTAAATCTGCAAAAAGGTATTCTGTTATTTTTTACAAATTAAAAAGTACGGGGGACGATGATAAACAATATGCTGAACCATTAATGTACGCCATCCGGCGTCATTTTTTAGCTAAAAAAGGAGACAGGAAGAAAGAGTTTGAAAAATTCAAACGCCGTAACTGGACCTTATTAGCCATAAGTTTTGTAGTGGTAATATTATTCCAGGGGCTGTTACCCATGATATTGACTGCCGAACATGGTTTTAGCGTGGGGATCGTCAACAGCCTTGATATTTTTGCCTGGGTCTTGCTATGGCACCCGATCGATGAACTTGTATTTCGGTGGAATAGCTTTTTAAAAGATATATGCCTGCTCAATAAACTTGCCACCGCCGAATATATACTTATTGAAAATGAAAAAAATTATGTTGTTGCTGACGATAGCCTCAGGGTGGTGGCTTAAAGCCGATTGCCAGTCGGTAAGCGGCACTGAAATGTATTATTATATGAGTAACAGGTCTCTTTCAATAAGTTCTCAGCTATGGTACGAGTCTGCAAAAGGCTGGTATACGGAGGCGCGGTATAATTATGAAGCAGCAAAAACTATTTCTCTGTATAGCGGAAAAACGTTTGGCAACGAATCTGCATTTTCTTATACCGTTACACCGCTCGCCGGAGTAGTAGCCGGGCAATATAACGGCGGGGCCCTTGCCTGTAACGGCACGGTGGACTATACCAAATGGTCATTCTCACTGCAGTCGCAATACACTTTTTCAATACAAGACAAAATGGAGAATTTTATATACAGCTGGGCTGAAATTGGTTACCAGGTATCAGGTGGATTCGCTGCGGGAGTGTCGCTGCAGCAAACAAAGCTGTACCAGGCTAAATCAACAACCGCGCAGGGCCTTTTCATAAGGGGCCAATATGGAAGATGGCAGTTGCCCTTGTACCTGTTCAACATCCAGCAGAACGACCGGCAGATAGTACTGGGCCTAACTTATACCAGCTGGTAGAAAAGTAACAATGGCCAGGCAATAACTAATAATTTTAAATAAAAATAGTCAGCAACTTCAATTCATAATTTTATGATCTCATTTCAAAATTTCCTTATAAACATAGGATTTGTTCTACTGTTATCATTTTGGTTAACCTGGTGGTTTAAACTCCTGATGCTTGGACTCGCTTGTGTTGCGCTTTTTATTTTTCATTATGTGCGGATCAGGTCTTTAAAGAACAGGCAGGCGCTCCTGGAAAGCCAGTTGCTGGAACGCAAGGAATTACTGGTATACTCTTCCATGAATGAGCAGAAAGCTACCGATAAGGCAGCGCTTGCTGACCGTAACAAAGGATTATTGATGTCGAGGATCAATCACGAGTTGAGAACACCCATGAACGGGGTGCTGGGCATGGCGGGGCTGTTAAAAGAAACCGATCTTTCCAATGAGCAGAAGGAGTATACAAATGAGATTATTAATTCCGGGGATAAATTAATGAAAGTTATCAACGAGATAATGATGAACGATGTGCTTGAGTATTCCAAAGTAGACTCAGGCAAGGACCTGGAAGCGAAAGATATAGACCTGGGTACCTGTATAGAAGAAGTACTGGATGTATTTGCGGCAAAGGCAGCTGCAGCAGGGATCGACCTATTGTATTATATTGAAGAAAATGTGCCGCAACAAGTGGTTGGCGATGTAAGAAGATTGCGCCAGATACTAATGAACCTTGTTGAAAATTCAATGACCGTAACCCGTAAAGGAGAAATCTTCATTGGCGTGCGGATGATTGCCTGTAAAGAGGATAACCGTATTAAACTTGAATTCGAAATACGGGATACAGGTGCGGGAATGAAAGAAGAACAAACCAAACTGCTGGCAAGAAGCCTCAATATGCAGAACGGAGCCGCTAATACGGAAACAGCGTCTGGCGTTGGGCTGATTATAAGTAAAAAACTGGTAACGCTCATGGGTGGCAGTATCCAGTTGAAAAGTGTTGAAAATGAGGGCACCACCGTTAAATTCAGTATGCTGAGTAAGCCGGGCATGCAGCCGGTAGTGAAGCAGAAAAATGCTGAGATGACGGGGCTGAAAGGAAAGAAGATACTCATTGTGGATGATAATGCCACTGCAAGGGATATCTGGGCAAACAACTTGATCACCTGCAGATGGAAACTACAACCCTCAGCAATGGTATTGAAGCATTGAAATTTTGACACAGGTATCTTTTGACCTGATCATAACTGATTTGAATATGCCGGGAACAAATGGTATCGAACTGGCAGCTTCTACGCGGAAAAAATATCCTTCAACACCAGTGATCCTGCTTAATTCCGGGAACGACCAGGAGTTAAAAGGCGAAGCACAAAATTTTGGTGCGGTGTTGAGCAAACCAATTAAAACGCGCCAGCTGCTGGATGCCATACTAAACCAGCTTAGAAACAAGGACAATCCCGTAGTTAGTAAACAGAATACTGTTCATAAGTTATCAGGTGACTTTGCAAAACAATACCCGTTGGATATCCTGATTGCAGAAGACAACCCGCTTAACCAAAAGTGGACAACAAAAATATTGTCGAAATTAGGATACCAGACACAAATCGCGCAGAATGGTAAAGAAGTACTTGAAGTGGTAAGTACCAGGCAGTATGACCTCATCCTGATGGATGTGCAGATGCCGGAGATGGATGGAATGGAAGCGACAAGGATGATCAGGTTATGCCTCGACACACAGCCAGTAATTATCGCGATGACGGCAAATGTAATGCAAGGCGACCGGCAGGATTGTATGCAGTCAGGTATGGATGATTATATAAGCAAACCCGTGGAGCTAAATGAACTCGTGGCCATGCTGGAGAAGTGGGCACTATTGATAAAAGAAAAAAAACAATCTTCATTAGCTGGTAAAAAAAATAGCCCGGCAGGTATTTCCTGAATGTAAGCAGCATCTGCCAGTATTTGCCGGAATACCCCTTCATAAGCTTTCTACAAGGCGTAGAAGAATTACTACAGTACAAACGGAATTTGTACGACCAATATAACTTAAGATTTTTCGTTATGATAATAATCAAATGAAAAATTTCCTTATGAGAACCATTCGGTTCCGGATCTTATTAATCAGGAACTTTATTAAATCCACATCATTACTACTAAATGCAGCCCTCCTCGGGTGCCTGGTTTTATATACTAATCTTTCCGGTGCGCAGGAAGTAAAAATGTATGCCGGCTGTAACGTAGTACTTACGGGCAATATATACTTAGTGGTAAATAACACGGCTTTTAAAAACGACGGTACTTTTGTTGCCGGCTCCAGCACAGTTAAATTTGTAGGCAGTAATGATACAACCATCGCGCACATAGACGGAAACAGCAATACAACTTTCAATAATTTAATGCTCACCAAAACGGCATTCGGGATCGCAATAAAGTCATCGGTGGGGGTAAAAAATGTATTAACTGTATCTGCAGGCAGGTTATATAATAATAGTAATCTTACACTTCTTTCCGACGTAGACAATACCGCAAGGCTGGACGTAGTACCTGCCGGGGGTTTTATCTATGGCACTGCAATGGTTGAAAGATATATCCCGTCAAAAAGAGCCTGGCGCCTGATGACAGCCCCGGTAACCAATTCTGCCAGTATTTATAATTCCTGGCAAAACGGAGGGGTGTACACGCCAGGAAAAGGCTTGCTGATCAGCGGCCCGGGCGCATCCACCGGGATGGATAACGGAAACGCCTATTCGCTAAAAAAATGGAATCCGCCTGCGCAGTCGTTTATACCTGTAACCAATACCTTCGCCAGTATTTCCCCTACTAACAACGGCAGCGGAGATAATACCGGCTATTTTGTATTTGTCCGCGGCGATCGCAACCCGGCTAACTTTAACATTGCCAACACCAACATTACTACGCTTACCAGTATCGGCAGTCTGCAAACGGGCCTGCAAACATATACCGCCGCAGGTACTGCTGGCGGCTTTACGCTGATCGGCAATCCCTATGCCTCCCCTATTGATTTTGACCTGGTATCACGGACCAACCTGCTGAAAAGATTTTATGTATGGGACCCAAACTTAAATGCACTGGGCGCTTATGTAACGATGGATGACCTGGATAACGATGGTATCTATAGCAAATCGGTAGCTGCAAGTGCACAAACCAAAGAAATACAATCGTCACAGGCTTTTTTCGTAGAGACCTCTTCAAATGGCACAGCCTCCTTATCCATAAACGAGAATGCCAAATCTACGAATAATGCTTCTTACGTGTTCCGCACGGTTCGGGTTAATCCTGTTGCTGGGCAAAAAGCAAGCCTTAGGGCAAATATCTACCTCAGAAGCAGCGAAACCGCAGTGGTACTGGCGGATGGGGCACTGCTTGAATTCGGGGCAGGCTTTACAAAAAATGTTACCAATGAAGATGCGTTAAAATTTGCCAATATAAATGAAACAATAGGATTTCAGCGGTACGCAACCACCATGGCTATTGAAAGAAGACCGATGCCTGGTACAAACGATACATTGTTTATCAACCTTCAGAGAATTACCCAGCGCAATTACCAGCTGCAACTGGTACCGGAGCATTTAGATCAACCCGGGCTCACTGCTTACCTCGAAGACAGTTACCTCCATACAAGTAAGCAGGTCAACCTTTCCTCAAGCGATGCAACAGACTTTTCAGTAGATGCCAATCCTGCATCAGCAGTAGCAGGTCGTTTTAAAATCATTTTTAAACAGTTAGTCGTTTTGCACATTCCAACGCTGGTCGCAACCGCCTATGATTTAGATAAAAACATAAAAATAGGCTGGAAGGCAAAGGGCGATACGGGAAACATAAAGTATGCAGTAGAAAAATCATCGGATGGCACGGCATTTACCGCGGTAAATATTACGGAGGCAAATATAACCGGCGACTATTCCTGGCTGGATGTATCCCCTTTAGAAGGTAAAAATTCGTATCGCGTTAAAAGTATTAACAGTAATGGTGTAATCAATTACAGCGATGTTGTATATGTACAGAAAGAAGGCAGAGCCGGTAGTTTTACCATATCTCCAAATCCAGTAAAAGGCAGCAGGATCCATTTACAATTTCGCAACCAGCCTCATGGAAACTACCATTTTAATTTGATCAACAGTGGCGGCCTAATTGTGCACAGCACACTGGAAAATATCAGCAACAGCAGTACAAGGCTGGAATTAAAAATTAATACCGCTTTACCTGCCGGCTTGTACCAGTTGCAAATAGCCGGACCGGCCGGAAAAAATGAAATACAACAAGTAGTAATACAACAATAAATAAATAGTAATAAAACCATGTATCTCCCCAATTTCCAATAAGCCCAAAATTCAATTACAAAATGAAAAACTTTATCAACTGCCTGGTTTTTACATCGCTGTTTCTTGGGAACCATGCGATGGCACAAAACATGGCAATTAATACAGATGGTTCAACGCCCGATGCCAGTGCTATGCTGGATATTACAAGCACTACCAAAGGATTACTTGCCCCAAGACTTACCACTACACAACAAAACGCCATTTCACTACCCGCAAAGGGATTATTGATATTTAATATAACTGATAATATTTTCAGGGTAAATACAGGCACGCCCGGTGTACCCTTATGGACAGCGCTTAGTCCAGCTACGAACGCGTGGTTGCTTACAGGTAACGCTGGTTCTAATGCTTCAACGAATTTTTTGGGTACTACCGATAATGTGGCACTGGCCTTTCGCACCAATAATGCCCAACGCATGGTAATAGACGGTCTGGGACGTGTGGGTGTAGGTATTACCAATCCTGGTAACCCGCTGGTGGTAAAGGATACCTTTGAAATAAGGCGCACCGGTTCAGCCTTATCCCAACTGCTTTTTACAAATACTTCCGGTACCGGAGACTTTAGGATCGGCGGCGATGGAGGAGATATTTTCTGGCAGGGCGGCGGCGGCCGAAACCTACAGATGGGCGCTTACTGGGGCATCACATTGGGAGGCGACCGTCAGTCGTCTGCTTTCCCCGCTTTTGAACCAGGTGTTCTGAATACCGGTGTGCTGGTAAGAAGCCAGAGAAATGTCAGCGTACCGCTTGCCATACAAGGTTTTTCCGGCACCCAGTCCGCCAACCTTACAGAATGGCGCAATTCTTCGGGAACTATTTTAAACATTGTAAATAATCTTGGTAACGTTGCCATCGGCACTTCCGTGTTCAATGCGGCAAACATTGAAAAGCTATTGGTTGATGCAGGTGTCACTACTTCTGTAAATGCGATTGTGGGAAAGGGAAATATAAACAGCTATCTTCAATTAAATATTCATAATAATTCTACCGGTACCAGCGCATCTTCAGATGTGGTGGCCACCGCCAACAATGGTGATGAAAGCACCAATTATGTTGATATGGGAATAAATGGGGGCAATTACTCAGGTGGTGTGATGGGTTCGGCGAACGACAGTTACCTGTATAATATGGGAAACAACTTACTGGTAGGTACGGGTAGCGCTACTAAATCCTTAATATTTATGACCGGGGGCACATCAGAGTTCAGTAATGAAAGGATGCGTATAGATGGTTCCGGCAATGTTGGTATTGGCATCACCAATCCAACCTATAAATTACAGGTTAGCGCTGCAAGTAACCCGCTTTACCTGAGCGGCCTACAGAACGGCACTATCTCTGATGAAGTATTAACTATTTCAGGTGGAGTGGTAAGGAAAATAACTGCAGCATCCCTTTCATCAGGTGCTGCCGGGTGGGGCCTTTTAGGTAATGCCGCCACCAACCCCGGAACGAATTTTATCGGGACAACTGATGCCCAGGCCCTGGTTACAAAAGTAAATAACACACAGGTTACCCGCTTCGAAACAAATTCCATGGCGCTCGGGATATCGGCCAATACCTACAATTCTACACATTCTTACGTGTTAGGCAGTGGTGCCAATGTAGGCTATAACAGAACAGCAGCTATGGCACTGGGAAATAACGCTACAATAAGTGCTGACAGTTCCTTAGCAATTGGTACCGGTGCCGTTACAAATGGTAAGAATTCCTTCGCGATCGGGAGCGGTGCAAATTCCAATAGTACCAATTCCCTGGCCCTCGGCCGTAATGCCTTTACGGCATACAGCATTGCTGATGGGGTTGCTATCGGTACCAATGCAACCGCTAATGCGTCTAACTCTATCGCCATCGGGGGCAATACTACCGCTGCGGATAAAACAATAACCAATGCGGCATCGGCTATTGCCCTGGGCAATGGTGCGGTATCAAATAGTACGAATGCAATTGCTATCGGCACAGGGGCAACAACCGGTTATAACAATACCAACCCCATATCGATCGGTGTAGGCGCAGCTGTAAGCGGCAATAATGGACTTGCGCTTGGTAATGGTGCCAATATCAATTATGTATCAAATGCAACCGTGCTCGGTGCCGGCGCAACCGCAGGCAATTTGGCTAATAATTCAACGGCAATAGGTTACAATACCGATGTTACAAAGGCAAACGAGATCATCCTCGGGGATATGACCAATACAGCGTTGTCCGTAGGAATCGGCTCAGAAAATTTTTCCACGGTTAACAGGGAAAAATTACTGGTTGATGCAGGGGTTACAACTTCTGTAAATTCAATCGTTGGTAAAGGAAACATCAATAGTTACCTGCAACTGAATATTCAAAATAATTCAACCGGTACAAATGCTTCTTCAGATGTGGTAGCAACGGCAAACAACGGGGACGAGTCTACAAATTACGTGGACATGGGTATCAACGGGGGCAATTACAATGGTGGGGTGATGGGTGCCGCCAATGACGGGTACCTGTACGCGATGGGCAACAACTTCCTGATCGGCACAGCCAACACTGCCAAATCGTTGATATTCATGACCGGTGGAACCTCCCAGGTTTCAAACGAAAGGATGCGTATTGATGGCACTGGCAACGTTGGAATTGGCACCATTAATCCTACACAAAAATTAGATATTGCCGGCAACCTCCGGGTAAGCGGCGCCTTTATGCCAAACAACTTGGCAGGAGTACCAGGCTATCTTCTTCAATCAAATGGCGCAGGTGTGGCACCCAGCTGGATAGATGCAGGGTCATATCTTACAGGTACGACGTGGATGCAGGGGGGCAATAATGTATCATCTCTAAAAACGATTGGAACTACATCGAATTATGACTTGCCCTTCATAACCAACAATACGGAAAGAATGAGGCTCAGCGCGACCGGCGAGCTGGCAATCGGTTCAAGTGCTTTCAATGCGGCAAATCCGGAGCAGTTATTAGTGGATGCAGGTGTTACATCATCTGTAAATGCCATCGCCGGTAAAGGAAGTATAGACAGTTACCTGCAGTTGAATATACAGAATACTTCGGCCGGTACAAGTGCTTCATCAGATGTGGTAGCAACAGCAAATAATGGAGATGAATCCAATAATTATGTTGATATGGGTATTAATAACGGTAATTACACTGGTGGTGTGATGGGGTCAGCTAATGACAGTTACCTGTATAATATGGGAAACAACTTCCTGGTAGGGACGGGCAGTGCTACAAAATCACTCATATTTTTGACGGGCGGTACCTCCCAGTTCAGCAATGAAAGGATGCGTATTCATGGCAACGGAAATGTAAGTGTTGGTACTACGAGTGCAAATTCAACTCTTACCATTGCAGGATCCCAAAGCGTCAGTTATAAAACTATCACGGGGTCATACACCATTTTGGCAACTGATCATGTTATCATCAATACTGGCGCGGCTACCCCCACCTGGACCTTGCCTGCCGCGAACACTTGTGCGGGAAGGATTTACAAGCTGGTTAACCATGGATCTACCAATATAACTTTAACACCGGCAATAACCATTGGTAATGCTTCTACAACTACCTCGCTCTCTTCTACATCAGGGAGCAATACATTTCAGGTGATTTCGGACGGATCAGTTTGGCGGAAAATAAACTAAAGTAAGGTGACAAAATTGCAAGGCAAACCACTAAAAATTTTTTGGTATTCGTTTGGTCATTTAATAGCATGATGAACGAAATAAAAAGGGAACCTTCTAACAGGGTAATGAAGTAAGAATCCGGGAAAATTATTTACCAGCCCGGAACATTTGGTAACCGCATAAAAACATTTGAAAAAAACATCTGCCCTAAATGTTTGCAGTGGCCGTTCGCATTTAATGTTTACCCGGTTGTTTACATCTTAAACCTTCCTTTTCCAGTGCCATTTTTAATGTGGACATACTGGCTTTACCCATACCATGAAGGTCCAGAATTTCCTGCTCTATATGCCCGGACAACTTTTTTAACAAATCAATTCCATGAAAAAGCAGGGTGTTCCTGGCAGGATTACCCAGCAGGGAAAGAAATCCTTCTGCCGGTTTTTTATTGCTGACGCAAACCGGGCAGGTAGGGCAGTCACTAGTTTTATACTACTGGTGTCCATTCTTACAGGTACGTAAGGTTTTTGTTGTTCGCATTTTGTATGACTTTGTATCCCTGCCGGATTTAATAAATTCCGGCCGGCGTTCTGCTTTTGCCAAATCCGGAATTCAATCCTACCCGTAGCAAAAAAATAATTCAAACGATAAAGCAAAGGTACAAATGGACATGAAACACAACGGTAGTCATGCTGACTAAATATTACCTGGCCTATTAATATCCGAACGTTCAACGTAAATTATATTCAAATGAACGGACATTTCAAAAAGTCTTAATCACACCTGAAACAAGTCTTAATCACACACTTTAAATACTAAAGAACGGCGTATTTTTGTTTATCAACCAACCCTCTTAATAAATTATTTTCAACGGAAGGTTATGGTTGCAACACATTATTTAAAACTATTATCATGTCGTTTCAAGCTTATTTAGATACTATCAAAATAAAAACCGGCAATGGCCCGGATGAATTTAAAGTACTCGCCGGGAAAAAAGGTTTTTTAAAAAATGGTAAGCTGGCACCAAATATAAAGGCCGGGGAAATTGTGCAATGGCTGAAGGAGGATTTTAATTTAGGGCATGGTCATGCCATGGCATTATATGCACTCTTTAAAGGAATAAAAAACGAAGTCGGTAAGTAATGTGCCCCGCACCGGCAGCCAAAGAAATGGGTAGCGAAACGACTCCAATAAGCACCAGCTGTTAGCAGTTTACTTTTTAAGTATTACTTCAATTTTGGTATAATATAACGTGGTGGTTGCTTCAAACCCGGAGTCCGTGCCCACGATCAGCCAAAGCTCGCCCTTTGCATTTGAGGTTAAATAAATAGGTGCTTCCTTATTGTTCAGGTTTGATATAGCGTATGGATTCGAAAGTTCCTCCCCTACACCAATTCTTCCTAACATTTTCATTGCGCTATTTGAACGATATCCCTGGATTTCCGTAATGAAATTGGGACGGTAATAAGGGAACTCATTATCGCCTACGATCAAATTCCCCGGGGCGTGAGGTAACCCTCCGGCACCCAGGGCGAGGTTTGGACTTCCTCCAACACCCACACAGCTCTTGCATACATTAGAAGCGAAATTAATACTAAATGAAACCGCATACCGGGTGTTTGGCTCTAATCCATCAATTTTCCTGTATATTATTGAAAGCAGATCGTCGCTATGGTTATTGCCAGTTACTTTTATTGATTTTTTTAAAGGGTCAAGCGGGGCAGGAAGCCCGCTTTTTTCAAAAGATAATTCATAATTACTTTCTTCCCCAACCGGGTAATCGGAAAACAAAACTTCCCACTCATGATCACCCTGATTAAAATCAAACGTATA
>JBBJMD010000020.1:0-34085 GCA_037719925.1 Ferruginibacter sp.
CCTGAAAGACCAGGTGAAGTTTACCGGCTTTGGAGATGTATTAGAAAATGACCTGAAAGAAAAAATGCAAAAACAATCTCCTGAATTCCAAATTTATCACAACACAAAGTTTGGAAATGATATAGCTGTTGCTACGCTGCATTTTAAAAAATCTGAACTATCCGATATGTATTTCTTCAATAAGTACAATCTGACGTTAAAGCAGGAAAACAGCCCGAACATGATGGAACATACTTTCTACATTAACAAGGGAAATAATATTACGCTCAAAGAAGCGTATAACCTGATGAACGGAAGATCAATTAATAAAGACTTGACCAACAAAGAAGGACAGTTATATAATGCCTGGGTGCAAATGGACTTTAAAGAAACTGATAAGAATGGCAATTATAGCTTAAAGCACTTCCACTCTAACTACGGCTTTAACTTGGAAAAGGAGTTATCAAAATATCCGATAAAGGAGTTAATTAATGAACAAGATAAAACAAGGCTGATGGAATCGTTGAACAAAGGTAATCAGCAATCAGTGACATTTATGAAAGAAGGTAATGAGCAAAAAGTTTTTATCGAAGCTAATCCCCGGTTTAAGTCGCTAAATGTGTATGATGGTAATATGCAACGTGTGCACAGCCAATCACAAAAAGAAAAGAGTGCTCCTGAGCAATCTGTAAAACAGGAAGCAAAGAAAGAAAGCCAACAGCAAGGTGATGATGATAGTGAAAGTGTTCGAAAACAAACAAACGTAGTAGAAAAAAAGGTCAATCAATAAGCTGAACAATATAAGGTTTATGTCAGAGCTAAAGCCGCTATCAGTTTTTTTTTCTGCTATTGAAAATGATCCACGTATAAACACAACTCATATTAGTTTGTACATGGGATTACTACAGTTTTGGTATGTGCACGAATGTAAAAATCCTGTTTCCATATTTAGTCGTGAAGTAATGCCGCTTTGCAAAATTTCAGGCTCTGCTACTTACCATAAGTGTATTAAAGAACTAAGTGATTATGGCTACATTAGATACATACCTTCTTATTACCGGAACAAAAAAAGCTTAGTTTATCTTATGAGTACTGAAAAAATGAATACTACTCTCAAAAGAGGACATTGATCAGAAATCTGGTAAAAAAAGTATTATGAGTAATGTGAAGAACGAATCAACTATAACTCCTATGCTGTTTCCTTATGAGCCGAAACAGTTCTGGGAACAAATACGGCTCATAATCAGAGAGGAAATTATTAGAACAGAAAAAGAAAAACCAATATCTACTACTTATCAAACACCTGGTTTAAATTACAAGCCATTATTCAAGATCACAGAGGTTTGCGACCTTTTTCAGGTAACTAGACCAACAGTATATGATTGGGTAAAACATGGAAAGCTAAGACCATATAAAATACGATCACGTGTATATTTTTTATGGAACGATATTCAGCAACTCTTGATGCTATAAATAGAACCTTTATTTTAGAAGCCAAAGCAGTGTTACTCACTGCTTTTTTTACTAGGGGCTAATCAATAAATGAACAGTAACTCCTATAAAAAATGGACAACATATAAGTATTAGTAAAAAAAATAAAAACAAATTGCAACGAAACTATGGTATACTTTTTCTGAAAAATTATATCTTTGTAAAGACAAGTCAAACTGCGTAAAATCATGTAAGATTTAGTCGGAGTGTCTTTACTTTAATCGAGTAAAAAATCGAGTAAAAAAATAAGATATTTTAATTCGATAGGTTATAAGGACTTAACCTTTCCTGTCCGGTCCGTTTCATAACCCTTTGATTATTATCAATGAATTGTAAAATATATCGAGCGAGTACAGTTAACTGCCATCAACATGAAATATTTTAGATGGAAAATAATATCCTATCTTATTCGTCCTGTTGTAGCAATTTCACCATTTCCTCCGCAGAAGTGTCATCTATAGAAATAGACGTCCCATCCGGTTTAACGATTTTTACTCCCTTGATTCCTTTCTTAACAATAAACCTTTAATCTTCGCAAATACAGGAATCGCTTTTTCAACGTTTGCAACACTGTCTTAACCCAATGGGCATTCTGCTTTTTTTTAAGCCTTATTTTAATTTCCAACCTACTAAGAGATGATGATACTTCCATGCAGATGGCAAAATCACTTGTAATTATCCTCTGCCAGCAAGGTATAATAGCAGCAAAATCAGTAGTATCGCAAAGTTTTTCATCTCGTGCAACTTGCATATTAAAGCTCTCAATCTAATTCTAGCTCTACCTTTTGTTTTTATTGTAAAATAGGACTCAGAATAATAAGTCTTACTTACTAAACGGCTCTATTAATTTTTATCCATAGGTTAGAATACCTGATCTTACCTTAAAAAAAATAACATAAATAAATAAAAATAACCAGCCATAGAAATGGCCGGTTTTCACGATTGCTATGAAAATTATTGCGGATTTTTATTCGAATAAAACTATATGCTATGAGCTTACTGTTTATCCAATTTATTAAACCCTTATGGGTCTAAGCTTCACTAAAAACCTTCTCCCTCCAATCATTTCAGATGTACCAGGCAATTAGGATTATTGTATTTCGCAGCCTCTTAAAGGAACTCTGTTTCATATGCCGATCAAGTCATCTCTTATATTATTTATTATTCCTTGCCTTGAAGAGGTTGTTTGTGCGGTTATAATGGGAATTGCTTAGATTTTATTTCAGTTTTATTCAGTTTCATTTTTTCCATTTTCCCATCGCTGATTTTCTCGAAGTTGTACGGAACAGACCTGCTCCCTGTAATAAAAGAAACCCGGTCGAGAGTTAGTGTATTACCTGAAATAAGGTTCATTAAAGGCCTGGAATCTTTCTTTTCGAATATGACTTTCTGAAGTTTTACCTGGTCAAAATTGGATGCATTAAATAATGCAGGCGAAGTAAGCTTTGCACCCTCAAAACCAGATGCATTATAAACCGTTCCTTCCCGAAATGAGAAAACAGAATTTTGAACTTGAAGGTTAAAATTCTGTTTGCCATCTGCAATAATATTGAATGCACTAAGGATGCCCTTCGCTTTTATTTTTTCGAATTTAATGTTTGTAACAGGCTGTCCCGTCTGCCATAATCCCTTTTCGAAATTATAGTTGTACACATGGTCTACATTTTCGATTTCGATATCCTTGATTAACCAATTTCCACTTTTCAATGCTGAACGCTCGTCTTTTGGTGAAAAATGCACAAAGGCAGAAAGCATATTACTACGTTTCTGAATTTTATGAATGTACTCACCGGGCCCCCACATCTTGCATCGCTGTACTGTAAAATTTAAGCATCCCATCCGGAAGCCATTACATGATGTATTGATTTTGCAATCAGAGATTACAAAATCACGATTGTCGTTTCCCGCAAATGCATCATCACCTGTGCGAAAATCACATCCCGTAACGGTAAAATTGTTGCAAAACCTAGTATGAAGCCCGTCATGCCCTCCGAGTATGGTTACATTTTTTACAGTGCCGTAAGAAGAATACCGGCAGTTAATAGCCCAGTTTGCGGAGTTTCTAATAGTAAAATCTGTGAGGGTGATGTTCTTACAATTGATAAGCCGGATACAATGCGGCCCCCTAAAACCTTCTTCGCCTTTGGGGTTATAACAATCTACCCCGTCAATTATTCCTTCACCCTGAATGCCAATGTTCGAAAGATCCTCGCCGTAGATAAATGCATCGTTTTTATAATCAGCGTATTTATCGCTTCCCTGTAGAAGAGCGCCTTTGTCCAATTTCAATGTCACGTTATTTTTTAATTCTATTCCTCCGCTTAGAAAATTTCCTGACGGGAAGATGACATCTCCCCCACCAGTAGCAGCGCAGGAATCAATAGCCTTCTGGATAATAGCAGTTATCAATCCGCCCTGGTTAGGTTTGATGATGATGCGTGTTTTAAACAAGCTGATGTTTCGCATTGATAATAAGGCAAAGCATAAGCTCAGTGCCAATACTAACATTATCCTGTGTTTCAGTGGCAGCTTAATTTTCACTTTATAATTTTTAAGTTTTAATCATGAGCCTTTCGCACATAGGTGCCAGTCTCAATTTGTACTTGTCTTTATAGTTAAAGACGTTACATCTATAAAAAAGAAAACCAGAATAATAACCGCAAGTTTCATAAAACTACAAAGGCATTGAGGGTAAATCCCAGCCATCCCGATAGGCATGTTTGATGTACCCGTTAGCAGCCTCAAGGGCATTGAATGTGATATAGCGGGTATTAAAATGCGGATGCCCCTCTATAACTTTAAATTCATCCGAGGTCACGATCTTCAATTCTTCCGTTGGCGAAATATTGGTGAATTTCATATTTTGCCCATCCCATGCAATGGTTTTATTTAAACCCTGCAATCGAACAGCCAGAACCCCCAATAATACCATTTCGTTGAATGGCCCTGAATAACCAAAGTAAGATGTTCCTTCCACCCGGTTTGCAGGCGATTCTTTACATGCCCTTATCCAATCTTGCTCGTGCGGGCCGTCAACGTAACCAACAGCACCCGGAACTCTTCTCAGGTAAGGTGTTACCTCAGGTTTCCGGCCTGATAAAAGACGTGCATTAAAACCACCGCACCCTGTTATGAGTGTATCTTTTGAACCGACAAAAATACATCCCCCAAGTCCATCAGCCATTAAATTCATACCTTCTGGCAGCAAATCCGGACGATCAGGAAGCAACCCGCCATCATACCAGTGAATCTTTACTTCCGGCATATTTACTTTGGGCATATTATTTCTTGCCGCAAAAGAAAATTCAACAGTTTCGGCCTGTGGTGCACTTTCTGTATTAATTTTTGTTGAACTTCCCTGTACTTTTTCGGGATACCCTAGTTTTAGTGACTGGTAAACCGGGTCGAGTACATGGCAGGCCATATCGCCAAAGGCTCCTGTTCCAAAGTCCCACCATCCACGCCAGTTCCATGGCGTGTAAATACTATGGTATGGTCTCATGGGTGCCGGGCCGATAAACAAATCCCAATTAAGTGAATCCGGCACCGTCATTTTTTCGGCTGGCCTTTGCAAACCTTGCGGCCAGATGGGGCGGTCGTCCAGGCATGTACTTCTTTAACTTCTCCAATTTCTCCATTCCAAATCCATTCGCACACTTGCCGTACACCATGGCCGGAGTTTCCTGGTTTCCCATTTGTGTGGCTACTTTGTGTTTTGCTGCCAGCTTGGTTAACAGTCTTGATTCATACACTGAGTGTGTTAATGGCTTCTGGCAATATACGTGTTTGCCCATTGACAAAGCCTTGGCTGCAATGCAGGCATGCGTATGGTCGGATGTAGCCACCATAACTGCATCGAAGGAATTCGCCATTTCATCAAACATTTTGCGCCAATCCATATACCGTTTGGCTTTAGGAAATGAGTTGAAACACTTTCCTGCATATTTCCAGTCTACATCGCAAAGCCCCACAATGTTTTCGGTGTTCATACCAACCAGGTTCGGATGGCCTTTTCCACCAATGCCTACACCAACTATATTCAACTTATCACTGGGAGCTTTGTACCCCAGGCCACTTACGGCCAGGCTGGGTACAATGGCTATACCTGCCGTTGTAATAATTGAATTTTTTAAAAATTCGCGTCTTGAGTTTATTGACATAATGTTACCATTTAATAATTAAATTTCTGTGATCTTAAAATTACAATACAACACCTTGCCCCGTGGTTTTGAAGAGATATTGGCCTTCATCAAATTTCCTGTAATCAGGGAACTTGGCCCATTCGACACTTTTACGAAGCTTTTCCCATTCATCTGAATACTTTTAATATTCCCCTACTGCTTTACCACTTAAGATTTGAGTTGCATGGTTTCCATTCAAAAAAAGCATACCTGGTTCCACTCACCGAATTCTTTAAAATTTTTATTTTGGGTGGATACATGTCATAATTTGCTTCGCATATTTCCCAATCTTCCAATAGGTCAGACCAATTTTTATGGTCAATGATCCGGAACTCAGGCCCGGTGTTATAAAGATCAATACCTCTATATAGTAGTTTTTTATTAAAAATGGCTATTTAATAATTAAGCTTAATAAAATCAACATGCTAGTGAATGATTCATATTTGCTGATTAAGATGCTCATTTATTCCAAATTTTTCTTTTTTCGAATAAACTACTCCTCTACATTCTTAACGGCTGATAATAAAGCATAAGCACCCGAAATTACAATTTTGCCTTGAGCTATATCAAAATTTTGCGGTAAAGTAATTGCTACAAATCCTTCCTGTTCTATACCTTTTACAACCGGTATCATCTTAAACGTCGATTTGCCTTGCGCTGTACCTGTTTGCATAAAAATATAATCCTTCCCCTCGGATTGAACCATTGCTTCAACGGGCAATGCAGGCATAGCTTCATTAGAAGTTTCTATCAATGCCTTTACGTACATTCCCGGCAGCATTTCCTGGTCATTAGATATTGCCAGGTGACAGTGAACCAGTATTGTACCGTCTTCTCCCGTTGATTTACCAATTAAAAAAACTTTCGCTTTCCTGTGATAATCTGTTTCATTTGCTAATGCAAATCTTATGGGCTGGCCCGGAAGGATTTTTCGAACATCTTTTTCAAAAACTTTCAATGAGAGATGCATATCACTCTTATTTGCCAGCTCAAATAATACATCGCTTGGTAGTACATATTTACCCCTATTTACGTTGCTGGTGGTAACATAACCATTAATGGGCGAATAGAGATTGCTTGTTTTGGTAATTCTTCCTGCCTGTAAAGTCTTTAGGCTGATACCTATTAATGATAGTTTTTGTTCAAGGCCACTGATCTTTGCCTGCATCATATTATACTCCGATGAAACCTGCTGTAATGTTTTTGCTGCATTCACTTCCTCCTTTCTTAATTCTTCCTGTCTTTTTAATTCCTGTGCCAGGTACAACATGCGACTCTTGCTTTCCAGGTATTCCTGCTGAATAGTGATGAATTCCACATTTTCAATTACTGCAATCACTTCGCCTTTTCGCATTACCTCACCGGGTAATAAACCTGCACTCTTAACATACCCTCCTAATGGTGCGGAAATGGAAACAACATTTTGCGGAGGTACATCAATTGTTCCATTTACTTTTATCACACTACTCAGGTTTCTCATTTCAATCTTACCTAATTCAATAGCTGCAACCTTGTATTGATCTTCTGTAAGAAACACTTCGTCTTTCGTTGCTGTGCTATCCTTTGAGTTAAACTTCTCCGCTTCGGGCTTCTCATCCGGTTTTTTACTGTTACAGGATGTCATCACAATTGTAATAGAGAGCATGGAAAAGAGAATGTTTATAATTGACTTCATCATTGTTTGATTGAGAATTAAATATTTATTTTATGCCAATGATATTTTCTATTGCTAGAGTGGATTGGTTATAATGATAAAGGGCTTCAATGTAATCAGTTTTAATTTTTAACGCAATAGCAAGGCTCTGCAGGTGTTGTTGGGAAGATAGCTCGCCGCTTTTAAACCCCTTTACGGCATTATTTATAATTAGGTCTGCCTGTGGTAATGCCGCCGTTTCATAATATGCTAAAGCACTTTTATGTTTATAATATTGCTCCAGTAATATATTTAGCTGACCGTATAAGTTTGTCTGTTCGTACTCCCAATTGGCTGCAGCAATTTGTTCATTAATTTTTGCAGCATTGATTTTGGATTTATAACCACCTGGTAAAAGAGGAATTGCAACACCAATCTGAAAACTGTTAAATCTATCCCAACCTGTGAACTTTTGGTTGGTGCCATTTACATTTTGGATGCCCCTGAATGATTGGTTTGTATAACCCGCCAAAAAATCAGGTAACCGTTTGGCTTTCTGTACATCCGTTTCTTTCTTATTTATTTCAAATTGTTGTTGAAGATATTTTAGCATTGGATGTGAAGCTATGATATTGCTGTCCGTTGGCAACTCAATATTTCGTTTTGTTATAACACTATCTGCTACTGAAATATTATCCCGGCTGTTCAGTAAAATCTTTAATTGCTTTTTAGCGATTAGTATATCGCTTTCATTTTGCTGTATCCAATTTTTAACCTCAAGTGATTGCATTTCTGATGTCGCTTTTTCCAAAAGGTTTGTTTCACCGGTTCTGTATCTAGCCGCACTTGCTTTTGCCAAATTAGCATACAAAGTATCCTGGGATAATAGCAATTTTTCTTTATTGGTAAAATACACCACCTGGTAATAAGCAGATGTAACGTTAGCAGTTAAATTTAATTGGTTGACGGCAAACTGGTATTCACTTCCTTTTATTTTTTCATCGGCAAGTTCCAATTGATTTTTGTATACAGTTGGATATTCAAACCGTTGGGTGATATTAAAAGAATTATCATAGTGGACGCTGTTTAACTGACCCTGTGTTATTGAGAAATTTGTCTTTTCTATATTAACTGCACTTCTTCTTAAAACTTTTTGCAGATCAATCAAATAATTGGCAGACTTGATATTGCTGTTATTTTTTAATGCTTCGGCAACAGCCTGTTGTAAGGTGAGCACTCTGGTTGCATCCACGGTAGTATTTTGTGCTAACGAAACCAGCGGCAAAAAGCTAACGCCAGCAAAACACAAAATTAACAATGCCATATTCAAAGGCTTCATGATTATAACTTTTTTATTTTTCTTTTCAAACAGGATATATAACACAGGCAATACAACAAGTGTTAAAAAAGTTGCTGAAAGCAATCCACCAATTACTACCGTTGCCAAAGGACGTTGTACTTCTGCACCGGATGAACTGGACAATGCCATTGGTAAAAACCCCAGCGAAGCAACAGCTGCAGTCATCAAAACAGGTCGTAATCTTACGCTTGTTCCCTTCAGTACACGTTCATAAATGTCTGATATGCCTTCAGCTTTCAACCTGTTAAACTCAGATATTAAAACAATACCATTTAATACCGCTACCCCAAAGAGTGCAATAAAACCGACCCTGCTGAAATACTAAAGGGCATTCCTCTTATTAATAATGCAACCACTCCCCCAATGGCGGCTAAAGGAATTGCTGTAAAAATCAGCAGGCTTTCCTTGATAGAATTAAAAGTCAAATAGAGGAGTAATAGAATTAATAATAACGCCACCGGAACCGCGATAGATAACCGCTTATTAGCTGCCACCAAATGTTCAAACTGGCCTCCGAAGGTTGTATAGTAACCGGGCGGCAATTTTAAATTTGCGTTTAACTTTTGTTGTATTTCCTTTACAATGCTTTGTACATCCCTGTTGCGCACATTGAAGCCGACAGTTATTCTTCTTTTGGTATCATCTCTTTGAATTTGATTAGGGCCATTTTTAAATCCTACCGTTGCTACTACTTCCAAAGGTATTTGCTCACCTGTTGGTGTACTTATATACAACCCGCGAACATCGGATAGATCTTTCCTGTCTTCTTTAGTTAATCTAACCACTAAGTCAATTCGTTTTTCGCCCTCATACAAGCCCGGCTGTTTCACCTGCAAAGGCTGTTTTAATTACTCTATTGATGTCTTTTATATTCAGGCCGTACTGTGCAATCTTGTCCCTGTTAAATTGTATTTGTATTTGAGGCAAACCGGTTACCTCTTCTATATACAAGTCTTCCACACCTTGGATGTGTTTTATCTGTTTGCCAATTTCTCCCGCATAATCAGTCAAAACATCAAGGTCTTCACCATACAATTTAATTACCACATCCTGCTTGGCACCGGTTATTAACTCATTGAAACGCATTTGTATGGGATGTTGGAAACCAAACGTTACACCAGGTATCACGGACAGGGCTTTTTGCATTGTGTCCGTTAATTCTTCGCGCGTTTTTGCGCTCACCCAGTCTTTTTTGTCTTTTAATATTACCATCATATCGCCTGCTTCAAGCGGCATTGGGTCGGTGGGAATTTCGCCTGAACCAATTTTGTTTACTACCTGCTTTACTTCGGGAAAATTCTTTAATATAATTTTTTGCGCTTTCGTTGAGGCTTCAATAATCTGATCAATGGAACTACCTGAAAGCACCCTGGTTTCTACCGCAAAATCACCCTCATCTAATTGGGGTATAAATTCACCACCCAGGCGGGAAAAAGCGAATATGGTTACTGCAAGTAATGCAACCGCAATTCCTATAACTATTCCCCGGTGATGTATGGCTGAATTTATTACGGGATTATAACAGCGCTGAAAAAAATCCATCATCCGGTCTGAGAAATTTCTGTTGTGTCTTGTATGCTTACTTAGAAACAAAGCCGACATCATTGGTACATAAGTAAGCGATAAAAGGAAAGCGCCAAGTATTGCAAACATTACCGTTTGTGCCATAGGTCCAAACATTCTTCCTTCAATGCCAACCAGTGCAAGTATAGGCAGGTAAACAATAAAAATAATGATTTGGCCAAATGCGGCTGAGTTCATCATTCTGCTTGCACTCTCATTTACCTGTTTGTCCATTTCTTCCTGGTCCAGCTTTTGAACATCCGCATCATGAATTGTTTTTGCAGATATCCGGTGCAAGATACTCTCCACAATAATTACAGCTCCATCTACAATTAACCCAAAATCAATTGCGCCCAAACTCATCAGGTTCCCTGATACACCAAAAAGATTCATCATAGAAATGGCGAATAGCATTGATAAAGGAATTACAGACGCGACAACTAATCCAGCACGAAGATTGCCAAGGAACAAAATGAGAATAAAAATCACTATAAGTGCCCCTTCAATAAGGTTGGTTGATACAGTGCTGATAGCATTGTCGACCAGCTTCTTCCGATCAAGAAATGGCTCTATATCCACACCTTCAGGAAGGGTTTTTTTAATCTGCTCAATTCTTGCCTTCACATTTTTAATTACCTCCGATGAGTTGGCGCCTTTCAACATCATTACAATGCCTGTTACTATTTCCCCCTGGCCATTTCTGGTGGCTGCCCCGTAGCGTGCACTGTTACCAATTGTACTGTTGCCAAATCTCTAACCAGTACTGGAGTCTTGTTATTCATTTTGACAACAATCTTTTCAAGGTCTTCCAGTTTCGTTACCAACCCTTCGCTTCTTATAAAGTAGGCGTTGGGAGATTTGTTGATATAAGCGCCCCCGGTATTCTGGTTGTTCTGTTCGAGCGCCGTAAATATTTCATCAATGCTTACATTCATGCTATGCAGCCTGTCTGGATTAACCGTTATTTCGTATTGCTTAACGTAGCCGCCAAAGCCACTTACTTCAGCAACGCCAGGGGTTCCTAATAACTGCCTTTTCACAATCCAGTCCTGGATGGTGCGAAGTTCCATTGGATCATATTTTTTTTCATACCCGGGCTTAGGATGAATCACATATTGATATATTTCTCCCAGCCCTGTTGTTACAGGAGCCATTTCTGGTGTACCTACACCCTCAGGAATCAACTTAGCTGCATCGGCCAACCGTTCACTTATCTGTTGCCTTGCCCAATAGATATCGACGTTTTCTTTAAATACAATGGTTACAATGGATAAACCAAACCTTGAAAAAGAACGGATTTCTTCAATCTTTGGAATGCTGGCCATTGTCTGCTCTACTGGAAATGTAATAAGGCGCTCTACTTCCTGTGCGGCCAGGGTTGGCGTTACAGTTATGACCATTACCTGGTTGTCCGTAATATCCGGTACGGCATCAATAGGTAATTTGGTTACTGAGTAGCTCCCCCATGCAATGAGTGCTAAAGTGAACAGCCCCATTAGCAATTTATTTTTGATTGAGAAACGAATAATTCTATTTAACATGAATGGTGAAATTACTGGTATAACATAAAAGCAATAAGCCACGCAATAATTGATTGCATAGAAGATATAGTTAGTAAAAACTAAATAGATTTAACCAGTAATTGTAGGCGGCCCCCGTAGGGCTAAGACAGGTTTGCCCGACGAAGAGTAAATGGGTGGGTGGTCGGGATATAATATGGGAACAGGTTCCCCTGCGTCGTAAAATTTAAAATAGAATGAAGTTACATAGCCAATAAAAAGTTGTATACCTATTTGATTAACTGAAGCAATATGATGTGTAGTGATGAATTGATTACCAGTGCCAATATGCTGGAAAAAAGAAAATATGTTGCTTAAACCGTTATCATGTTCCTCTTCGTGTTGGTCCTTGTCAGGCTGCTCATCTGTTGCCGACCCTTCCCCAGGATGATGGTGGGGAATAACACTATGTGCCAATATAACGACGTATGCCGTGATAAACAAAAATGATATGAATAGTTTTTTCGACACCAATTTCAAAGATATAACTATTTGTCTAGCCCGGCATGTAAGATGTTGGTTAAATTACTCTTGAAGAATTTCTCCAAAATTACCTTGTAGCTTAGCATTAATTTTGATAATGAAATTAGTGATTGCTAAAGACCGGTTGATATTTCTATAAATTATAATAGAATTCTTTGAGCAGGTCCTTCTTTGTGATAGGATTAATACTTATTTAGCGACAATTGTAATATTGGAATATTTGGTTAGGAGTTGGGGAAAAAGGAAATGCGATACATTAGTGTCGAAGGGGAATGAAGAAATAAAAGCTGGAATGCAAGTAATTACAAAACTATCAATTAAAATAGAACATATGAAAAAGTCAATCACTCTATCTGTTTCATTTTTGATCCTGGCAACCGTCGCTCAGACTGTTATGGCGCAGGAAAAAAGGAAGATGGATCAAAAACAAGGCAACTTTAGTCCTTTAGATATTGCGACCATAGAGCGCGTAACCGGAAAGAAGGGTAAAGAAAATAAGGGCGAATACAAAATTACGATACCACAAAACGATTTGAAGGTAGAAGTGGACGGATTCAAAATTATTCCCGCAATGGGCTTAGGCGCATGGGTAGCTTTTACTCCGTCTGCTGAAGGTGCAATGGTAATGGGTGATATTATTTTAACTGAAAAGGATTTAAAACCTGTTCAGCAGGAAGTCATCCGGCAGGGACTTACCATCTCAGCTATTCATAACCACTTTATCCGTAACCACCCGAATATCATCTATATGCACGTAGGTGGTTCTGGCAATACAGAACAAATGGCACAAAAAATAAAAGCCGTATTAGATGCTGTAAATGCTTCAAGGAGTCTTGATCCTGCCGCAGCACCTGCCGATAGTGTTGTTACTAATATTGATGCAAAAATGCTGGATGAAATTATTAGCTCAAAAGGTGAATGGAGCAAAGGTGTTTACAAATACACTATTGGCAGGCCAGATGTAAAATTGAAAGAACATGAAGTAACAATAACTACTTTCTTTGGATTTAACACATGGGCCGCGTGGCAGGGTACACCAGGCCATGCAGCCGTTGCGGGTGACTTTACAATGTTGGAAGATGAAGTAGCACCCGTAATTAAAGCTTTAATTGAAAACGGTATTGAAGTAGTAGCGGTTCACAACCATATGGTTCATGAACAACCACGGATATTTTTCTTACATTATTGGGGGGTGGGTAACGCAAAACAATTAGCAAAAGGTTTAAAAGCCGCATTAGATCAAACAGGTAAAACTAAACCAGGCGCCATGAAAATGTAGGTGAACTAAAATCACGGATGAACTGGCAGTATGAAAACACAGCTTTTAATACTGAGTATATGATGCTTGTGCAACGTTTTATCACACTGAACAAGTATCGCATGTTCATACAAATCAAGGTCTGCATCGTAACGATTGCCAGCTGTATTGGCACCTTTTTTTTTGTATATCACCTACTTTAATTGATTGTGTATTTGCCGTTGTTGCATTGGTAAATTTGGCGCTTACACCAACCTTTGCACCCTCGTCTTTCAGCACAATTACATTTTCTCCGTTTTGAATGTCAAAAAATTTATTAACACGACCTTATACTTTCAACGCTTTTAAAATGCTATCACTTGCCAGATATTTTGTATTGGCTTTACCTGCATCGGCGGTAAATAAACTTACCAGATCAGCCGCTTTTATTCCGAAAAAGCATTAGTGGCCTGCACGTCCCGGTGTGGTTTAAAAAATAGGTAAGCGCCTATGGAACCTGCAATTACAACACCTGTGTAAATTTACCAGGACAATCCGTTTCATTGTTTTTTTGTCATTTTATTAATTTAAAGTTAGTTTTAAAATTTGGCTATCTTGAAATTTGAAAACGCTGGGGTTTTGCGAATAATAATTACACTCCACGTTTCTATTTGCATTCTGGTCAGGTATCTTTTCTTTGGATTTTATGACGGGGTATGTTATAATACCTTACAAATGAGTATTACAAACTTACCCGCCCTACAGCACTAAACAAATTCCCAGATACATTGTTTATATTTAGGGTTCAAAAACTCTGTAAAAGATGGAAAAAAAGGCAATTAGAGCTGAACCGAAAAAATGGTTTGCACTATATGGAACCCTATTGTACAAATACGCTTTGCCCAGGGTAAATAACGATGATATAGCGGAAGACTCTGTAAAGGAAACATTTTTGTCTGCGTTTAAAGGCCTTAATGGGTTTAAGGGAGAAGCTTCAGAAAAAAACTGGCTATTTACCATCCTCAAAAATAAGAAAATTGACTTTTATAGAAAGAAAGCCACAGAACAATCCGTTATGCCCATACCGGAATTACGGTCTGCTGAAAACGACTGGCTTGATGAGGAAGGCAATTGGGCTGAAAAAAGGATGCCTAAAAGACTGGCATGCTGCCGATAATCCACCAGAAGGAATAGAAATACAGAAGATAATCAACGGGTGTAAAGACCATCTTAGAGCCCTTCAATAGCAAGTTTTCACTTTAAAAACTTTAGTAGTCAACTATTTCAATTTTGTAAACAGCATTGTTATGGCCTTAGGTGTACAATTAGAAGAAAAGGCAGGCGAAGAATATAAATATTAAAACAAGAAAACGATGACAATTAAACAATCTGTTCATGCTATTTTTATTCAACTGGAAGACTCATTGGTACAACTTTCCAGTCAGCAATACTGTCAAAAAAAAATCAATACGCTTTCTGGTGCAAGTATCTGGCAGCATGTAAGACATGTAGTGGAAATGTTCATTTGTTTACAGGACGGCTATACATCTGGAATTGTAAACTATGAAAACAGGAAAAGGGATATTACCATTGAAACATTAAAGGGAACAGCAATTGTTATAATGAATAAAATAAATTCGGCTTTATTGAATGAAAATAAAGTCCTTGTATTAGAAGCAGGTTTTTATGAAAACAGCGATGAGCTGAATAAAATACCTACCAAATATTTCAGAGAGATTGCATGTAACCTTGAACATGCTTTCCATCACATGGTTTTAATAAAAATTGCGGTTAACAAAGTACCGGATACTCAATTGCGGGATGGGTATGGAGTGGCATCATCAAAGCTGAAATACAGAAAAGAAACAGTTTAATCACAGATTGAAAGATTTGTAACTGTTCTATCCAACACATAGTAAATCAGGAATAAATCTAAATATTTTATATTATCACAATGTTGAAGTTTTACAGAGGCTTACCCGCGTTTAAGGGAAAATCAAACTTAGGAAGGTTGTTATTTAAAAAAAGTATCGGCAGGAAGACCCCCATTGAATTCAGGGCACATAAAGGTATTACGTATAAGATCCCAAATACAAATTCAGGGCTTTCGGTAGAGTTATTTATCGTTGGAATTTATGAAAGAAAAGTAATTGCTTTTTTAAATAAGCGAATAAAAGATGGAGATAATTATTTTGATATAGGGGCAAATATAGGAGCAATGGGTTTGCCAATAGTAAAAGGCAGGCCTTCCATAAAATATTTTGGATTTGAAGCGTCGCCTTTTATTTTTGAATATTTAAGTTTTAATTTTAAAACAAATGGCATAAGAAATTATCAACTCTTAAATTATGCAGTTCACGATAGTTCTATGATGGCTGTTAAGTTTTACCAGGCGATGAACAATGAGAAGAGTTCTTTGACATCAACATTTACAAATGAATTTATCTTGGTAGAATCAATTTCTTTAGATGTTTATTATACTACCCATGAAATAACAAAAATTAACTGGTTAAAAGTTGATGTGCAGGGATTTGAATTAAGTGTTTTTAAAGGGGCAACCAGACTTCTTTCTGCAAAAAAAATTGAAAATATTTTATTTGAATTTGAGTCATGGGAAGAAAGTGCAGCAGGGTTTGAAATAGGGGCTGCACAAAAATATTTATTAGAAATGGGATATGAGTTGTTCGAAATCTCTGGCAAAAGATTAACTCAACTTGTTACCGGAAAAAGAACTATCATTTGGGCAAAACCCCAACAAGAATAAACATATAGTTGCGCTCAAATTAGAATGGCTTCTCTCATTCTTTATAACTCATTTAGTGAATAATAGCCTTATCCGACTTCTAATTTCTCCTTGCTGGTTAAACATGCTCCGGAATCTACACTTTTCAAGACGTTTATAAAAAAGTGCGATGCCATCGCCCTCAAAGCGAAGTAATTTAATAGCATTACGCGCTGTTTGCTGATAAATATATAGCAGTAGCAAACTATTTTAAGGTTCAAAAATTAAAATAGAATGAATATCCAACTAAGGCACAGTAATAATTGCTGTCCCATTTTCATAATTAAATTCTAACGGTAAATTGCCCGTTTGCATGGCGATTTTAGAAGGTCTGTTAGAAAGTTTCAAACTGACCCTTAGGGAATCAAGTCAGTACTTGATCGTAGGCATAAACATTTTCATTAGCATGGGAACCTGCCATGTTGATAAGATTGAGCGCATAACTATTTCCTATTGTATTTAAGGTAACATTTACCAGATGTGACCCTTTAATTTGTAAAAGCGGTTCGGGAAAAAGTTTTTAAACAATTCCGGATAAAAACTCAAGCATTACAGGCGCCTTTCTTTTTTGATAATTTTCTCCCATATGTATGTAAACAGCAGCAATTTTACCTTGCCGAAATTAGTTATTGAAGCAGGTATCCCTGTAGGAAAACGAAGGTCTTGTTCAGAATAAAAGCTATCAAAGGATTTAATACCTGCATTTAAAGCTACTTGTTGGTATTTGCCGACGACTGTAGCAATATCGTTATTGTTACCTAAGTTTAAATTATTTTTTTCATTGAAAGGGCCAAAAGTAACGCCAAGGTCTTTTTCAAATAGTTTTACGGCTTCCGCACCGATTACTAATAAATTGCCGCCTTTGTTTACGTAATTTTTAAGTTTTGTAATAAATTCCGGGGCAAGATAGTACCATTCAGGAATTACAATCACTTTATAATCCTTCATTCTATCCAGTAAATTGTGGTGTATCAAAATTTCCACCAGGTTTTGCCCATCTAACAATACGTTTAATATTTCCTGCTGGCCGTCAAAAATGCCCCAATTGTTGTACAATCCTTTCAATATATGTTTGAAATCTTCCGTTGAATGCAACATAGCTATTTGGGGCACAGCTTTGGCCCTGTAAGTAAAGGCCTGCCTCTGGCGGCAAAAATTGGCCACTTCTGCCATGTCTTTTACTTTCCAGAGTTTAATGGATGCGTCATGATTTTGAGGATAATAGACTTGATACCCCCCGCCCATTGATAAAACATGAGCAGCTTCCTGCTCTAACTGTACAACCGATTTGTAAGAACCGGTACCATCAACCCAGTTATTCGTAAATCCCCAAGACATTAAGTCCCACGGCTTCCCTTGAGGCGCGAGGCAGCGGGCTTCAAAAGCAGCATTAGAAACATAGCTTCTGGTAGCCATATCTCCCGAAAGGAAATCAAGATCAGTATCTACTTTTTCGGGCATCATGGATGAATACGCCCAGTTACTGGTGATTAAAAATTTGGGATTGAATTTGTGAATGGCATCTACATAATGCGCTACATATTTTCTGAATTTTTTTCTGTTAAAATCCATAAATTCATAATAATCTTTATCATGAGGAGTACGGGGGACAGTAGCAATACCAGTTTCTTTTTTAAAAGCAGCAAGGGCGTCAGGGCTGTAATCGGCTTGCGCCGACCAGCAATCGCCATGTACCCAGTCGCCAATACTTTGAGGATTCATTGCAAAAAATACAGGATGCAGAAAAAGAAGATGATTACCTCCATACCCGCAAAGAAATTGCAAAATATCTCAGAATATCGGTTGTTACCTTTAACTGACTGGATGAAACGGGGACTACCCTCCAAAAACCACGAGGGCATGTATATTTTATGAAAAAGGATGGAATTAACTATATTAAAGAAAACAAATCGAAACAATTGAAATTTGACTCAAGACTGCAACATTTAAATCGAGAGATTAAATATGAGGAAGCTCCACATTAATAACAGTGCCTGAAATAATAACTTTCAAACTTTTTGTAACTATAGTACAGAATTGAAAGTAATTTCTCACCTTTATTAAGACAATTATTTTTGAATTTCCCCGAAGTTTTGCAAATCGGTTTTAATGGCTGTTTGTTTGCAAATAACAACAAAGCAGCTATGAGAAAATCATAACTGCTTCATTATTGAGTGGGAGTTGACGGGGTCGAACCGCCGACCCTCTGCTTGTAAGGCAGATGCTCTAAACCAACTGAGCTAAACTCCCTTTTTTATTAAGGACTGCAAAGATAAGTGGTAATTTATTTCTGCAAAATTTTTTATACCTTATTTCCATAATTCTTAAAAATCATCGGTAATTCGATTAAGGCACATTATCGGTAAAAATGCACTACTATTAGCAATCCCCATGATTAATTCATCCATTTTTTAAAATAAAAATTACAGGTGCGATTAATTTACCAATGGAAAAGGTATATTTTTATTTACCCATCCATTTTTTAAAATCAGTAACCTTTTCCCTGCTCACCAGGGCTTCCTTATCTACGGTGGGTTTTAATTTCAGGAGAAGCCAGTTGCCAAAATAATCATGTATCTGGTCCACGATATCAATGGAAACATAAAAGGAACGGCTGATGCGGAAATAGATTTCCGGGTTCAGCATTTCTTCCAGTTCATCCATTGTATAATCTACCACGTACTTTTTATTATCTTTTGTTTTTAAGAAGTTTAGCCTCCCATCACTATAGTAATAGCCTATCTGGTCAACGTCAATGCTAACCAGTTTTTAAGCACCCTTCTTAAAAAAGAGAAGCGGAATGAATTGAAGAAAATACGTACGAATTGCACATACGAATTGCAAGTCCAATGAAGAATGGATTTTGACGAGGTAAACTGCCGTGTATAAATTAAAAATTGTGTACCAAAAAAATGGCCTCCCCGGTGCGGGCCCATTTAAAGATCCGGCCTGCAAAATATTTATGTTAAGGATCAGCGATTAATTACTTCTTCGATCACTTTACCCACGCAACCATTGGGCATTTGTATTTGCAGCATTGCTGCTATAGTGGGGGCAATGTCTGTCATATAGGTCTCCCGGTACGTTTTTCCGGGCTTTACATTCCAGCCAAAGAAGAGTAACGGAATGTGGGCGTCATAGGGGTTCCACAAACCATGTGTGGTACCTTTATTGCCGCCTTCAAAATAGCCTGGCTTAAAAGTGAAAAATATATCGCCGCTTCTTTTAGGATTATAGCCATTGATGAACATTTTCCTTTGCGGTTCAGGTAGCGAAGCCACTTCAATCGAATTAGTTTCTGCTGCAGCGACGATATATGGTTGCTGTTTCAGGATGCTGATCACCGCCTTTGTTACCCTGTCTTTAATATCTTTTTTATGCCTCTCTATTTCCTTTAAATTTAAATAAACCTGGTAGTTTTGTACCGTGAGTACGGCGTTTTTTATACCAAATTTTTCTTCTATTTTATTGTTCAGCTCCTTATCAAGATCCTCATTTATGGTTCCACCGGGTATCTTATGTTCTGCTAAAAAAGAGGGTATATGTGCCACGCCGTGATCAGCGGTTAAGAAGGTAAGGTAGGTTCCCTTTCCCAGCTTAGCGTCGAGGTAATCCAAAAATTCAGCAATATCCCTGTCCAAGCGTAAAAAAGCGTCTTCCACTTCAATCGAGTTGGGGCCAAAACTATGCCCGATATAATCAGTGGAGGAAATGCTAACCGCAAGAAAATCGGTGACCGCACCGGCGCCCATATTTTCATTTTCAATGGCGGCCTTCGCAAATTGAAAAGTATAAGTAGCAGCCCCGGGTGTAGTTTTAAATGCTTCGTATTTGTCCGCAACGATCAATGAAGTTTTGTGAGGGAAGGTGACTGTATTTTCGCCCCGGATACCGTTTTCATAAGGTTTGTCATCCTTCGTGCTCAAACTATATTTGTCAACCGGTAACAATGGGTTCCAATCCTGCGCCATATACATAGATGGCAGATCTTTCGCATTTACTTCGTTTACCCATGCAGGTAATGCATTCATATAATATGTGCTGGTGATCCATTTCCCATTCTCGTACCAGTAAGCCGCGTTTGCGCTATGACCGGCCGGAAGTATAGCGCCTCTGTCTTTGAGTGCGATGCCAATGACCTTGCTTTGAAAATGGTTGCTCAACCTCAGTTCGTCGGTTATGGTCGTTGTCCACATATTCTGTGGGCTCATTTTTCCCGCCCCGGACGTGCTTCCTACTGATGTTACGGTGGAATCATCGGTACAGTAAACATTCGCGTTGAGCGTTCTCTCATACCAACCATTTCCTACTATCCCATGAATCGCAGGAACACTGCCGGTATACACACATGTATGGCCTGGTGCGGTATAGGTGGGCATAAAAGGTATCAGTGTATTTTCACAACTATATCCCTGGCTCAACATCCGCTTAAATCCATTATCGCCATATAATTCATTAAACCGGTAAAGATAATCCCAGCGCATCTGGTCAATAACGATACCAACTACCAATTTAGGCCTGGGGATTAAAGGTTGCGCAGCGGATACAACCGGTTTACTTTCAACACCAATATTAAGGGAGGTTTGTGCCGTGGCACAAATGGCACTAATTAAGACACAACTAAAAACCACAGTGCACTTTCTAAACATACATTTTTTTTGACAAAGTTAATTGTATAGTACATTCATTCAATTGTTTCAACGAGGGTATATGAATCGTACTACAAAGGCATAACTTACCTGGCGAAACTGTAAACTCGTTCTAAAGTTATACTATGAAATTACCTGTTTCCGGTACCCGGATATGATGAATTTTGCACGCAAAGCCTTAGTTTTGCGAAATTTGCAGGGCATCTTAATTATTATTAATAAATTGGTTCCACGAGCTCGTAGTTGGTACAAACCATAGTAACGGGCAACGGGCCTGGTGTGTATAATGATATTTTAAGACAGTATCCAAAAACAATCAACAGCAAACAAACTTATGGCAGACCTTTTTGAAAGATTAATTAAAGATGGCGGGCCGTTAGGGCAGCACATGGATAGAGCACATGGATATTTTGCTTTCCCAAAGCTGGAAGGTGAATTAGGGCCGAGAATGCAGTTCCGTGGCAAGGAAATGATTGTATGGAGCCTTAATAATTATTTGGGGCTGGTAAATCATCCGGAAGTAAGAAAAGCTGATACGGCAGCAGCTGACAGGCATGGAATGGGCAACCCCATGGGTGCAAGGATGATGAGTGGCAACACTGCATTGCACGAAGAACTGGAAAAAGTTATCAGCCGGTTTGTGAGCAGGGAAGATACCATGTTGTTGAATTTTGGTTACCAGGGTATCATGAGTTGTATCGATGCATTGGTAAACCGGCGGGATGTCATTGTCTATGATGCACAGGCACACGCCTGTATCGTAGATGGTGTTCGTTTGCACATGGGACATACTTATGCATTTAAGCATAATAATATAGAGGATTTTGAAAAACAAATGGACCGGGCCCGTAAGATGATAGAAAAATCCGGGGGCGGAATATTGGTGATTACAGAAGGCGTGTTCGGTATGGATGGGGAACAAGGCATTTTAAAAGATATCGTGGCTTTGAAAGATAAATACGGGTTCAGGCTATTGATCGATGACGCGCATGGTTTTGGATACATGGGACCTACAGGCGCCGGTGCTGACGAAGCCCAGGGCTGCCAGAATGGTGTTGATCTTTATTTCAGCACTTTTGTAAAAAGCATGGGAAGTATCGGAGCATTTATAAGCGGGCCGAAATCGGTATTGAAATATTTGCGCTACAATACACGCTCCCAGATCTTTGCCAAGAGCCTGCCATTAATGATCGTGGAAGGAATGTTGAAACGTATGGAAATGGTAGCGACTATGCCAGAACTAAGAGAGAAATTATGGCAAAATGTAACAAGATTGCAAAACGGTCTTAAACAAAGAGGTTTTGACATAGGAAATACTAATTCGCCGGTTACCCCTATTTACATGAAAGGCGATGTACCCGAAGCCACCCAGATGGTGATGGACCTCCGCGAAAATTATCATATTTTTTGTTCTATCGTGGTTTATCCCGTGATTCCGAAAGGAGATATAATTTACAGGATAATACCAACCGCGGCACACACTGAGGAAGATATAGATATTACACTAAATGCTTTTGAAGCTACCAAAAAGAAATTGGATGCTGGTGAATACAAAGCCATTGATATACCAGATATGGCTGATGTAACCAACTAATTTGAAATAGATTAACACCACATAAGCCGCCAAAATCCATCTACCTCCCTGTTGAATGGGTGTTTAAATCCCGATGGTTTTTGGGGCTTCCCATAGTACACCTCAACCGTACCATTAATTCATTAAATGAATATTATTATGCAAATCCGGAAAGTTGCAAATGGCGCCTTCAGCAATGGTACCACTTATATCTTCACAAGGTTTGTGTACGGCAATAAGAAAAGTTCTTTATTATTGCCTAGAATGAACCCTAATTATTCAACTCCATCAAATGAAGAAATACAGGCTAATCCTGATTGCCGCTTTGATATCTTTTACTGCAACGGCTCAAACGAACAATGGCTTCCCAGTGCGGGCAACAATTGAAAATGGCATAATTGAAGGCACTTATGATACTAAGACCGGCCTGCAATTATTTCATGGTGTGCCGTTCGCAAAGCCACCTGTCGGGAACCTGAGATGGAAAGCACCCCAGCCGTTGTCAAACTGGAAAGATGTATTGCCTGCAAAAAAATTTGGTCCCCGCCCGGTACAGGGGATCGTTTTTGGTGATATGAATTCAAGATCTGACGGCCTCAGTGAAGATTGCCTTTACCTGAATATTTGGACCCCGGCAAAACCCGGGACAAGCGGGCTGCCGGTATTAGTCTATTTCTTTGGCGGTGGCTTTGTGGCTGGGGATGCGTCTGAACCCAGGTACGATGGTGCAAGCATGGCAAAGAAAGGGAGTGTTGCCGTTACTGTAAATTATCGCCTGAATATTTTCGGTTTTTTTGCCCACCCCGAACTCAGCGCCGAATCACCGTATAAAGGCTCGGGCAACTATGGGTTGCTTGATCAACTGGCTGCATTAAAGTGGGTAAGGCAAAACATAGCCGTCTTTGGCGGCGACCCTGCCAGGGTGACCATTGCCGGTGAATCTGCAGGATCCATTGCGGTAAGCGCCCAGATGGCTTCACCGTTGGCTAAAGGCCTTTTTGCCGGGGCAATAGGCGAAAGCGGTGCAGGTATCAATCCAACCTTGGCGCCTGTGCCATTGGCAGAAGCAGAGAAAACGGGCCTTGACTTTGCAACCAAAGCGGGAGCACCAACACTAACACAGTTAAGGACAATGAGTACCCTGGAAATATTTGAGCTGTATACTGCGGCTAAAAGATTCGGCTTCCCGACTGTGCTGGACGGATATTTTCTTTTCAAAACATTACCGGAAACCTTTAAATCGGGTGAACAGTCAATGGTGCCTTTACTATTGGGGTGGAACTCTGCTGAGGTTGGAGGTATGGCATTTATGCAGGGCCAGCCATATACCCAGGAAAATTACCTGAAAAAAGTAAAAGAACAATATCCGAAAGATTATGAATCAGTGTTAAAATTATACCCTGGAAATTCTTCTAAAGAAATCGAACTTTCAGCTACCGCTTTGGGATCGGATAGGTTTATATCCTACAGTACCTGGAAATGGTTTGATCTTCAGCGAAAATATAGCACCCAGCCTGTATACCGATATTTGTTCGCCAAAGTAAGACCGCCCCTGGCAGATAACAATTTAGCTGCAGGCTTAGCCGGCGGCACGCTGAAAAAGGATCCCAATGCTTCGAAAATGCCGGCACCTGTTGGCGCGGCGCACGCGAGCGAGATCGAATACTGTATGGGCAACTTATATCTCGTGAAAGATTATGCGTGGACGGAGGAGGATCATAAAGTTTCGGCGACCATGTTTAATTATTTTGCGAATTTTATAATTCACGGCCATCCAAATGGGAGCTCTCAGCCCAACTGGCCCGCAGCAGAAAAAACCGCAACTGAACCGGCATTAATGAAAATTGATACGGAATCAAAAATTGAAAAGGCGAAAAATGATGGGCGGTATTTGTTCCTCGATAAAGCGTATGGAAATAATTAAGCGGCCTTTGCACCATCCTCAAAGCCCAGGTGTCATCTTTTCATATTTTATATGGCGAACCATCCTTAGAACCTAGATCCTAAAGTATATCAAAATACGGAAGCCGGTGGGATTACATCCGCAGCACGGAAAGCTTTAAGGTAACTTTTCCTGTATGCTGCGGCTTCCACTTTTTTATGTTGAACCAGGAGGCTTTGATACATTCCGAGCAACGACCATCCATTCCCAGGGTTGTGTACCAGGTCTTCCCGGTATACTTTTTCGGCCGCTTGTGCGTGGTGGGTTGCCAGCAAGAAAGCGCCCAGGTATTGCCTGGCTGGAATCAACCAATCCTTAGGCTCTCTATAAATGAGATTGTCTTCTTCCGACACTGCGTTATTAAAAGCAGCGAGGGCTTCGGTCGTCTTTCCTTCTTCCTGCGATAACCTTCCTTTTAAAATAGATGCAGCGATCTTCCCGCATTGTACCGGCTTGTTAAAAGGCATTTCACGAACAGCAAGCAGGCTGTCTGCCAGGTTCTCTTCAAGGCTATCCAGGCATAGCCTTGCAGCGGTAAAATTTTTCATATGAACAAAGGCCATACCCTTTGCGAAATTGTGCAAGACCAATGCATATTTCCACATAGGATCTGGCGAAGGAGATGCCAGGATTTGCTGCCATTTGCCTAAGCGGACCCAGGCCATTACAGGCATCATGTACAAATATTGCGAATACGCATCCTGCCTGATAGCTGGCCTGAGTTCCAGGAGCCGGCTCCTGGTACGAAGGTAAACGGGCATGCCTTTACGGTACATCCCGGCATTCATGGCGCAATATGATTGTACAGAATAAATATGGAGCCCGGTATTTTTACCAATGCCTAGATTTGGCGCAAGTGAATCGATCCGGTTGTTAACATTATTGGCATCTTCATTTACATCTACACCCTTCTCGAAAAGGCCGTTGCGCTGGTACATGTGCGTTGCCATGTGCACCATGTGCCCTACACCAGGCATTTGGTCCTTTAACAGGTCTGCACTCCTGAGCGCCATCTCAGGATGCCTCGAAGCTTCTGTAAGGTGAATATAATAATGCAGTGATGCCGGGTGGCTTGTATCATTTTTGATGTTCTCCTCGCATATTTTTACCAGCTCAGGGGTCCATGGCTTCGGGGTGCCATTGTTGTTCCAAAAATCCCATTTATGATGCAGCATTACTGCATCGACATAGAGAGATTTTATATCCAAATCGCCGGCATAAGTTATGGTCAGCAAAGACATGGCGGCTGCATAACTGCTGTCGAGCTGATGGCGGTCGGCATTAGTTGAATCCGAAGAATATCTTTGCTGCATTGCTTTTATTAAGGCCAGCTCTTTTTCCCCCGTGTTTGAAATATGGCGCACCATGTACTTAATCACACCGGGCACTTCCTTATTCATTTTATAATAATAAGCATTATAATACGGCCCCATCGAAAGCGCCTGTCCCCAGTAGGCCATGGCACAATTGGCATCAAAACGGGCCGCTTCCCTGAAGGAGGCAAGGGCTTCCCTGAAATGATAGCTATAATAAAAATTGAGTCCTGGTTGAAGTACAATTGAGTGCTATCATTACGGGTTGAAATTTTATAACCGTGGCTGCCCCACCCGGGCAATATTGAAATAAATTTTCCCCTGTCATCGGCCAATACATCTGCAGTGGAGGGTCCGCAGCTATTGATCTCACTTTTGTGATATAGTGTGGGACGAGCGGGTGGTGCAAGAATAGTTGTTTTGGTACTCATGAATAGCATCAACCCGAACAATGGCAACTTCCTGAAAAGTATATTGTGCATAACCGCAATTGTAGATCTAAGGTAAAATTATTTTCACAGATGGAACAGGGTAGCAATGTAAGCGCGCTATTGTATCTGCAACTACCTACGGCAATGGTGTAAGCGATATGGTTCGGGATGGTAAGCGGAAAATAGCATTCAGAAGACGCAATGCCTTGAATTCCTAATGCTGATATCACAAACTTATAATCGTAAATCAAATCTATTCTCTACATTTATAAACTAAAACGAAATTGTGAATATGAAATCTTCCCTGCTGGTAATCGGAAGCTCTAATACGGATATGGTAATTAAAGCTCCGCACCTTCCTGCACCGGGCGAAACTATTTTGGGAGGTACTTTTTTAATGAATCCTGGCGGGAAAGGTGCCAACCAGGCAGTAGCTGCGGCACGATTGGGTGGTTCAGTAACGCTGATCTGTAAAACAGGCAATGATATTTTTGGTAAACGTTCCCTCGAAATATTTAAAGAAGAAGGTATTGATACCACTTTTGTGATAGAAGATCCAGGTGAGCCTTCGGGGGTTGCATTAATTACAGTAGATCATCATGGGGAGAATTGTATAGTAGTGGCTTCCGGCGCAAACGCTCACCTTGCAGCGCAGGATCTGATCCCCGCAACCAATTGTTTTGAAAAAGCCGGCATCATTTTAATGCAGCTGGAAATTCCGGTAGAACAGTTACCTATGCTGCAAAGTTTGCGGCATCGCGGAATATAGTAATTTTAAACCCGGCACCTGTTTGCGCCTTAAGCGACGAATTGTTGAAGCTTGTATCCATCATCACACCCAATGAAACAGAAGCGTACCTCCTTAGCGGTATAAAAGTTACCACCGTGGAAACCGCTGAACAGGCCGCCAGGATACTGCAAGCAAAGGGGATTGCCACCGTTATCATAACGTTAGGCCCCCGGGGTGCCCTGGTTTTGCATGAAAATAAATGCACACTTGTACAGGCGCCTGTAGTACAGGCAATGGATACAACTGCCGCGGGAGATGTCTTTAATGGGGCGTTAGCCGTGGCTTTAGCCGAAAACATTACCATGCTGCAAGCCGTGGAATTTGCATGCAGGGCTGCCGCGCTATCTGTTACGCGTATGGGCGCGCAGGCGTCTGCACCGTACAGGGCCGAGTTAAATTCTTGTTATCAAATAGAATGATGCCATTATGATGAAACACCTCAATTAACAAACCCCGTCACTTATCTTTTTAATGCTGAATAAAAATATATTTACACCATAAAACCAATTAGATGAAGAACCTGTTGCCTGTTATTTTTCTATTAATAACTCTTTCCTCCAACGCCCAAAAACAAGCGCCCGTAAAAATTATTTTTGATACCGATATTGCCCCGGATTACGACGATGTGGGCGCTATGGCCTTATTACATGCGTTCGCAGATATGGGCGAAGCAGAAATCCTTGCGACGATTTCCTGCAATGCATTTGAAACCACTGCCCCCACACTAAGTCTGCTGAATAATTATTTTAACCGGCCTGGTATCCCAATCGGCATTACAAAAAAACAGCTACCGAATAAGGACTGTGCCCAACAATGGGCCCAGGCGATCATTGCCAAATATCCGCCTCCGATGCGGTCAAATACAGATGCCGTAGAAGCCGTTAAATTATACAGGAAGATATTATCCGATCAATCTGATAAAAGCGTAACAATAGTAAGTGTGGGGTTCTTTACAAACCTGGCCGGTTTGCTTACTTCTACTGCAGATGAATTTTCTGCACTGGACGGAACAGCGCTGGTAACAAAGAAAGTGAAGCACCTGGTTTCAATGGCAGCCGGCATTGGTAAGGACGAAAAAAGCGCCTACGAATTTAATGTATTGATTGATGCACCGGCTTCTCAAAAAGTATTTAAAGACTGGCCCACACCAGTCATCATGAGCGGATTTGAAATTGGTGAGAAAATATTGACGGGTATCAGACTCATAAAAAATACATCAATTCAGAACAGCCCGGTCAAAGATGCATATGAAGTAGCGCTAACGAAAGATAAAAATACTACCGGCCGCAATAGCTGGGACCAAACGGCCGTGCTGGTGGCTGTAAGAGGAATAGCCCCCTGGTTCGGTTACCGTAAATTAAATTTTGAAGTGAAGGACGATGGTAAAAATATACTTATCCCCGGCGAAAAATTTACCTACCTGACATTTAAACAAACACCGGAAGAAATCGGCAAATTTATTGAGGACCTGATGATGCACCAACCGGTAAAAAAGTAAAAAACCCCTTCTGATTGGTATGGACCAGCCCTGGTAAATTATGGTGGTTTAATTAACCTCATACATCCCGCGCTGAACCTGGGGGGCTGAAAAAAGTCCATCCAATGAGTTTATTAAATTTATTAAAAAAATTAACCCAAAATGAAAAAAATTCTGGCCCTTAGCTGTTTTCTCCTGGCACTGCAAGGCATACAAGCACAAAAAACGATTACTATTTCCAAAGACATGCTTAAAGACAAGATCAAAGGGGGCTGGGCGGGTCAAACCATCGGTGTTACTTTTGGCGGGCCCTATGAATTTCGTTTCCAGGGAACATTTGTCGGCGATTACCAACAGCTTGATTGGAACGATAGCCTGGTAAGAAAAAACATGGTGGAAAATGCAGGGCTTTATGATGACCTGTACATGGACCTTACGTTTGTTGATGTATTTGAAAAACATGGATTGGATGCCCCGGTCGATTCTTTTGCAGAGGCGTTTGCACAGGCGGGTTATTTGCTGTGGCATGCGAACCAGGCCGGCCGTTATAATATCCTGAACGGGATAAAAGCGCCGCAGAGCGGTGCCTGGCAAAACAATCCCCATGCCGATTGTATCGATTACCAGATCGAAAGTGACTTTGCGGGATTGATGAGTCCCGGGATGCCGAATACAGCTTCCGCGATTAGTGATAAGATCGGTCACATAATGAACTATGGAGATGGATGGTATGGCGGTATATATGTCGGGGCAATGTATGCCCTTGCTTTTACATCATCTGATATAAATTATGTTGTGAACAAGGCACTCGAAACAGTACCTGCTCAAAGTGAATTTTACCAGTGCATCCGCGATGTAATTTCATGGCATAAAAAACATCCCACAGACTGGAAACAAACCTGGCTGGGTGTTCAACAAAAATGGGCAAATGATATTGGCTGCCCCGAGGGTGTATTTGCGCCGTTCAATATTGATGCAAAAGTAAATGCAGCCTATGTGGTGATCGGGTTGCTGTATGGTGGTGGCGATTTCACTAAATCGCTGGAAATAACCACGCGGTGCGGGCAGGATGCAGATTGCAACCCCTCTACGGTAGGAGGCATCCTCGGGGCCATGTCGGGTTATGATAAAATACCTGTTTTCTGGAAAAAGGGTTTACAGCAGGCAGCGGACATTGACTTTAAATATACCACGATGAGCCTCAATGATGTTTATGAAACCGGCTTTAAACATGCCTTGCAAAACATCGAACGGAACAACGGCAGCGTAACAAAGGATAATGTTATTATCACCCTGCAGCAGCCCGTTGCGGTAAAGTTTGAAAAAAGTTTCGATGCGCTTTACCCTGTCGCGCTCGTCCCTGTAAAATGGAACGGGAATAAGGATGAAATGAGTTTTGATTTTGATGGGACCGGCTTTGTTATAAAAGGGGACGCATCGGTAAGGGAACGTGAATCAACTTATATATTCAATACGGAGCTATGGCTCGATGGCAAATTAATTGAATCGCCTAAACTGCCGGTAAGCTACACCACCCGTAGGTATGACCTTGCATGGAAATACCAGTTGCCCAAAGGAAAGCATTCTGTAAAATTGAAAATACTAAACCCATCGAAAGAGGATAAAGTAAGGGCTTTCGAGGCTATCGTTTATGATGAGAAGGCTATTGACGGGATGAAGGCAAATATGGATGCAGCAAAAAAACAGGTTAACCGCTAATAAATCAAACTGCAATGTTCATTATAGATAATTATTCAACAGCAATCGCATTCTGTATCATCACTATGTTATGCTGGGGATCCTGGGCCAATACGCAAAAACTTGCTGCAGGCAGCTGGCGTTTTGAATTATATTACTGGGATTATGTGCTGGGCATTTTATTGCTTTCCCTGGTATTTGCATTTACACTAGGCAGCAGCGGAAGTGGGGGAAGAAATTTTACAGCCGATATTTCCCAGGCAGACAGCGGTAATATTGTCTCCGCTATTATTGGCGGAATTATATTTAATGCGGCCAATATTTTACTGGTAGCTGCAATTTCTATTGCCGGGATGGCAGTTGCATTTCCCGTAGGGATCGGTCTGGCGTTAGTGATTGGTGTGATGGTAAACTATATTGACAACCCGGTGGGAAATAAATTGTATTTGTTTGGAGGAGTGGCTTTTATCGTGCTTGCCATTTTGCTCAACGCAAATGCCTACCGGAAAATGCAGTCTGAAAATAAAAATCCTTCCTCAAAGGGGTTGATGCTTTCAATTATAGCAGGTGTGCTGATGGGTTTTTTTTACAAGTATGTCGCTGCAGCAATGTTCCAGGATTTTAATGTGCCCGAGGCAGGTAAGCTCAGTCCTTATACAGCAGTTGTATTTTTTTCTATCGGTATCCTGCTAAGTAATTTTTTATTCAACAGCGTGCTGATGCGCCGCCCATTCACTGGCACACCGGTTACCTATTCAGATTATTTTAAGGGGGGATTAAAAAATCATATAACAGGAATTTTGGGTGGTGCGATCTGGTGCCTGGGGATGTCGTTTAGTATCATTGCATCGGGTACGGCCGGTCCCGCAATATCTTATGGCCTGGGCCAGGGCGCAACCGTAGTGGCAGCTGTATGGGGCATCTTCATCTGGAAAGAATTCCGCAATGCACCAAAGGGCACATCCACGGTACTGAATATTATGCTGTTGCTTTACCTCGCCGGTTTAAGCCTGATCATTGCTGCACGATAGAAGCCGCTTAGCCGAAAGGCTGTTTTCTTGCAGAATAATTATGCCCTCCTTATTCATCCATCTGCAAACGCACCACCAGATTATAAGTATACAATAGGAAAGACAGGGGGCACTAAAGCTGCGGCCAGGAGTTATACCGAATTGTTTTGCGCAAAAATTGCTGGTTCATTGATATGCCGCCATGTAAAAGTGTAAACGGGTATTTAGGAGAATTAAATTGTAGAGGTATTCCTGGTTTCCTTACGGTTAATTTTTATAATCGAAGGCGACGGTTACTGCCTGCATGGCATTTACAATTCCGCCGCTGCTGCAGAGCATATTCATCGGGATTTTTTCCTTTGTTCCTGGCCGCAAGGTCATAGCCGTAGGAACCGTTACCGCCTGTTCTATTATTTTCTTAATCTCTACTGCACCAAGGTTGGGAAAGTAACTACGTAGCAATGCAGCTACGCCCGTCACAACGGGTGAGGCCATGCTGGTGCCATCCCAGGACATGTATTTGTTGCCACCTGGTATGGTAGAATAAATGGCGACACCCGGTGCAAAAACATTCACCACCTTAGCGCCAAAATTGCTAAAGTCCGCGGCCATCCCGTTTGCATCGCTAGCGCCTACAGTTATCCAGTTTGCAGCCAGCGAATCTGTGAGTAAATATTTAGGGTTAGGGAAATTATCAAAGGCGTCAATATTTCTTTTGCTGTTTCCCGCAGCCTGTACCAGCAGGACGTCTTTGGCAAGCGCATATTTTACTGCTTCATCTATCATTTTTTTATCAGGACTCAGGCTTTTTCCAAAGCTCATATTGATTACTCTTGCGCCATTATCCACTGCGTAGCGGATCCCCATCGCGATATCTTTATCATATTCATCCCCTTCAGCAGAAGTACGCACTACCATGATCTGTACATGATCCGCAATGCCATCCATTCCTATCCCGTTATTACGGATAGCACCTATGATCCCCGCAAGGTGAGAGCCATGCATTAAAGGTGCATTACTGATATTGTTATTTCCATAAAAACTTTTTGTCGCAATTTTTTCATCATCACCTGTTATATCTCTCCGGTTGTCTTCCGGCGGCACTTTATCGCCACTTGCCCTACGCTCCTCCCCTGTTACATACAGCTGTAATTCTTTCATCACAAATTTATTGGTCGCATCAGGTATTGTAAATTGCTTAAATACTTCCAGGAAAAATGCCTTGACCTCATTTTCCCGTTTGTCTGCGGGTTGGTATAAATTAAGTTGCCTGTCAGTAAATTCTCCACCGGAAAATTTAACTTTCAGGATGCTGTCACAAAAAGCCGCATTCAGAAGGTAAGTCCGCATGTTGTTCAGTTCTTCTTCCTTCATACCTTTCCCGACTACACCGCTGCGGGCCTTTTGCCACATGGCATATTCATGTTTTTGCGCCGTGTTAAGATTGGAAGTATCTACAGGTACCCCTTCATATTTGGTTTTAAAACGCCAGTAAACCCTTATCCACTCACTACTATTGGCATACACATTCCTGCCATCCGGGTTACCTAAAAAATTCCAACCATGCAAGTCGTCGGTATACCCATTACCATCGTCATCAATACCATTTTCAGGGATCTCTTTAGTGTTTATCCAAAGCACCTTTTGCAGGTCCTCATGAGTGGTATCAACACCGTCATCCAGGATGGCAACAATCACGGGTGTGCTTTTTATCTTTTTTTCCGCCAAAAAACTATACGCTTGTTCAAGGCTGATGCCATAATGCCCGGTTGTTTTATAATCTTCCAGGTGCCATCCTTTCAATGATGGCTTTTGCGCGGTAGTAGTGAAGGAACAAGCAAGCAGGATTGCTGTTGGGAATATAAATTTATTAAAGTAAATCCCGTGAATTTTCATAGCCAAAAGTAAGCAAATCAACTTACTAATTTTTTGTTGGCAGTTTGGTATTGCACGTAAGCTGGCAGGAACCCGCCATCCTGCATAAGCCATATTCACGGGTAACTAGTGTTGAGTAAAATATAATATGACGTATTAAGTGTAAATTTGAAAAACTTTTTTCAAATGGTAATACGTTATACGGTCAAACTAAGTAAATCTGAGGTAGAAGAACTTCATGTAATAATCAACAAAGGTTCCCATACTTCCCAAACATTTCGAGCGGCTTACATACTTTTGAATTGTGATGTAGGGAAATATTCGGATAAAGTAACTAACGAGCAAATAAGTAAGGTGCTAAAAGTGGGAATGCGGACAATTGATAGAATAAAGAAACAATTTATCGAAGAAGGAATCGAAGCCGTTTTAGAACGCAGACCCACTACACGCGTTTATGATATTAAAGCAGATGGAGATATGGAAGCAAAGCTGGTAACCCTTTGCTGCAGTGAACCTCCCAAGGGATTTTCAAAATGGTCGTTGCGCATGCTGGCAGACAAGATGGTTGAATTAAATTATGTAGAGAGCATTTCACATGTAACGGTAAGAAGTGTTTTAAAAAAAATGAACTTAAGCCTTGGAAAGTAAAAGGCTGGGTGATTCCTTCGGAGAAAAACAGCGCGTTTGCAGTGAACATGGAAAAAGTATTGGATGTGTATAAAGAGCCGTACAATGCTGAATTCCCGGTTGTCTGCATAGATGAATCACCTAAGCAACTGATATCAGAAGGCAAGCCATCTGTTGCGATGAAACCAGGTCAGGATGCGAGAGTAGATTATGAGTATGTAAGGCATGGTGTAGTTAATATATTTATGGCAAATGAGCCATTGACGCGGAAACGTTATGTACAAGTAACGGAGTTTAAAACCAAAAGGGACTGGGCCAGGTTTGTAAAAAGAATCGCCGATGAATGGTATCCAAAAGTAAAAAAGATAAAATTAGTTATGGACAATTTTAAGACACATGACCCATCAGCATTTTATGAAACATTTGAACCGG
>JBBJMD010000344.1:0-2707 GCA_037719925.1 Ferruginibacter sp.
TTTCTTTATTTTTTTCGAGCAACACATTTTCTCCCACAATACCGATGTCTGCCACACCATCAAAAACATATTGAGGGATATCATCATCCCGCAAAAAATAAACTTCGAGCGGGAAATTAAAAGCTGCCGCCTTTAATTGTTTGTTCCCATTGTTTAATTCGATACCGCATTCCTTTAATAACCTGATGGAGTCTTCATAAAGCCTTCCAGACTTTTGCACCGCAATTTTCAGCATAATAGTTTTTTATCTTTGTTTGTACAATTGAAATCAGTTGACTAAAAATCAAACCGCTAAATGTAGATCGCCTTTTTTGAAGGAAAGGTGTTTAATTTCAATAACCTGCCCATCCCCGTTAGTCATTACATTCACTTTGTTATACCAGTTGTGAGGCATAGGCATAAAAAAAGCTTACCTTTTGAGTAAGCCTTTTTTGAAAATATGTTTGATCACATACACATCAGCATAGCTTACCCTTCGGCAAAATAATGATGATGGTGGAAGTGAGTTTTCTGATTCATTTGCCTGCAAAGTAAAGGCTGATAAATTATTTTACCAAATATATTTAAAAAGGTGCAACTACAATACCCAATCCCGGGGTATCGGTATAAATAATTTTACCGTAATCAAACCCTACGCCGGCAGCGATGTCTTCGGCCAGCAGTAGCGGACCATCCATATCGATATAATCCGCGAGGGGTGCCAGTTGCGCAATAGCGGCGGTACCGATTGAACTTTCATTCATGCATCCGATCATTATGCTCATCCCGAGTTCCTTAGCTTTTGCGATCATCCGCCGGGCAGGGGTTAATCCACTGCATTTGGTAAGTTTAATATTAATGCCATGAAAATGACCGTGGCATTTTTCTATATCCATTTCAGCAACACAAGTTTCGTCGGCAATCAGCGGTAAGGGAGAATTCAGGTAAAGCGTTTTCATACCTTCCCAGTTATCTTTGGCCAGGGGCTGTTCTACTAATTCAACACCCAGTTCTTTTAACAAAGGTATCTTTTGCAAAGCCTCTTCCAAATCCCAGCCTGCATTGGCATCAACCCTGAAAATAGCAGCCGTGTGTTTTCTCAAAGCCGCAACCATTTCTATATCGTTCTCTACCCCCACTTTTATTTTATAAACAGGCCATGGCCGCTCCTTCATTTTCGACACCATATTGTCTATGGTATCGATACCGATGGTAAAATCAGTGACGGGGCTTTTGGTAATATCCAATCCCCACAATTGATGCAACTGCTTTCTTTTCAGTTTGCCATAAATATCCCAGCCTGCCATATCCAACGCACATACCAAAAAGGGATTGGCAGGAAAGAGGTGGTGCAGGTAATGCCAGTATCTTTCCGGATCGGAAAAAGCAAATTTTTCAAGGAAAATTTTTTTCCGGTCAACATCTTCCTTCATCTTTTCTACGGGCAGGTCATAATAACTTATTGCCGGTGCCTCACCATAGCCCTTCACCCCAAAATGGTCAAGTTCTACAATAAAGGTTGGCTGGTGCGTTTTGGTGCCTTTAGATATAGTAAACTTATGTTTAAACAATAAATTATATTGCTTAGTTTTAATATTCATAGTGGGCTAAGTTATTACTATTCCAAATTATAGTAAATTTATCAGGCGGATATTTAACCATTATCAAGCAAAATCTAATGTTATGAAAAAATGTTTACTCCTATTATTTTGGGCGATCTATGTTACGCCATCATTTTCACAGAGCGTCAACACGGGCACGCTGGCCATTACGGACCAAACATTTAACAGGCCCGAGGAAGGCACTCCCCCCACAGCTTTATCCATTACAGGCACATCGGTTTTTTATAATGTTATCACTTTCAATGTAGCTGTACCAGGACTTGTTACGATCAGCAGCCTTAGTGTATGGGATAATTTCATGATATTATATAATTCAAATGGATTTAACCCTTTAACACCACTGGAAAATGCCCTGGTTGCAAATGACGATTTCACCGGACCCAATGCAGGCATCAGTTATAGTTTTACAACCCCTGGAACATATACGATCGTTATCTGCTCTTATAAAAATGGTGTAACTGGCGAGTATACTGTTACCACCTCCGCACCTGTACCCCTGCCCTTAAGACTTCTGTCCTTTTCAGCCAGTAAATCTGCAGGTAATACCAATACGATCAAATGGTCAAGTACGGATGAAAGTAATCTTTCTACCTACCAGGTTCAGCTTAGCACTAACAATACCAGTTTTGCTGATTTAAAATATGGCAGTATTGCTGCAAAAAATAATAGTAATGGCGCGTCTTATAATTTTACAGATAAAAATCCTATGCCTGGATTTAATTATTACCGGCTTAAAATAATTGAACGGTCAGGAATAATATCTTATAGCCCCGTGGCCCTTGTAAGAAATACCAGGGCGGGAATAAAAAAACTGAATATATTTCCTAACCCTTCATCCGACTTTATCAGGATTGAAGCGAAATCGCTGGCAAGCAAGAAAGCGCTAATTACGGTGATAAATGCCGCCGGGTCAGTTATGCATAGCGGGCAATACAGTTTTAATAACCAGGCAATCTTATCAGTGAATATAATGCGATTTCCTTCCGGTAAGTACTTCCTGAGAGCAACCATCGATGGGGAAGAAAATACGATGGTATTTATAAAATACTAGTGTATGCACAATTTAGTTTAGCAACATACTTATAATTTGTTTAACTTGTTTGTCA
>JBBJMD010000345.1:0-2703 GCA_037719925.1 Ferruginibacter sp.
CGTCAACGGGGAATGTCCGCACATTGCCCGGATCAAAAACTCCCTGCTCCTTCAATTTCATTACTGCTTCGAGGCAGCGCTGAACTATGGACGGGTGATCATCGGCTATCCGAAGCATATTGATGCCAATCATCGATTTTGAAGCCATCATGAACATAAGTGGATGATAAATACCAAAGCCCACAGCTGCCTTTAATTTGCCTATTATATTGGTATCATTCATTCCGGCGGCACCAAAACAAACTATTCTGCCACCGGAAGAAAGCGATTGAAAGCCTTGTTTAACAGACCTGCCCCCGACGGCGTCAAAGATTACATTTACCCCTTTACCTTTCGTTACTTTTCTTATGGTATCTTTAAAATCCTGGGTACGATAATTAATGGGATGATGGACACCCATTTCGCTTAAGTGTTTGATCTTTTCTGGTGTACCTGCTGTCGAAAATATTTCACAATGTTTGTATTTCGCATATTGTATCAGGGCCGTCCCCACTCCGCCGGCTCCTGACTGGATCAATACTTTATCTCCCTGATGCAGGTTTACCATCTCTGCTGCCGCATAGCCGTGAACTGCACGCCACGCTGTTGCCGCCAGCATCAAAACCAGCAGGAATCCGCGCTATGACCCGGTGAACGGTCACGGCGAATTCGCATATCCGCCAAACGTGTCATACCCGTAACCCGGTCTCCACCACATTGGTAACACCTTCGCCTTTTGCAGCCACGGTGCCGGAAACATCATAACCAAGCACGCAGGGGAGGGGCGGCGCCTCTTTGTACATCCCGTTGCGGGCCATTATATCTGCGAAATTTAATCCAAATGCTTCCACCTTTATCAATACCTGCCCTATACCGGCAACCGGTGCTGGAATTTCCCGTAGTTGAAAGGCCCGGGAAGCAGCACCATTTTTAATTAAAAAGACCGCTTTCATATGCTAAAATATTGCGATATCCAGGGAAATTGTTTACAACGTTGCGTGGTGTTATTTGTGTTAAATGTATTATTAATCCAGTGCTTATTCACTTTTTTTTAATTCCGTACCTGTAGTGCAGATGCAATCGGCACTTAGGATAGGTCATGCGCCATTGTAGATTGGTTACTACAACAAATTTGCATTTATATTACAGCAGCTGCCGCTTTTTATTTGTTTTTTTGTGCTCTGTGTAACACTCCTTTTCATCGAGCGGTTTCAAAACAATCCGTAACATTGGGCACGCAAGGATGACTGTTTCGGCCTGGTCATTCTGGCGCAAAGTAACCTGCTTATCGCCGGGGAAAGGAGTAAGTTCATTTTGTGTTTTTATTTGCAATAATAAGTTTTAGAAAACGTTTAAGAATTCAATACCTACCCTATGTACCATTTCACCTCATTTCCACAATGGATCATTAACATCTTCTCGATGCTCTGCTTATTCCAGGTAAAAAACTGGTTTGAAGAAATAATCGAATCGTTCAGGCAAGATTGTAAAATTTTTATGTTTAGAGGTCAACGTTTCACCTTATTACCTAATCGTTCTTTTATTATCGATGAATCTCTTAACAGGTACGGATTAAATTTGCCCTGTAACTATTTGTTAAATTAGCCGGGACGGGGATAGCGGTGTGAATTGCAGTTTCCAGTGTTTGAATACCCAGGTTGAAGAAATTAGTCCTGGAATAAGCATACTTTTTTATCTGACTATAGTTAAATTTACCGTATTTGGCAGGTTGGATTGAATTTTGCAGTTTTTCTGTCCTGGTTTAAATTTTGTAAAAAATGGCGTAAAAGCCTTTTTCCATTCAAAACCTTCTGAATTTAAATTTTTCCTGTATGTATAGGCTTGCTAAATCTTCTAATAATTTCATCGATATTTTTATTACCCTATGTTTATGCCAGGTGAAGGAACAGCTGAATGAAAACCTGGTATACTTGTATACCAACCCGCCCAGCTTCACTTGTAACGGTGATCTTTTTACCTACATGGATAACGAATTACTACTCCTGGAAGAAGCCAATAATGAGGATGGTTATAACCTGGATTTTCAGCGGCTGAACTAATATTACAGGCTACCCATCTTCAAAACCAACAACTACAGTTTTTGAACCAACAACCTTTCACTTACAGTTTGGCTTATTGATTCCCCGGTTTTCTTTTTATAAGAAATCACCATACTGCCATCAAATTTTTCCACCGACCTTATATTTATTTTCAATCCCAAATGTAATTCCCGGCTGTTAAGGAATTTTAAAAAATCATCCGTTGTATGAATGACCGCAGCCAGTTTTACTGTATCACCGGCAACGCAATCACTTAATCTTTCATAATTGACCCAATCTATTTTTCCTGTTTTATCAGGAATTGGCGAGCCATGAGGATCTATAGTCGGGTAGCCGAGCATCTGGTCCATCTTTTCAAAAAAATAGGGTGAATGCAGGTGTTCCATCTGTTCAGCAATTTCATGCACCTGTTCCCAGCCAAAATCCATTTTTTGCACCAGGAACATTTCTGTAAGCCGGTGCTTGCGGATAATCAGCCCGGCTTCTTTTTTACCTTTTTCTGTAAGTCGCAATGGCTTATAACTTTCATAATGGACAAGTTTTTTTTCGGCCAGTTTTTTCATCATACTGTTTACAGTCGGCATTTTAATAAAGAGCGTTTTACTTAAGTCATTCGGGCTCACTTCTCCCTTGTCATTGGCAAGGTTAAATAATGCTTTCAAAT
>JBBJMD010000346.1:0-2690 GCA_037719925.1 Ferruginibacter sp.
AACCGGGAAAAATATTCAGATATGGTTTGAGCCGGGTAAATACCTGGTGAGCCAGTGCGGTTATTTCGTGGTTAAAACTAATGTCATCAAACAAACACCTGCTGCCGTTTTTGCCGGCGTTAATAGTGGATTTAATCACCTGATCCGCCCGATGATGTATGATGCTTACCATCATATTGAAAATATGACCAATCCAAAAGGAGCGGAAAGGATCTATAATGTAGTAGGCAATATTTGCGAAACGGACACCTTTGCGTTTGACAGGAAATTGCATGAAGTGCGGGAAGGCGATTACCTGGTTTTTAATAATGCCGGCGCCTATGGATTTGAAATGTCATCCAATTTTAACTCCCGCTTAAAGCCGGCTGAGGTACTGGTAACAGATGGGAAGGCGAAACTCATTCGCAAAAGGGATGTATTTGAAGACCTGTTAAGAAACCAGGTGATCTGAGTGAAACATTGAAGGATCTTAAATAGAAACCATGAGTATCACCATTCGCAATGCAGAACAAAAGGATTTCCCACAAATTTTAGCCTTAATAAAAGAATTCGCCTTTTTTCAAAAAACACCTGGAAAAGTTTCTGTGACCCTGGAGCAAATGGAACAGGATAAGGATTTTTTTCAGTGTATTGTCGCCGAAACAGGCGAACATACCATCGTAGCGTTCGCTTCATTCTTTCATGCTTATTATTCCTGGACGGGAAAGGTGTTGTATCTGGACGACCTCTATGTAACTGCACCTTACCGGGGCCAGAAAACCGGCGCTAATTTGTTTAATTACATAATTGGCCTGGCTAAAACAGCGCATTGCAAAAAGCTTCGCTGGCAGGTATCCAACTGGAATGAAAATGCCATTGGGTTCTATAAAAAAATGGGTGCTTCCATTGATGACATTGAAATTAACTGTGACTTGCAACTGGTTAACCTTACCTCCAATGCATCTTTGATGATGGATTCATAAAGGCGTTTCCAAGCATAACAGCCATGATTAAAAAAGATCAAATGAACTGGGCTGTAAAACTTCCCGCTTGCAACTATCGAAACATTGTTGCAGTCAATAAAGCCTTTCCGAAATTTTCCCGCGGCCACTGAGCCTGGTATAGGTTTAAAAATTTATATTTACTGCAAAGACAGCTGATGAAATATACCAGTATACTAACCGCCTTTTTAATTAACTTTTTATTTTCATCACCAGGTTATTCTCAAACGGTTGCTGTTGAAACAGCCAATTATGTGCTGGTATTCCAGGCCGATAAGGATAATTATCTTGGGATGGTATATTGCGGAAACAGGTTGGGCAATCCCAATGATTATAACGGGATAGCAGGCACCACCAATTATGAATCCGGGAATTCAGGTATCTATAACAATGCTTATACTCCAGCCGGCACCTGGAATCTATCCGAACCCGCCATTCAGGTTTCACACGCAGATGGCAACCCCTCCCTGGATCTTAAATATATCAGCCATCAGACAACAAGGCCGGATGATAATACGAGCATAACAACCATCCATTTACAGGACCCGCTTTATAAACTTACAGTAGATCTTTTTTATAAAACCTGGAACCATGAAAACGTGATCGAGCAATGGGCCGAGATAACCAACAATGAAAAAGCGCCCATTGTCTTACATAAATATGCGTCTGCCAATCTTTATTTTTCTAACAGGGATTTTTACCTCACGAGCTTCCAGGGCGAATACCTGAAAGAGATGCAGCCAAATGAAGAAAAATTATTACAGGGTACCCGTACCATAGACAGCAAATTAGGCACACGGGCCATGTTGCTGGGAACGCCCAACTTTATTATTTCCTTTGGCGGACAGGCGAGGGAAAATAGTGGTTTCGTAATGCTTGGGCAACTGGCATGGAGTGGCAACTATAAACTCGATTTTGAAGTTGATTCCTACAAGAACCTGCGGCTGATCACCGGCATCAATCCTTATGCATCCGCCTATTCGCTCGGAGCGGGTAAGACGTTCAAAACACCTTCCCTTATTTATACGCTTTCAAATAACGGGACCGGGCCGGCCAGCCGGCAAATACAAAGCTGGGCAAGAAAATACCGGGTATTGGATGGGCAGGGTGAAAGGCTTACTTTACTCAACAACTGGGAAGCTACTTATTTCGATTTTGATGAAAATAAGCTTTCCGGCCTTTTTAAAGATGCTAAAAAGCTTGGCGTGGATATGTTCCTGCTGGACGATGGATGGTTTGGTAACAAATACCCGCGCAACAATGATAACGCCGGCCTGGGTGATTGGCAGGAAAATGTTAAAAAATTGCCGCATGGTATCGGCTGGCTTGTTAAAGAAGCCCGCGCGGCTGGAGTAAAATTTGGCATCTGGATCGAACCGGAAATGGTAAATCCTAAAAGTGAGTTGTATGAAAAGCATCGCGACTGGGTAATCCGGCAGCCGGATCGCCCTGAAAAATATTACCGCAATCAACTGGTCCTGGATCTTTCTAATCCCATGGTGCAGGATTTCGTTTTCGGTATTGTAGATGACCTCTTTACTAAAAATCCGGAACTGGCATTCATTAAATGGGATTGCAATGCCGTTATTTACAATGCCTATTCTGCCCACCTGGCAAAGAACAAAATACCTCAATCTCATTTATATGTTGAATACGTAAACGGGTTGTATAAGGTATTGCAACGCATTAGGACCAAATACCCCATAGTGC
>JBBJMD010000347.1:0-2686 GCA_037719925.1 Ferruginibacter sp.
TTGACTGCAAAGCCTTACAGCATTTTTAAACCCGATTTTAGTCGGACAACAATGAAAAATAACTTAAAATATAAAACAACCTTTATCGTGCTCGATAAATAGTCAGTAAGATCCACAATTGTAAAATCATATGAATTTCACCTGTCATTCCGAAATTGGAAAAATCAGGTCCCTGTTCTTAAAGAAGGTGCAGCAAGCGTTTATAAGCGACGAACATATCGAACAGCATTGGAAGAGTTTGAATTATTCAGGCAAGCCTGTTCTTACAGAAGCCGTTGCGGAATATTCGTCCTTTCAATCATTGATTACAAAGCAGGGCGCAATTGTTTGTTACCTGCCCGAAGATCCATCTGTAAATATGGATTCCGTTTACTGCCGTGATGCCGCCATCGCTACAGACTACGGAATGATCATTTGTAACATGGGCAAGGCTGCAAGACGAAACGAACCGCTTGCTGAAAGAAAAGCATTTGAAGCGAACGGAGTTAAAGTGCTCGGCTCGATAACCGCGCCTGGCAAGCTTGAAGGCGGTGACGTTGCCTGGCTTGACGAACATACACTTGCGGTCGGGCACAGTTACCGGACAAACAGCGAAGGTATCCTGCAATTAAAGGCGTTGTTGTACCCGGTGGGAATTCAGGTAATCACCGTTCCCTTGCCGCATTACAAGGGGCCCAAAGATGTTTTTCACCTTATGTCAATTATAAGCCCGGTTGATAAAGCGCTTGCTGTGGTTTACGCTCCATTAATGCCGATCACTTTTCGGGATTTTTATTAAAGCTCGGTTACCAATTTGTAGAAGTACCTGGTGAAGAATTTGAAAGCATGGCGTGCAATGTGCTTGCGCTTGCACCAGGGGAATGTTTAATGGTTGATGGCAATCCCAAAACAAAGGCTGCACTGGAAAACGCGGGTTGTAAAGTATCCGTATATAAAGGATATGAGATCAGTGTAAAAGGCGGTGGCGGGCCTACCTGTCTGACAAGACCGGTGGAAAGGTATAAATAATCCGGCTGTTTATAATGGTTAGAAGATACTGCCTATAATTCAGGATTTGCCTTATTTTAGAAGAACACTGGTTCCTGCTCTTGTTTTGCTGGCACATGAGGAATATTTTAATAAACAATGAAATAAACAGGAACGCATGGCAGCAAATAAAATCCGTGCTGCAACATTGAATAAATGCGCTACTAACAATTATGCGGACGATAGTAAAGCGTCCGGTTACGTTGTTCCGAATAAATTGTGGTTAGGTTTTTGACTTCATAATTTTGCATCAAGATATTATCGTTAAAGGCTCGGGGGGGTTGTGGCAAGTGTGTACAGGACATGCTTGAACTAATTGCAGTTTGTTTTGTTTTACAGGTAAGCAGCATATTTACCAGCCCGATGGTCTTTTTTGTTAACAGCCAATTAATCAGCAAATAGTAATTATATAAATAATGACAATGAAATCTTTAAGAATAAATATCGAGCTTACCAGTGCCGTTTTGCGGTATTTGTTAACAGGAAGATATATCATCACCAATAACGTTCTATAAAGGGAATCTTCATCATTCCTTTCTCTACAGTATTATCCCCCCATCTCTGTTATTTGTAGTTAGTTTACACACCGTAAATGTATGACGAGTATTAAAAAAATGGCCTGTAGATCAGGAACGTAACCTGGTAAGAAACCGGTGCTTGAAAATTTGTTTTGGGTTTCGCAAAATTTGGGCTGCAACTATGCTATGGGAATATTTGAAAGTGCGAGAGATGGCCGGTAATAAAAAAATGGGTTGGAAATCCTCACTTCAAAATAGTAATTATCCTGGCAGCTAATTTAATGCATGCGTTACCAGCTTGCAGTAAAACTTTTTGAATAGTCGAGGAAATTCTTTGTTTTATAGGCCCCGTCACCAAAGAATTTAAGGGGTATCTCCAATTCTTTTGGTTTTAAATAACCGGCTAAAGGTGCAGGTTTTGCATCAAGCGTGCTTAAAAATACCGTGGTAGGATAACTCATTTGCCCATACATCAGGTATACGGCCATGTCATTGACTTTGTTTTGAGCATTATATAAATATTGTTTCCCGTTCCACTCAACCGCTTCTTTGCTTTCCGCATCATATTTAACGGCATAATATTTTTCATTGATATAGGCTGCTACTTTTTCATTATTGTAGGTTTCCTTATCCATCACTTTGCACCAGCCACACCAGTTTGTATATACATCTACTATTATGGGTTTTGGATTTTTCTTATAAGCAGCCTGCATTTCTTTTATACTTAACCATTGTACTTTTTCCTTTTTAGGCACCAGGAAAGAAGCCATCAACATCACAATCATCGAAGAGAGAAAAAAAAGGGTAAACTTTCGCATACAATATTTGTTTAGTAGCTTAGACTTAATTTAACTGCAAAGTAAATGAATAAAATTGTAATAGCGATTACCGGGGCCAGCGGATCGGTCTATGTCAAAGTCCTGTTGGATAAACTGATCACTATGACAGGTCAATGGGCGGAACTGTCAGTAATTTTAACTGAAAACGCTAAAACCGTTTGGAACACAGAATTATCTAATACAGCATATTTGGATTACCCGGTAAAATATTACACCCAGCAGGATTTTATGGCTCCTTTTGCCTCCGGTAGCGGCCAATACAATATCATGATCATCGTTCCCTGTAGCATGGGTACTTTAGGA
>JBBJMD010000124.1:0-12051 GCA_037719925.1 Ferruginibacter sp.
TTTTGCGGGTCAGCGCACAAACTTATCTTCCCGCTGGGAAAGCAGGCAATTTAAATTGAATTTTGTGTACCGCTTTGGCAGCAACCAGGTGAAAGCCGCCCGCCAGCGCGGTACCGGCGCAGACGATGAAATAAAAAGAGTGCAACAAAGTGGCGGCGCAACGCCAGGGATCGGGCAATAATTTTACAGCCTATTCAGATGGCATCTATAATAGATGCCATCTGTTTTAAAAAATGCTGAGGCCGGCATTGGTTTTTCAATTAAGCACCGTTGTGTCACTCCCTTGTACGGCATACCTTTGGGCAGCGGTTGCGTTACAGTTAAAACCAAATTACCAGGGATCGTTATATTTGGTAACACGATCTCAAACACCGATCTCAGCCCCTGCAATATCTAATATGTTGCAATATCTAAATCCACTAAATCATAGAATTCACGGTCAGATAAATAATCACCAATTACTAATGCAAACAAAAAAAAGATATTCTTTAAAATCCGTTTTTTGGGTATTGCTTACGGTTTACGGTTTTTTTTTATTGGTGGGCTACTTTGTCACCTTCTTACAAGAGGTGCAGGGGAAAAATACCATGACCGAATTCTTTTCTTCAAAGACACTCCTCAAACAATTTTCAGGGATAATCTGCCAAACGTTCTTATATTATTTTTCTCTCAATTATTATAACACCTTAATGACCGGGAAAAAAGATGCGATCTATTATTTTCCCGCCTCTTTATTATTGCTCTTTTGTGAATTTTTCTATTTCCTGGGAATGTATAAATTGTTTCCGGAAAAGGCGGTTACGGATAACAAGATTACCACGGGTATTTTAATGTTTTCGTTTTTTGCATCTGCAACAGTTTTTACGGCAGCCAGTTTATTGCTCGCATACCTGAACAACCTTCGTGATGAAAAAAAGCACCGAAAAATTTTGGAAGCACAAAAAATGCAGCTGGAAATAGATAAGTCGCAGGCAAATTTCAAATTTTTAAAGTCACAGATCAACCCGCATTTCTTGCACAATACCCTTAATTTTTTGTATGCCAAATCCTTACCTTATTCCGCCGAGTTGTCTGAAGGAATCTTAACTTTATCCGAAATTATGCGCTATGCATTGCAAGAAGCCACAGGGAGCGATGACAAGGCGCCGTTAAAAAATGAGATCGCGCATGTAAGAAACGTAATAAAGATCAACCAGCTTCGTTTTAGCAACAACCTGCATGTGCGTTTTGAAGTTAAAGGCGTAGTGAACGAAATTGAAATCATTCCGCTTTTATTGATCACCGTAGTAGAAAATGCCTTCAAACATGGTGACCTGCAAAGCGTAGACCATCCCATTGAAATAAACCTCACCATCGGGCAAAAGCAGTTATATTTTTACTGCCGCAATAAAAAGAAATCGGGCCCCAAAGAAATGTCTACCGGGCTCGGATTGGATAATATCCGAAACCGTCTTGACTTTGCTTATGGGAGTAATTATGAATTGCTTATTAAGGACGAATCAGATTTTTACACAACCGCATTAACCATTAAAGAATTATGATCAGGTGTTTAATTGTAGATGATGAGCAACATGCGATTGATATACTCGTTCATTATATCAACCAGACTTCATACCTGGAACTGGTGGGCACCAGTACCCGTCCGATAGAAGCATTACAAACTGTGGTAACGCAGAAAGTTGACCTTGTCTTCTTAGACATCCAAATGCCTGATCTCTCAGGAATAGATTTCGTTAAAGCGATCAATGGAAAAGCCCGTGTTATACTTACCACGGCCTATAGCGAATTTGCTATTGAAGGTTTTGACCTGGAGGTGGTAGACTACCTGCTAAAACCTATCCGCTTCCCGCGTTTTTTAATTGCTGTGCAAAAAGCCGTGAAGATAATTACTGAAAAAGCTGGCGACCCCGATACAAAAAATGAAGAAGGCTACATTTTTGTAAAGACCGAATCCAAAGGAAAATTATTAAAGATAAACCTCGATGACATCGATTACATCGAGGGTATGAAAAATTATGTAGCCATTTTTTGCGGCGGACAGAAAACACTGGTATACACCAATCTGAAAGACCTGGTAAATCATCTGCCCACCAGGCAATTCATCAGGATACATAAATCTTTTATCATTCCGATCAACCGGGTTACCGGCATTGAAGGCAACCGAATCTTGCTTAAAAACGTAACTGCTGAATTATTAATTGGGGAGAATTACAAAACCTTCCTCATGGAGATTATCAGGCAAAATATGATCTCCTGACAGGACTATTTTCATGAATGCAATGAAAATAAAAAATGCTGATTCCGTTGTTCATCCTTGCTAATAAAAAGAGGCAAGCGGCAACCTCGCGTTCTGTCACAGCCTTTTTGAATCATCTTCTCTTTTTGATATCATACTGTGAATACGCATCTCCTCGATATCCAGTTCCGATACGGTTTTAATGATAGATTCCTCGTTGAATGTTCCTTCCTTCTGGTAACGGATCAGCAACTCACGTTTATACCTTACAATCTCGAGCTGCACCGAAAGCATTTGGGTTATAAAGGTAAGCTGGCTTATAAGTGTAGCTTTCGGAAGGGAGTTTACACGCTTTTTTTGAGAAAGTATATTGTAGTTCGTATCATATATTTTCCTGACCTGGTCCTTTACCTTCTCATCAATTTCACCGGGAATACCCTCGTTGATAAACCGCAGTATATTCTCAGTCAGGGTAAGTTCCAGGTCCCTGTCTTGCTTCTTTTGCAACCCGTCTTCTGTTTTGATACCAAGCAGACGTATCAGCAACGGGAGTGTAAGGCCCTGCACAACCAGTGTAAACAGGATAACGATAAAAGTAAAAAAGAGAATATGGTTGCGCTGCGGGAAACCAGCTCCATCCTTTAGGGCTATCGGCAACGCCAGGGCTGTGGCAAGGCTAACCACGCCCCGCGTACCCGTCCAGGCAACTATTAATACATTTTTCCAGGAAACTTCCTGGCCATCATCATCCGCAGGGGTGACAGCTTTGTTCCTCCTGAAAATAGACTGGTTATATGCTCCCACAAACACCCAAATGATACGAACAGCAATTGTAACAAAAGTGACCAGCAGTCCATAACCAAGCATTTGTATAAAACTATATTCTTTAAAGCCCGTAATAATGGCAGGCATCTGCAAACCTATGAGAATAAACACCAGTCCGTTTATGACAAAGACTACGGTGTCCCAAACTACTTTGGTCTGCAACCTTGTTTGGAAAGAAAATATTTCCCTTGAATTCCATGAAATAAAGAAACCGGCGGTCACTACCGCCAGAACCCCTGAAACATGGCATCGCTCGGCCAGTGCATAAGCTACAAACGGGGTTAACAGGCTCATGCTTGTTTCTACAATTTCATTATCGGTGATTCTTTTGTGTACAAAGACCAGTAAATAACCCAGCACCAAGCCAATGATAATGCCCCCTGTTGAAACCAATAAAAAACCCAGGCCAGCTTTCCAGAAAACAAACACGCCACTAATCGTTGCCGTTACCGCATATTTGTAAGCTATCAGTGCGGAGGCGTCATTGACAAGGCTTTCACCTTCTATGATCGTAATCACCCGCCGGTTAAGTCCCAGTCCTTTCGTAATACTGGTGGCAGCCACCGCATCGGGAGGAGATACAATGGCGCCAAGTAAAAATGCCAGTGGCCAGCTAAATCCTGGTATAAAATAGTGTGCTGCAACGGCCACTGCAACTGTTGTAAAAAATACCAGCGTTATGGCGAGTGTCGATATAGGGCGTATCTCTTTTTTAAAATCAAGCCAGGAGGTTTTAGATGCTGCGTCATATAAAATGGGCGGCAAAAAAACCAGGAATACAATCTCCGGATCAAGAGCAAGATCGGGTAAAAACGGAGCCATACCCAACAAAACACCTACTATTAATAAAAGGATGGGTAGAGGCAACCTGATCTTCCCCGAAAAAGCTGATAACCCCACCAGGATTACGATAATGAAGAGGACGTTGGTAAAATTATGCATCCGCAAAGATAAAAATTAGAGGGAGGCAAAGTGCAGAAAGAAATTAATGCCGCCAGGCTCCATCTTATGCCTGGTACCCTGCGGTATCAATTTATTGCAAAATAAACGCAGCACTTCAAAGTCTTTACATCCTTGTAGATGCCAGGGGCACCTTTAAAATTGTGGCAGTCAGGTAATACTGTCATGGCTAATATGGACGCATCAGATTTGTACTATCCCTGCAACTGCAACCTTGAAAATAATAATTATTTCAAGGCTGCAATGCAAGAGATGATAATTTACCGGGATTAAAGCGCAGTCCTTATAATTTAGTGAGGTCGGCTTCAGACACGATTGTTGTTTCTACCAGGCTGGTATTTATTGAAAAGGATTTTGTAAACGTTTTCCTTCCCAGTACCAATCTGAAATTTAACACCTGGTCAGCAGCTCTTTTTTCAATTTTTATGGTAGACACTTTTGATTGTTTTGCCAGCCCTGATAAATAGAGTTTTCCTTCATTTTTGTCTTCAATGGCAAATTGTGCTTTTGCAGGGTGAGCCGACAGAAGGGTTACCCTGAAAAGCAGGTAATCGCCATCGTCACCAAGATACTGTACCTTAAGCGGGTCTTCAGCAGTAACTGAATAACTGGCTTTTACTGACTGGGCATTTGTAATATTCGCAAAGAATACGATCGATGCAGCAGCCAAAAAGATGTTCTTTAACTTTGTCATAATGTTAATTTTAATTTTTAGTAAATCATCAGTTACAAGACTGTAACATCATTTTCTGAAACTGTTGTGGTTTCTATTTTACTTGTATTTACAATAAAGGATTTTGAATAGATTTTTCTACCTACCACCAGTTTAAAATTTAATACCTGCTGACCCGTCTTTTCAATTTTAACAATTTGCGCCTTATATTTTGGGGTAAACTTTACGGAATACAGTTCACCTTCTGTTTTGTCTGTGATCGCAAATATGGCGTTGTCCGGGATGTCAGAAAGCACACTAACCTGGAAGGTAAGGTAGCTATCATCACTACCGAGGTATTTAACTGCCAGCGGCTCTTCATAATTTACTGAATAACTTGCCGGGATAACTTGTGCCCGGGTAATATTTGTAAATAGTACCAGCGAAGCAATTGCTACTGCGATGTTCTTAAACTTTGTCATGGTTGTTAATTTTATTGTTTAATAATTATTGTTACAATTTGTTGATTAAACAACAAAAGGTTAAATTCTTATCATACAGCGGAAAATAAATTGCAAACGTGTGGTAAATCTTTTGATATGGCTGGCGATGGTTAACTCTTTGCAGAGTTCCCGGAGTAGGTACAAAATGAATAAGGGTACATTTAATAAGTCTACTACAGTTAAAAAGTACGAACAACAATGGTAAGAATTGCTGTTGCTGATGTGAAGGTAAGACGATGTTTTATTGATTCTATACTAAAATAGACGGCCTTTATTTACTCCAAAAAAATAGTTTATCCTCGTAAATCCTTACTGGTAAAGGGTTACAGGTGTATTCAATAATGATGCCCAACATACTTTTTAAGCTACATCGTGTATTTTTTACATATAATGGTTGTAAACGTGTATTTCATTAACTGAATGGCTCGAAGAATTAAAATAAAAGATATCCAACCGGAGGGTGGCATCATGTTGTGCCCGACGTGCCAAAATAATAAAATTAAAGCCATTTAGCGTTATTCGTAACCGTTAGTATACCCCCGCACTGTAGCCAGCTACATCCTGAAAATAATACCCTGCACTAAAGGAAGATGCTGTATGTATTTAAGCATTTGATGGTAATGAATTAGAATTAATGTATAATTTACAGCATCAACATGCACATTTAAAACGATAGAAATGATTAAATTATTTATACTTTTTTTGATGCTGTCAATCTGTTTGCTAATGACTGCCCAGCATAAAAAACCAAATATTAATATTATCGATACGCACAATGATGTAATGTCCATGCAAATACTAACTGGCGCTAACCTTGCTACCAGTCAGCCGGAACTAAATTTCGACCTTGTAAAAGCAGCAAAAGGCAACCTCGTAGCCCAGGTATTCTCAGTGTGGTGCGATGAAAAGTATACCAGAGAAAAAGCCTTTGCACAAGCTATTCGCGAAATAGATTCCCTGCTTTCTCTAATTGAAAGAAACCCTGATAAAATTACACTGGTGACCAACTCGAAGGCACTTAAGAAAGCCCTGAGACAGCAAAAGTTTGCCGCTATGATTGGAGTAGAAGGCGGCCACATGATCGCTGAGCGGATGGACTTGCTCGATAGCCTTATTAATCGTGGAATGAAATACCTTACCCTAACCTGGAACAACAGTACCACCTGGGCCACTTCTGCAAGAGATGAGGAAACAAAAAAAGATTCGCTGCCGCAATTAGGGTTAACTGCCATGGGAAGGGAGATCGTTAAAAAACTCAATGATGAAGGTGTTATGGTAGATGTATCACATGTTGGAGAAAAGACCTTTTCAGATGTGATAGCGGTTACGTCCAAACCGGTGATTGCTTCCCACAGTTGCGCCTGGTCATTAAACAGCCACAGGAGAAACCTCAAGGATGACCAGTTAAAGGCAATCAAAAAAAATGGCGGTGTGGTATTTGTAAATTTTTATAGTGGCTTCCTGGATAGTTCCTATGAAAATAAAAGAAATGGATTTCTTACCAGGCACCAGCCTGCATTCGATTCATTACAAATAATCCTGGGCAATCCCGACCTCGCTATTATCCGCTTGTTCGCTCTATATCCCCGGGAGGCCGATTCATTGCGACCGCCTCTAAGCACACTTGTGCAACACATTGATTATATCGCAAAGCTGATTGGTGTGGATCACGTGGGAATCGGATCAGATTTTGATGGGGCAGAATCTTTCCCCCGGCAAATGAATGATGTAAGTTGCTACCCGTTATTAATTGCTGAATTAAAAAATACCGGTTATTCCAATGCAGATATAAAAAAAATCGCGGGTGGAAATTTTATACGCGTGCTGAAAGCCAATGAAAAAAAATGGTAGCATATGTATCGCGGCCCTTCAACTGTTGTGTTTGCAAGAAAACCCGGTAATGTAAACCCCTTAAAAACTGTAAAAATTTTGTTGTCCGGATCTTCTTTTACTTTTTTTAAAAAATCACTTTTTTTAATACGTTTTTACATTGCTAATACCAAGGGATATGTAAATGCAAGTTCCTACGGATCAACTGCTTTATAATTATACTTTTTAATTAGAGTCGCCTCCTCAGCCCGCGGGGCCGTTTAACTGCAACATCGCAGCTTTTGCTTGTTACAAACATATGCTGCGCTTTTTTTTGAATATCGGATGCGTCGGTACTAAGCCAAAAGATGCGGTTTAGGCAGTTACTGTTTAACCTCGAAGCAAATTAGGGTGGCCCTGGTTCAAAAAAAATACTTAATAGCCCCAATAAAGATTCGGCAAGCAAAATTCTTTGTAACCTTTTCTTGCATACATTACCTAATCGTTGAAATGGTGGGGATATTTTAAGAAGGCAAATCCTGAAGTGCCGAATGAAAGTATAAAACCTGCTTTTATTTTTCGGCAATAATATTTCCTTCAAATAAAAGGTTGATTGCAGGATCAGCTACCACTTGCCCGGGTTTAATTTCCATTGGTATTTCCTGGAGCGTCACCTTCTTTGTCACCTGCAATGTTCTATTAGGATTTTGAGAAGCGTCTTGTTTGATAAAACTAAATTCTATCGGGAAAGAAAATAATTGTTTTTGTTGCTGGATGATACGAAGCAGGACAACTTTTTTCTTTTCATCGTATTGCCAGGTCATCTGAAGCACAGGATGCCCTGGTGAATACAGCCATTGCTGAAAAAAGTCTTTCAAATTTGTCCCGGAAACATCTTCCATTACTTTTTGCAGATCAGGTGTAGATGCGTTACGGCCTGCATAGTTTGCATAGTAATTACGAACCCCTTTCGCGAACAATGAATCTCCTAACTTCCGGCGAAGCATGTGCAATACCCATCCTGCTTTTTCATAAGAATTGCGGTTGAGCAACACAAGAAAATTTTTCTTTTCACTGCTGTCAACTATTGGGGTAAAACGGATCCTTGAAAATTCAATCACTTCTTTACGCTGTTTCTTTAACCTTGCTTTCAGCGTGTCGGGTCCGTATTTATTTTCGAGGTACATGTTGGCGAATCCCGTGGCAAAGCCTTCGCTGAGCCATACATGCGGCCATCCTGATTCCGTTGCCGAATTTCCAAACCACTGGTGGGCAATTTCGTGAGCGATGAGTTCTTCTGAATACCCACGCTTGCCCGTGATAGTCCGTTCATTATAAAAAATGGCGCTTGCATTTTCCATTCCCCCAAATATTGTAATGGCTTCCACGTTGGCCAACTTTTTATAAGGATAAGGTGCTACCTGCCTTATAAAAAAAGGCAGTATCTCCATTGCCTGCGCATAATCATAGAACCCGTTTTTCTTATCTTCCCGGAACACCCAACTCGACACTTGTATACAGTCTACGTTACCTGCATAGTTTACGGCAAAATCGGCCAGCCCAATCACCATTACCTTGGTTGGTAAGGGTACTGCTTCGCTCCAGTGGGTAAATTTTTTATGTGCGCCCATTGAACTTTCTTCAACTAATATTCCGTTTGAAATAACTTTGTAATGGTCGGGCGCTGTTACCATAAAATCAACACCTGCTTTGTCTGAAACGTGATCTACACAAGGGAGCCAGTTATGGGCTCTGTTGGGCCAGTTATCGCCAAATATGGTCCGGTGCTTAAATTTATTCTGGCTAAATACCAGTCCATCAGCAGGAATGCCCCTGTAACTGACCCTGCAAACAATGCTATCACCCCTTTTAGCCGGCACAGCTAACTTAATTTTCAGCCGGTCGGCTGCGTGCTCGAACTTTAGCTCTCCATCATTTATAGAAACCACTGCCATTCCTTTCCCTTCGGCGTTTTTACCGGCCAGGTCAAATTCTATGGTGCTGGTTGCCTGAAGAAAAACCAGCGAAATCGCAGCAGTTGCCACAAGTTCATCATTGGCGTCATTCACTTCGATAGAAAAATTATAATGCAGTACATCAATGACCGGATTATATGAATTCGTTTCCTGTGCAGGAAGCCCTGTGGCAAATAAACTGGTAAAAAATAAAAGAGAATAAATGGTTCGCATAAAAATTAGTAGGTGATAATAAGTGATAGACAAGATACCATATAAAATATACAGGAAGCGCAATTAGTTATGTGAGGATAAATTTAAAATAGCGGGCTTTGCAGGGCAATTTTTCACACTTGTTTCGGATTATTTATTTTCATCATCGGTGGTCCATTTAACGCAAACATTTTAAATAAGTGTAACTATCAATTCCTCCCTGAAAATCAACCACACAGGATCAGGATCGATCAACCAATTCCTTTTCCAGAAATAGGATCAATTGTATCATGTTCGGGGGCAAATTTTATCCCATTTATAGCGCTCGTTCTCACCAGTTGATATATATCATCTTGCTTTATCGTAAAAAAATACAATGAAATCACCTTACTACAAAAAATTCGTTAAGTTTAGGGTAAATTTGCCCACTCCGACGAGCACCTATTTTCGAAATAAGCTTAAACTAAATATATGGAAAAAAGAATACTGGGAATTGTTTTAACGCTGCTGGGTATTGGAGGACTCATCGCTGCCGCTGTCTATTTTATGAATGGTGGCGATGGTACTCGAAATATAAAAGCTATTGCTATTTATGGTGTACTGGGCGCTATCTTTTTTTCAGCAGGTATAGGGCTTATCAGAAATACGAAGGATAAGGCAACCTAATGAACAATAGATATTGTCCGAGATATCAGCTAACGGGCCACTTTCATTGATCCTTCTTAAATGGACCCTGCGTTCCTTGCTGTACTTTTTACACGGTAACGCATGTGTACATGTAGTAAATTGTTTTGATGAAATCGTTCTTTTTAATCGGGCAAATGACCAATATCGGTATGTCTATACCCCAGCTCCTTCAGGAACATTCGTGCTGATATCTCCTCTTTCTTTCTATTCAACCGAGTAGAACAAGCTTTCTTACTCCCGTTGTAATACGGCTGTAAACGCCGTTTATATGAATGATTAGGATCAAGAAGTGATTTACATTTTAAATCTTGCCCGTACTTACCCAAAATTATTCGCAAATACAGTGCTGTTGAAATATAGGGGTGTTTCAATGACGATAGTATCCTAAATGAGCGGGTTTATTATCAAACGCTAATGCGCACGATGCCAAGCATGCAAACGGCAACACTATTACAGCCCAGTGAAAAATGCTATACCAGCGCCGCCTGCCATTCCACGGCCTCAGGTAAATAAGGCGCGGCGACAAATTTATGCCTGGGTTTTAGTGCGCTAAATGGCTTCTGTTCCAACCACCGAATAACACCATGTCATAGAATAAACAATCAACTTTTATAAAAAAATTTAGCTTCGGTTAAGAGCTGACAATTTTGAAATACCGCCACATTTCCAAACCGTACGTTAAACCAAATCAGCAGAAGGCAGTTTGTGAATACCTTTCGCAAATTCTTCGATCATTTTTTGATTAAAGGCTGGCAGGTCACTAGGGCTCCTGCTCGTAACCAGCCCGTTATCAATGACCACCTCCTTATCGTACCAGCTTGCGCCTGCATTTTTAAGGTCCGTTTTAATGGATGGATATGAAGTTACTTCGCGTCCGGATAGCATTTCTGTTTCGATTAATAATTGTGGCCCATGGCAAATAGTTGCTACCGGCTTTCCCGCTTCCAAAAATTCCCGTGCAAATGACACATATACTTTTTCCGACCGCATTTTATCAGGATTCATCACGCCACCGGGTATCATCAGGGCATCATAATCGTCGCTGTTAGCTTCCTCTAAAGGCACGTCAACGGGCAATGTAATAGACCAATGATCGTGGTCCCGGCCTTAACCACATCTTTTTGAAGGGATATAATATGAACAGTGGCACCAGCCTCTTCCAGGGCTTTTTTGGGACTCGTCAGTTCTTCTTCTTCAAATCCATTATCAGTGAGGATTGCGATAGTTTTATTTTTAAGGGAGGTCATAATGTATTTTTAAAATGTGACAAAATCCTAAGGAAACAATGCCAAAACCGTACCATTGAAAAATCTGAAGCTTTTTGTACCAGGCCAGGCAAAATTGTTGAAAAACTTCTACGCTGTTACAGTTTGTCAAAAATTGCCATAAGATAAAGGTTGGGTAACTTGCCGGTGCCCTTAAGAAATATTTTTCTTGTTTAAAATATGGGTGGTTACCATTCGTCTACAAGATTATACATGAAGGATGTACTGACCATAACAACGGCAATGAGCGCTGATCGCAACAATAATATTACCCATACCATAAAAGGGATCAGCAAGCGGCTGTTTGGTTTTATTAAGCAGCGTGTTGCAAGTACAGAAGATGCAGAAGACATTTTGCAGGATGTGTTTTACCAGTTTGCCGGGAATACGGAACCCATAGAACAGGCCAGTAGTTGGCTGTACAGGGTAGCCCGCAATAAAATCACCGACAGCTACCGCAAACAAAAACTGCCATTAGCCGATGATGTTTTGAGCAGTCTTGAAACAGATGAAGCCATGCTTGACTGGAAAGAAATGCTGTTACCTACTAACGACAACCCGGAAACGGAATATTTACGCAATGTATTTTGGGAAGTGTTGCAGCAGGCACTGGAAGAGTTGCCGCTGGAACAAAGCAGTGTATTTGTCCAAAATGAAATGGAAGGTATCCCTTTTAAAGAAATAGAGGCACAAACAGGTGTAAGTGTGGCCACACTTATCAGCCGTAAACGTTACGCTGTATTACACCTGAGAGAACGGTTAAGTGTATTGAAAAATGAAATATTAAACTACTAACAGGCAGGGAGGATATACTATGGTGATCCGGGTAATATTAACCGGCGGGGCCGTAACCGGAATGATTACCAGGATATCCCTGGCGAAGAAAAAATTAAGACGATGAAAAAGTTTTGGATAAAAAATGGATTGATGATAGTTGTATTCGTAA
>JBBJMD010000348.1:0-2667 GCA_037719925.1 Ferruginibacter sp.
ATTTGATTAGTTTCCGACAACAGAACAGTCATTATTTTCCCTACACAATTAATAAAAACTTCCGCAACCGCGCGCAGGAACAGAGAATGCTCATTCTAAAAGATTTTTATTTTTTCCCTGGGAAGACTTAAAGTTGTTGGTGAAATACCAACAATGGCCAAGCTACTAACATCAACAACTCAGGCCGCTGTTGGTGTTTTGACCAACAGCCAAGCCAGGTACATTACATCGCGCTTCCAGGCCTGGAGTTATTAAATGCCGGAAGCAATATTTGACGTTTACCAATTCCGTATTTTAGTTTCTATACTGCGGCATTCCTGACTAGCCTGCAGGATAAAAAAAAGCCTGGCGCGGGAATAGTGAGCGCCGGTGACATGAGTTGAAATGGATATGCCGTTGGATTTACTTATGTTAAAACAATAGGCAATGTTAACAAATTTGATATAATATATTTAGGTGGCATAACGTTTGACTAGTGTTCCTAAAATTTTCCGAGTTATGAAGGTGTCAAATATGTATCGCGCTTGTGCTTTATGTTCTATCATGGCGTTGATGGCTTTCGTACCCGGCGAAAAAAAAAACAGCCTGGCTAAAAAATCTGTTGAAAGCACGGCTGTCAACCCTTTACATGTAAAGCTGCAGGAAAATCCCTATTCCATAATCATCGACAAAAGTGATTACGAATTAAAGGTATATGATGAAGAAGGGTGGTATGCCACCTACCCGATAGTGTTTGGCAGCAAAGACCTGGGAGACAAGATGCGCGAAGGTGACAAAAAAACACCTGACGGGCATTTTAAGGTCATCCAAAAAAAGATCCATCCCAAATGGTCGTACGAGTTACTGCTGGATTTTCCAAACAATACATCTGTTCAGCGATTTAATGACCGTAAACAACGTGGATTGTTGCCAAAAAATGCGAAGATTGGCGGAGGTATTGCGATACATGCTACCAGGCCGGAGGAAGAATGGACCGTTGACAATTTTTACAACTGGACCGATGGTTGTGTGTCTGTAAAATATACCGAAATGAAAGACCTGTTTAGTTATATTCCCGTAGGGACCCCCGTAACGATACAGCAATAAAGCGCTTTACAGCATCGAGTACAATGTTATTTGTAATTCACCCGGTTATTTTTTATTTGAATTCATCAGCAGGAGCGGGCAGGAATAACAAACTTCCATCGCCATAACTCAGGAATCGAAAGTCGTTTTCCAAAGCATAATTATATGCCTGCTTCCAGTCTTCCCCAATTGCCGCAGCGATCAATAGCAATAACGTAGATTGGGGCTGGTGAAAATTCGTTATTAGGGCCCGCGCCACTTTAAATTTATAGCCAGGCGCTATCAGTATCTGCGTCTGTACGATAATTCTTTGGGAGTCATTTTTCTTCATCCGGCTGAGCAGGGCAATGAAAGCCTCTTTCACAGGAATAGCACTACCAGCGAGGTCTTCTTCATAAACATCCCATTGATATATTGTTAAATCCTCCAGCTTACTCTCCGGGTAAAGGATAGATTTTACCCCCATCCAGTAAATGCTTTCGAGTGTTCGCAATGAAGTGGTGCCCACTGGTATTATTCCATTACTGATATTTTCCAGTAGCTGATAAATAGTGCTTGCGGCCACCTCTATCCATTCTGCATGCATCCGGTGGCCGTTCAGTGTGGGCGACTTCACCGGCTTGAATGTGCCCGCCCCAACATGCAACGTAATATATCCTGAAGAAATGCCCTTTTGTTTTAGTGCTGAGAAAATACCTGGCGTGAAATGAAGACCGGCAGTAGGCGCGGCAACAGACCCATCATGTTTGGCGTAAATGGTCTGGTACCTTTCTTTATCGGTTTCTGCCGGCTTTCGCTTTATATACGGAGGAAGCGGTGTGTCGCCAGCCTGGTCAATGATTTCAGCAAAAGTAAATTCCCCAGGCTGCCACGACAATTCCACTACAAATGCATCCGGTAATTTTTGAACAAGGCGCGCCTGTAATTCAACGGGCGTAGCCTGGATGTTTAATTGTTTAATAAGTACCCCCTCCTTCCATTTACTTGCTCCGCCGATCAAGCATTTCCATTGTGACCTTTCCTTTTTGCCCATCACAGTATTATACTCTTTCACGGTTTCGAAGGGCTCCAGGCAAAAAATTTCTATACTCCCGCCTGAAGTTTTTTGAAACAGTACCCTTGCCTGTATTACCCTGGTATCATTAAATAGCAGCAAACTTTTGGCGGGCAGGAATTGTGCAATATTTTTATAGCGGTCTTCCTGCAATGTGCCATTTTTATATATCAATAGTTTGGCATCATCTCTTTCGGGAAGCGGGAAAAGGGCAATACGTTCGTCCGGTAATAAATAGGTATAAGGAAGGAGAGATATATCTTTTGGATGCATGCTTCAAATTAATTGCCCGGGAGATTTTTCACTACCAACTGCCTTTTATTTTTCATTTTTACAAAGTATTCCTTCCCTTTGTTTTTATAATCAACTGCTTTATTCCCCTTACTATTTTCAAAGGGGTATCACTTCTATCTCACCAGGATTATGCGTGAATTGCTGCATGGAAAGAAGTAATCAAATGTACCAGGATAAAAAATAACCGGAAGTGCGGCCAGGTATTTCATCTTTCTTTCCGGTTAAAATTTTAACAGGTCAACAAAAAATTGAAG
>JBBJMD010000349.1:0-2654 GCA_037719925.1 Ferruginibacter sp.
AAGATAACTACCATTGGGAAGATCATCGCTGTAAACAGTACAGCTGCGCTTGCTTTTGAAAACGCTGATGATGCAACAGAGATTTTGTTGGCCCTGAGGACAGAAAAAAACGTAGTGGCAGCTTGTCTTTATGATAAGAAGGGAAAGCTATTCGCCCATTACACAACACAACGGAATGTCGGCTCTTTTCCCGATACTCCCCTACCTGCGGGTTATATTTTCAGCAGTGCTTTTCTTGAATTATTTGAGCCGGTTATACAAGACGGTCATCTCCAGGGAACACTGTACGTTCGGTCAGACTTGGGGACGATGTATGATCGCTTCAGGCTTTATGCGATCATCACCGGCACAATTGTCCTGGTATCCCTGCTGCTGGCGTATTTGCTCTCTAATATCCTGCAAAAAAGTATTTCTACCCCTGTGCTTAATTTGGCAAACACCCTCCGGACGATCACCAATCAACAGGATTATTCCTTAAGAGCAGCAAAAACAGGTAATGATGAGCTGGGTTCTCTAACCGATTCATTTAACGGAATGCTTGCACAGATCGAGGATCAGAACCGTCACTTAAGCGAGTTTAATCAACACCTGGAAGAAAAAGTGAAGGAACGTACTAACCAGTTGGAAATAGTGAACAAGGAACTGGAAACTTTTTCGTACTCCGTATCCCATGACCTGCGTGCACCATTGCGAAGCATTACTGGCTTTACCTCTATACTTGAGGACGAGTACATAAGCCAGCTCGACAATGAAGCAAAAAGATTAATCACACGGATCAAAAGCAATACCCTTAAAATGGGGAACCTGGTCGATGATTTGCTTGGCTTCTCCAGGATGGCTAGGCTGGATATAGAAAAGCACCGTATGAATACGCAGGACCTGGTAAATGATGTGGTGAAAGAGCTCGATAACGGGGACCAGGAGATCAATTGGCAGATAGGGGTACTGCCCGATTCAACGGCTGACCTAACCATTATCCGGCAGGCCTGGATCAACCTTATCTCTAACGCCATCAAATACTCACGTAATTCGGTTCCACCCCGTATTGAGATCGGTTCTTATACCGAGGGTAAATCAATTATCTTTTTTGTAAAAGATAATGGGGTTGGTTTCGATGAAAAGTACAAGGATAAATTATTCCAGGTTTTTCAGCGGTTACACAGCACCAATGAATTTGAAGGGACCGGCGTTGGCCTTGCCATTGTGGAAAAGATAGTTTCCAAACATGGCGGGCAGGTATGGGTAGAAGCTAAAAAAAAATATTGGGGCAACATTTTATTTCAGCCTGCCGCTGTAAACCCGGACAATTAATTTAAGAAAGGTAGTTTTTATGTTGGATGCTGATTAAGGAGTAACCAGTAAAAACCAAGATTGCGGATAGCTTCTGCAAATTTTTCAAAGCTTACCGGTTTAACGATATAGCTGTTCACACCCAGTTCATAGCAAATTTTAATATCCGGGTCCTCCCGTGAAGAAGTGAGGACGACCACAGGGGTAGATTTTGTTCGGGGGTCTTCCTTCACCCTTTTTAAAACTTCGATGCCGCTTACTTTGGGCATATGAATATCAAGAAGGATTAGTTTAGGCCTTTGTAAAATATCTCTTGTACCTGAAAATTCTCCCGTGGCAAAAATGAAGTCAAGTGCTTCCTCGCCATCCCTGGCGCGGAATAAATTATTTGCCATATGATGCTTTTTTAACTCACGGATCGTTAATTCGGCATCATCTGTACTGTCTTCTACAAGCAAGAGGTCAATAGAATTTGGATTCATCGATAGTGTTTATAGTATAAATATAATCAAGCTGTATCAAAGAGGTTGATTTAAATAAAATACGATGCCTCTCATCCTTTACTTAAAAAAAATATTACCTGCCTGCACCTGGCCTGTTAGTGATGTGGTGAACGTGCCTTAACCGTACAATTGGAACAAATTGCCTGTTGTATTATCAGTGCCGCTTTGTAATTACTTTTTACATCCATGATTCTATATATAAAACAAATCAAGAGGGTAAAATTTGACTTTCGTTAAGGCCGGGTTTGATACCCGTGCAGTAATATCAGCGACTGATAAATTGGCCAAAGTGCCAGAGGATGCCGGATGGGTCGTGTAGAAAACATTCCCTGCCCCAATCATAATCCCGGATGGGAACCAGTCGTACACCTGGATACCTGGTGGTGAGATCCAAAGCCAAAAGTTCGTTCCAATATCGATCTGCATCCTCAACTTCTAAAAAAACCATTGTATTATCTATCCATTCTTTCACATATGCATTTTGTAAGTAAAACCCGGTTTGATGAGTTTTAAATAATGACATGCCAGGAAGTAAAACAGTTTCCTGAAAACCCAGGTCCCGGTAAAAACTCCTTGATATTTCATAGTCTTTGGCCCCAAGGAACGGCCGGATAGATAATGGTCTTTGAATCATACGTTTAATTTTAATGCCGGTAAAGTCAGCCCCTGTTTTCGGATTTATTGCTTTCGTACAGCGGTTGTTAAAAAGGAATGCAATCCTGTTGAGCGTTATAAGCTTTAAGATATATTATTTTTGCCAATAACTTAATAAATTTGAAACTATGAAAATATTGCTTCTTGTTTGTTTGTTGTCATTTTCATCTGTAACAAAGGCATGCCCTTTTTGTACCTCAACAAACG